>NZ_AP028056.1:2569575-2890772 GCF_030297015.1 Brooklawnia propionicigenes | reverse complement strand
GCTCGACTGCCTCGTCCATGTTGAGCCATTGCGGCTGCGGCTGCTTGTCCTGCACGATCAGGTTGACGTAGTTGCGTGACCGGAAGCAGTGATCAGCAACCTCGACCAGGCAGTTGGCATCCGGCGGCAGGTAGATCCGCGCGACATCGCCGCGCAGGTTGAGCACGACCTGCAGCAGCTCGGGCGACTGATGCGAGAAACCGTTGTGGTCGTTGCGCCAGCAGGTCGAGCTCAGCAGGATATTCGTGCTGGGCACCTTGGCGCGCCACTCCAGGTGATTGGCCTCCTGAAGCCACTTGGCCTGCTGCATCGTCATGGACGCCGAGACCATGCCGAATGCCTCGTAGGACGCGAACATGCCGTGCCGGCCGGTCAGCGTGTAGCCGTCCAGCCAGCCGTGACAGTTGTGCTCCGAGAGCACCTCCATCACCCGGCCCTGTCTGCTCAGCTTCACATCGAAGACACTGGTGTGCTCGGCGAATGCGCGGTCGGAGACCTCGAAGACCGCACCCAGCCGGTTCGAATTGGTCTCGTCCGGACAGAACAGCCGGAAGTTGGCTGGGTTCTTCGCGTAGATGTCACGCATGAACTCACCGAGCTTGCGGGTCGACTCCAGACGCTCGGTGGCGCGGGTCTGGTCGGTCACCTCCACGGCGTAGTCGTGGAAGTCCGGCAGGTCCAGGTCCACGGTGAGGCGTCCGCCGTTGGCGTGCGGGTTGGCGCTCATCCGCTTGTCCCCGGCGGGGTTGTTGGCCAGCACCAACGCGCTGGGCGAGCCGTCGGGTTCGAACAGCTCGTCGAGATTGTACGAGCGCATCCACCTCTCGAGCAGCCGCAGATGAGCGGGGTTCTCCCGCACACCCGACAGCGGCACCTGATGAGCCCGCCAGGTGCCCTCCACGACTTCGCCGTCCACCTCGTGGGGGCCGGTCCAGCCCTTCGGTGAGCGCAGGATGATCATCGGCCAGACCGGACGCTCGCCATCCCAGTTGCCGCTCCGCGCGGCCTCCTGGATCGCCTTGATGCGCTCGTAGCAGTAGGCCAGGGCATCAGCAAAACGCTCGTGCATCCACGGCAGATCCTCGCCCTCGACCCAGACCACCTCGTAGCCGTGGCCGGTGAACAGGGCAGCAACCTCATCGGGGTCCTTGCGGGCCAGCACGGTCGGGCCGGCGATCTTTCCTCCGTTGAGGTGCAGGATCGGCAGCACTGCACCGTCATGGACCGGATTGAGGAAGCTGATGCCTTTCCAGCCACCCTCCAGCGGACCGGTTTCGGCCTCGCCGTCGCCGACTACCGCGGCCACCAGCAGATCCGGATTATCGAATGCGGCACCGAAGGCGTGCGAGAGCGCATAGCCCAACTCGCCGCCCTCGTGGATCGAGCCCGGGGTCGTCACCGATGCGTGGCTGGGGATACCGCCGGGCGCGCTGAACTGACGGAACAGCGACCGCAGGCCGTCGGCGTCCTGAGTGATCTTCGGGAAGACTTCGGTGTAGTAGCCCTCGAGGTAGCCGGCGGCCACCAGGGCTGGACCACCATGGCCGGGGCCTGCGATGTACACCATGTCCTGACCGGTATGCCGGATCAGACGGTTGAGATGGGAATAGATGAAGCTCAGGCCGGCACTGGTGCCCCAATGGCCGAGCAGTCGAGGCTTGATGTCCTCGACGCTCAGCGAGCGCTTCAGCAGCGGGTTTTCCTGCAGATAGATCTGGCCGACGGTCAAGTAGTTCGCGGCACGCCACCAGGCGTCCACACGCTCGACATCGTCAC
The DNA here is from genome assembly GCF_030297015.1 of Brooklawnia propionicigenes. NCBI lineage: Bacteria > Bacillati > Actinomycetota > Actinomycetes > Propionibacteriales > Propionibacteriaceae > Brooklawnia > Brooklawnia propionicigenes. Next base: position 2,888,996 of record NZ_AP028056.1, on the reverse strand, counting down.
GAGTCAAAGGCGGAACCAAGGTCATGGGTCGAGGTTAACCTAGGCCCACCCAGGCGATCCGTGCTCTCACGTTTCCACCTGGGCGGCCCACGATGTGGTAGCGCCGAGCCCCAGATCCCGAACGCTCGCCGTGAATCGGTTCGCTTCTGCTGGAAACGCGAGTGAACTGCTCTACGGCGAGCGTCCGGGAGCGCAGCGCTGCTGGGAGGGCTGACCTGACTATCCGTGCAGCACGTCGCGCGGCCCGGGATCATCGAAGCTGCCGCTGAACTGCGGGGGCCGCTTGCTGCGGAAGGCCGTGACACCCTCCACGAAATCGTCGGTGGCCGAACTGGCCGCCGATCCCAGCGCCTCCAGGGTGAGTCGCAGACCTTCGCCGGACTGACCGTCGATGATCTGCTTGGTCATCTGCAGGGCGATCGGGGCGCGGGTGGCGATCTGCTCGGCGATCTCCCGCGCCTTCGCGACCACGTCAGGGCGTTCGGCGAGATCGGTCACCAAACCCCAGTTGAGCGCCGTTTCGGCGTCCACCATCAACGAGGTGAAGATCATCCGCTTCGCCCGGGCCACCCCCACCGTCTTCTGCAGTCGGGCGGTGCCGCCCCACCCCGGCAGGGTGCCGATGCCCAGCTCCGACAGCCCCACCTTGGCATCGGTGGCCATCACGCGGATATCGCAGGCCAGCGCGAGTTCGAGGCCTCCACCGAACGCGTTGCCGTCGATCGCGGCGATCGACGGCTGCCGCAACCCGGCCAGCTTGTCGAACAGCGCATGTCCGCGGCGAATCCAGGTGGACCACATGCGAGTGGCCGACAGCTGGCTGAACGCCTTGATATCGGCGCCGGCCGAGAAGGCCCGGTCACCGGCGCTGGTCACGATCACGGCGCGCACGTCTTCGGAGTCGTCGATGACGGCCAGGTGCGATTCCAGCTGCTCGACCATGGGAATGGTGAACGAATTCAGCTTGTTCGGCCGTGAGATGTGAATGACGGCGACGTGACCGTCGACGGTCAGTGTGATCTCGCCATCGGGTTGGACCGGGCTCGGATCTGTCATCAGCGGATCTCCCCGGGAACCGGAAGCGGACGACGCGGCGCACCGAGTTCGAGACCCATGGGTGCGTCGGTGAAGATGCGCGCGTCCATCAGCTTGAGATCATCGGCAACCGCCAGCGGAATCCCGGCGCGCGCCAGCACGTCGCGCTCCAGATCCACCCCGGGCGCGATCTCGACAACGGTGATGACGCCGTCGCGCAACTCGAGCACGGCACGCTCGGTGACGTAGGTCACCTGTTGGCCGCGGCTGGCGCCGACCGCGCCCGACCAGGTGATCTGGGCGACCTCGGGCAAGAACTTGGCAATCTTGCCATCGGAGATGATCTCCAGGCGTCCGTCACCCAGCCGGACGTCCTTCCTGCCCGCGGTGAACTGGCCGGAGAAGACCAGCCGCTTGGCATGCGCAGTGATATCGGCGAAACCACCGACACCGGCGGTGACGTGGGTGGTCGAGCGCATCAGCGACACGTTGACATCGCCGTGCTGCGAGACCTCCATGAAGCTGAGCAGCGCGATGTCGATGCCGCCGCCCTGAAGCAGGATGAACTGGTCGGACGACGCAACGATCGCGTCCGGGTTGTAGGCCGCCCCGAAAGCCTTGCCGGTGACCGGGAAACCGCCGACCGGGCCCTGCTCGATGACCCAGGTGACCTCCCCGTCCAGGCCCTCCTCCATCAGAATGCGCGGCACATTCGCCGAGATGCCGAAGCCGAGGTTGGCGAGGTCGTAGTGGTGCAACTCCATCGCTGCGCGCCGGGCAATCACCTTCGTAATGTCGAAACCGATGCTCTCGATCTCATCGAGGGACTTGATCTCGGTGCCCGAGATGGCCGGATCGTAGAAGATGCCACCGGCCTGCTCCTGGGTGGGAGCGACCACGATCGCATCGACCAGCGCGCCGGGCACGTGAACCTCACGGGGAGGGTGCTTCTCGGTGGTCGTGCGCTTGACCTGGGCGATCACGATGCCGCCGTTGTTATGGGCGGCCACCGCGGTATCGAGGGTGCCCAGCACCGCTGCTTCGTCCTCGAAGGTGAGGTTGCCGTACGGATCGGCGGTGGTGGCGCGGATGATCGCAACATCCACCGGGATGGCCGGGACGTAGATCCACTCACGGCCGTCGAGGGTTTCGATGCGCGCCATGTCGGGGGTGACATCGTTCATCTTGCCGCCCTCGACCCGCGGATCGAAGAAAGTGCCGACGCCGACGTCGGTGAACACACCGGGCTGCTTGGCCGCCGAAGCCCGCAGCAACTCGTAGATGACCCCGGAGGGGAACATGTAGGCCTGGCAACCGCCGGACTCCAGCAGCGCGCGGGCGGCGGGCTTGGGCATCTTGGACGGGCCGGCCGGGTAGGAGCCACCGATGATCCGCGCCAGCAGACCTGGCTTGGCGATGTGGTCGATGCCCGCGATGCCCGCGGACATGTCACCGGTGTTGATGGCGTGGATCGAGGTGATCTGCTTGGGAGATGCGGTCTGCTCATAGCGTTCGCCGATCGCGGCGAGCACATCGTCGGGGCAGCCGATGGCTGAGGACGATGAGATCGCGACCGTGGCACCATCAGGGATAAGTGCGGCGGCTTCGGCGGCAGTCAGGATCGGTGGACGACGCATGCGTGGACTCCTCAGTTTCTGGATTGCGATGTGATGGCCGCGCAGCCACAGGAGGCGCGCGGGATGAGTGTGGAGGGGACGAGGATCCGCTCGGGCTCGGCGTAGGGTTCGGCGAGCCGGCGCAGCAGCAGCCGGGCGGCTTCGCGTCCGGCCAGTTCGCCGGAGGAGGCGACCGAGGTCAGGCTCGGCGTCGAGTAGCGGGCTTCGGCGACGTCATCGAAGGCCGCCACGAGCAGGTCGTCGGGTACCCGCTTGCCGGCCAGCTGGGCTGCTTCGAGAACGCCGAAGGCCACCTCGTCGGAGTAGCAGACCAGGGCGTCGGCACCATCGGCGATGGCCGCGGCGGCAGCGTCCACCGCCGCCTGCCGGGCAGGCTCACAGGGGTGGACGACCGGTGGCCGGTGGCCGGCCTCGGCCAGCGCGCGGATGACGCCGGCCAGCCGCGGTTCGTAGGACGAGAAGTGCGGGAGGCCACCCACGAAGTCGATGTGTCCGGCGCCGTGTTCGAGCAGATGGGTTGCTGCCTGGTAGGAGCCGGACGCGTTGTCGGCGGCGACGTAGTCGGTCGCGGTGCCGCTGACCCGGCGGACCAGTTGCACCAGCGGTATCGGGCTGTCGCCCAGGTCCTCGGGCGCCGATCCGTTCGCGGGCACCACCACGACCCCGTCGATCTTGCGTTCGGCGAGTGCGGTGAGAAGCCTCAGCTGCTGCCCGGGATCGTCGTGGGTGACCCCGGCGAGCACGAGCATGCCCTCCGCCTCGAGCACATCCTGGGCTCCGGTGACGAACTGGGTCAGATAGGGATGGCTCAACGCCGGGGCGATCAACCCCACCACTCCGGTACGCGAATTGCGCAGAGCTGCCGCCGAGCGGTCGTAGACGTACCCGAGGGCCTGCATCGATTCGCGGACACGCTCACGGGTAGCGTCGGCAACCAGCGGCGAGTCCCGAACGACCAGCGAAGCAGTTGCCCGGGAGACCCCGGCGTGCTCGGCCACATCGACCAGTCTGATGCGTGACATTGCCTTCCAAACGTCGTCGTCCAGGGTTTTGGATCGATCTATTAGATCGATCCAAAAGGAATCGTAGATTGACCCGCGAGCGAGTGTCAAGACCGAGTGTCACCACGATCTGCGAGCCTGCCGACCACGCCGCATACGGGTCGCATCGGGCTATCCGCGGTCGTTGCCGCCGCCCATCACCGCGGCTAGATCAGGTGCACCAACGCGGCAAGCCCCGTCACCGCCGGAATGGACGCGAACGAGGTGATGAAGATCGCGTCGCGGGCCAATTGCACCGACTCCTCGCCACGCATCGCGAAGATGAAGACGTTCTGCGCGGTTGGCAGGCCCGCCATCACCGTGACTGCCAGGGTGGTCGCCGGATCGAGTCCGAAAACGAACCGCGCCAGGGCGAACGCCAGCAGGGGCTGGACGAGCACCTTGAGGACACTGACCGTGATGGTCTCGCCCAGATTGCCGTACCCGGGCAGCGGCCCGGCACGCAGCGAGACACCGAAGGCGATGAGCATCGCGGGCACCGCTATCCCACCGACCAGATCGATGGTCGAGGTCATCAGCTCCGGCAGGCCCACACCGGTCAGATTCACCAGCAGCCCAGCGATCACACCGATGGTCATCGGGTTGCGGAACGGCAACGTGATGTTGCGCACCGCGCTGGTCTTCTGGCCGTTCCTCCTCGCGCTCAGTGCGTCCAGAATGCTCAGGCCGACCGGCTGCAAGAAGACCACCTGGATCAACAGGATCGGCGCCACCCAGCTGGTGTCATGCAGCACGTAGGCCGCGATCGGCAGGCCCATGTTGTTGGCGTTGACATAGCAGGACGCGAAGCCACCGATCACCTTGTGTCCGGCTCCTCGCTGCCACACCGTCGAGGCCAGCAGCAGGTAGATGGCGAGGGTGATGAAGATCGCCAGCAGTGACACGATGACGTTCTGCGAGAAGATGCGGCCGAGTTCGGCCCGGCGAAGACTGCCGAACAGCAGCGCGGGCAGGCCCACCCAGAAGGAAACTTGGGACAGCACGCGCTGACTATGGGCGTCCAGGACCCGGAACTGGGCCAACAACCAACCGATGCCAATGACAAACCAGATGGTGAAGAAGCCCGACAGCACATCTTCCACGGATGCCAACCCTATATGCTCGCCGATCCGACGTGCGGCGTCCCCACGGTGCAGACGCGTCCGGCCGCTGCACTCCGGCCGAGTATGGTTGATCCGTCAGCCACCGCGGACCGACGAACCGGCAGGGGACGAGCATGAATCCACTGGAATGGGAGATGCCCAAACTGTTGGTCTACGCGACCCTGTTCTGCATCGTGTTCTCCCGAGCTGCCGCGACCTATGCCGTCGGACGCGGTCTGATCGCCGGAGCCTCCCGCATGAGAATGACAGCGAAAATGCAGGGGGCGCGCTATCGGCAGGCCTGCGAGTTGGTCGCTCGTTTCGGGGCCCCGGTGGTCTCGTTGTGCTTCCTGACGGTCGGGTTCCAGACGATGGTGCTGCTGGCTTCGGGCGGGCTGCGGATGCCGCTGCGCAAGTTCTTGCCGGCATTGGCCGTGGGCAGCGTCTTGTGGGCTCTGCTCTACGGAACCGTCGGCTTCGTCGGCTTCCACGCCCTGCGCGTGGTGTGGGAATTCTCTCCCCTGTTGTGCGCCATCGCGGTCTGCCTGCTGCTCGCCGCGTCGATCGGCTACGTCTTGTACCGGCGTATCCGAAGCCGCGAATCCGCCCACAGCAAGACCGACCAGTATGTGAGTGAGTCCGTAGCCGAGTGAAACAGTTGTTGAGCAGCCCCGCCGTCCGGATGGGGCTGTCGGTTTCGATCGCCACCGGGTTGTACGGGATCTCGTTCGGCGCGCTCGCCGTGGCTGCTGGGCTGAATCGCTGGCAGGTCCAGGCCTTGAGTGCGCTGATGTTCACCGGCGGCAGTCAGTTCGCGTTCGTCGGCACGTTGAGCGGTGGCGGCATGTCCGCTCTGGTCGCGGCGAGCCTGCTCGGGATCCGCAATGCGGTCTACGGAGCACAGCTGAACGGATTGCTGACGCCGCGCGGACCATTGAGACTGCTGATGGCCCACCTCACCATTGATGAATCGTTCGCCACCACGATGGCCGCCGGCACCGCTCGCGAACAGCGGCGCGGCTTCTGGACCGCAGGCGTGGGCGTCTGGCTGCTGTGGAACCTGTTCACCTTCATTGGCGCCTGGGCCGGCGATTCCATGAGCGATCCGAAGATCTGGGGGCTGGACGGGGCTGCTGTCGCGGCCTTCCTCGGACTGCTCTGGCCCAGGCTGCGCAGCCGGGATGCCGCTGCGCTGGCCATCGTGTGCGCACTGGTGACCGTGCTCGCTGTTCCCTTCACTCCCCCGGGTATCCCGCTGCTGGTGGCGGCAGTGGTAGCGCTGCTGATGCACGCTGTCGGACGTCCAAGCGCCGCCGACCGGTCGGCCGGTCAATCCAGCGGTGTCGGTGGGAGTCCCGAATGAGCGGAAGTCCCGAATGAGCCTGTGGGGTTGGATTCTGGCCGGCTGCGCGGTGGCGTTCGCAACCAAGCTGACCGGCTATCTGCTGCCGTCCAGGTGGCTCGAATCCGACGGATTCCGCAAGACCAGCAGTGCGCTGACGATCGCCCTGCTCTCGGCACTGGTGGCCACGAATGCCTTTGCCTCCGGGCAGACACTCGCCGTGGACTCCCGGGCGCTGGCACTGGCCGCTGCAGCCGTGGCGTTGTGGCGCAGGCTCCCGTTCCTCGCCGTGGTGATCATCGGTGCCACGGTCGCAGCCCTGGGACGGCTGGCCGGTCTGCCCTGATCCGGGTTCGTGGTGCCACCCGCTGGCGTCCGCCTTGGGAGAATTGCGAAAACTGTAACGCAAGGCCTGTGGTGTCTTCTTGCCGGATGTGCAACGCTTAGGTCAGCGCCGAGCAGTTGCCGGCACTCTCCGGGAGAAAGGAGTTCACATGGGGCTATTGGACGACATCAAGTCCGCCGCCGATCAACATGAGGATCAGGTGGAAGCAGTGATCGACAAGGCTGGCGACGCAGTCGACCAGGCGACCGAGAAGAAGTATGTCGGTCAAGTCGATCAGGTCCAGGGATTCCTCAAGGAGAAGATCGGCAAGCCGGAAGCCAAGTGAGGCATGTCCTTGCATTGAGACTTCGGTGAAGGCGGACGAGCCGTCAAAGCCAAATACACTTTGCACATTGAAAAAGCTGGGGGTCAGTCGGGATGACTGGCCCCCAGCTTCACGTCCGGCCGCGGCTACAAGACTTTGGCGAAGAAGTCCCGGGTGCGCTGCTCGACCGGATGACCGATGACCTGGTCCGGAGTGCCCCGCTCGACGATCAGGCCGTCGTCCATGAAGACCACCTGATCGGCGACTTCGCGGGCGAAGCCGACCTCATGGGTCACCACGATCATCGTCATCCCCGATTCGGCGAGTTGCTTCATGACCGCCAGCACTTCGCCCACCAGCTCCGGATCGAGCGCCGACGTCGGCTCATCGAACAGCATCAGTTCAGGATCCATCGCCAGAGCGCGGGCAATCGCGACGCGCTGCTGCTGACCGCCGGACAGCTGGGACGGATAGTGATCGGCCCGGTCGGTCAGCCCCACCTTGGCCAGCTGCTCCCGGGCCAGCTTCTGGGCGTCCGGCTTGGACACCTTCTTGACCTGACGCGGCGCCTCCATGACGTTCTCCAGAGCCGTCATGTGCGGAAACAGGTTGAACCGCTGAAAGACCATCCCGATGCGCGACCGTTGCCGCGCGATCTGCGCGTCCGGCAGCCGATGCAACTCCGTCTTGCCGTTCCTGGTGACCTCTCGTAGCCCCATCAGCTCACCGTTGACGTAGAGCCGACCGGCGCTGATCTGCTCCATCTCGTTGATGCAGCGCAAGATCGTCGACTTGCCGGAGCCCGAGGGTCCCAGCAGCACGCACACTTCGCCGCGCTCAACACGAAGATCGATGCCTCTGAGCACATGCAGTTCGCCGAAGAACTTGTGAATGCCCTGCGCATCCACCATCGGGACGACCGGTTGCCCGCTCATGGGGTCACATCCAGGTTCGGATCGGTGTGCACCGTGCCGGCCGCCAGGATCGCCTGCTGACGCTTCGAAACGCCCCTCAGTCTGCGGTTCTGTGAGGGTTCGCCGTCGAAGCCGCGTCCGTAGTAGGCCTCCAGGCGCTGCTGGCCGATCATCAGGATCGACGTGATGAACAGGTACCACAGCGCCGCCACGATCAGCAACGGCACCGGCAGGAAGTTCTTGTTGCCGATCGCATTGGTCACGAAGGTGATCTCGAGCATGAACGGCACCGCGAGCACCAGCGAGGTCGTCTTCAGCATGGAGATCGTCTCGTTGCCGGTGGGTGGCACGATCACGCGCATCGCCTGCGGGATGACGATCCGCCGCAGCACGGTCGAGCTCTTCATCCCGAGCGCGGTCGCAGCTTCCCACTGCCCCCTGTCAACCGAGTTCAGGCCGGAGCGCACGATCTCTGATAGATAGGCGCCCTCGTTCAGGCCCAGGCCGAGAATCGCCGCGACGAAGGCGTTGACCACGTCCTGGGTGGTGAAGGAGAAGAACTCGGGGCCGAAGGGGATGCCCACGCTGATCCGGGGATACAGCACCGAAAGCAGGCCCCAGAAGACCAACTGTGTATAGACCGGGGTGCCGCGGAAGAACCAGATATACGCCCAGGCGACCCCACGCAGGATCGGGTTCGTGCCCATCCGCATGATGGCGGTCGCCACCGCCAGCACGATACCGATGACCATCGCAGCCACGGTGAGCAGGAGTGTCCATCCGACGCCCGCGACGACTCTCGGGTCGAACAGGTACTGCGCCACGACATCCCAGCGGTAGTTCTTGTTCTCCAGCAGGCTGGAGATCAAGCCGAGCACGAGAAAGCTGACGATGCCGGCCCAGACCCACACCGTGGGTCTGGGCACGGGCTTCGCCTCGATCAGATTCGGTGTCCTATCGGCAGCGCGGTGATCGGATGGCTGACTCATGAAGCACTCACGCAGTCGGATTGAGTTCTGCGGTCTTCAGTCCGGCACTCTCGTCGACGCCCCAGCTGCCCAGAATGGCTGACCAGGTGCCGTCGTCCATCAGCTGCTGCATGGCCCGTTGAATGGCCTCGGTCAGCTGCGCGTCATCGGCCGAAACGACGATGCCCTGCGGAGCCGCATCCCGTACTCCGCCGACGACCTCGAGCTGGCCATCGGTCAAAGCGACGGCGTAATCGGCGACTGTCGAATCGGCGTAGAAGGCGACGACCTTGCCGCCGATCAGATTGGTCGTCACATCCGACTGGACGCCATAGCTGAGCACGTTGATGGCTTCCTTACCATCGGCCGCGCACTGATCGGACATGGTCGCCAGCTCTTCCTCCTGGTAGGTGCCGGTCTGCACACCGATCGTCTGGCCGCACAGGTTGTCGGGATCGAAGTCCTTCGGGTTGTCCTTCTGTACCGCGAACGAGGAGCCCACCATGATGTAGGAGATCATGTTGTAGCTCGCGGTGCGCTCCGGCGTGATGGTGAACGACGAAATACCGATGTCGGAAGTCGATCCGATACCGGGCAGTAGGCTGGCGAACTCGGCGGCGTTTACCTCGGTGTCGACGCCGAGCACCCGCCCGAGCGCCTTGCCCAGATCGACGTCATAGCCGATGGCGGTCTGCAGGTCTTCGGCGCGGAACTCGGCCGGTGCGTAGTCAGGGGCGGCGGCGATCACGAGAGTGCCTCTGCTGGCGATCCTCTCGGGCAGCAGCGCAGCGATCTCGTCCACCTTCTGGACGCCCGAGACGTCGTAGCTCAGATCATCAGTACTTGGGCTGGCAGATCCCTCGGTGGTGGACGATCCCCCACCACAAGCAGTCAGGGCGAGCATGGCCACCAGGCCGGCGGCGACGATTCGGCGCATGATATTTCCTCTCACGTATGTGCAAGCACTGATTCTAGTGATGCCCCCAGCGGCAGGGTCCTACCTTGAGTGTCGATTTGATGACAATCGGCTGCCCTGGACAGCCGCTGCCATGCCCCCAGCAGTAGGTCCTTCGGTCAGCGGACGACCTTCACCGCGGTGTCGATGACCGACTGCGGGATGGTCACACCCATCCGTTCGGCGGCCTGCAGATTCAGCGAGACCTGCAGATCCTTCGCCACCGCAACGGGGATGTCGCCCGGCTTGCCGCCGTCGGCAAGGAATTGCGCGGCCATCTGACCGGTCTGGACGCCCTGGGCGTGGTAATCGACGGCAAGCGCGGCCATCGCACCACGGTCGATCGAATCGGGGTCGGACACGTACAGCGGGACCTTGCGCTCTTCGGCGACGGCAACCAGCGCCTCGACGCCCGAGATGATCGTGTTGTCGGTGCCGACGAAGTAGCAGTCCACGCCGGTCAGCGATTCGGCTCCCTGACGCACCTCTGATGAGGCGGTCACGGTGGCTTCGCGGACGCTCAGCCCCAGCGCCGGGGCGGCTTCGGCGACCATGCGAGCCTGAATCTGGGAGTTCACCTCACCGGAGGTGTACAGCAGGCCAATGGTCGCGGCATCGGGGGTGATCTCCTTGATCAACGCCAGCTGATCGGCGATCGGCGGCATGTCGGATGTTCCGGTGATCATCCCGCCCGGCGCGTCGAGTGAATCGACCAGGCCGGCGCCGACCGGATCGGTGACACCGGCGAAGAACAATGGGGTGTTGGGCAACGCCTGAGCCAAGGTGATGGCGGTCGGGGTCGCGATGGCGACCACGAGGTCCTTGTCGGTGAAGCTGCTGGCGATATTGGTGAGAGTCACCTGGTCGCCGGCGGCGTTCTTGAGGTCGTAGACGACATCTTTGCCCTCGACATAGCCGGCAGCGGTCATCGCCTCGATGAATCCGTCGCGCAGGGCGTTGAGTGACGGATGATCGACGATCTGGGCGATGCCTATCTGCAAAGGCTTTTCTGCGGAAGCACCTGACGAATCCGAGCCCGACGAACATGCGGTCATGGCCAGCGCGACGCACAACAACAATCCCAGTAGGCGCTTCATGACTTCCTCCCCGACGGCCTGAGCTTCGATCAGCGGCCGTCCACGCGCGCGTCCAACCTTGACCCGCAGCCGCTACATTAGCCGACGGCCAACGAAACAGAACTCCGCGGTGACAATCCATCCTGTCACCGCGGAGTTCCGCGTCATCGTATGTCGGTCATCGATCAGCTGCAGCCGCTGGTTGCTCCGCAACCCTCGCAGACGTAGCAGCTGCCGGAAGGACGCATCTTGGTGCCGCAGATCAGGCAGAGCGGAGCGTCCACCGCGAGACCGGTGATGGCCTCCATCAACTCGCTGGTGGTGTGCGGATGAGCCTCGATCAGGCTCGGCTGCAGCGGACCACCGGCATCGACCCGGACATTGTCGCCTGCGTCGTTCTTCAACTGCTCGGATTCGGGCAGCTCGCTCTCCTCCTCCTCGCTCAGGTAGCTGCCGGTCTCGACATAGTGAGCCCGTTCTGCGGCGGTGTAGATGCCGAGTTCGGCACGCTCATCGAACGACAGGTAGTCCAACGCGAGACGGCGGAAGATGTAGTCCATGATCGACTGCGCGATCCGGATATCGGGATCGTCGGTCATGCCGGCAGGCTCGAACTTCAGGTTGGTGAACTTCTGGACGAAGCTCTCCAGCGGGACGCCGTACTGCAAACCGATCGACACCGCGATGGAGAAGGCATCCATCACGCCGGACAGCGTCGACCCCTGCTTGCCGAGTTTGAGGAAGACCTCGCCCAGCCTGCCGTCTTCGTAGGCACCAGAGGTCATATAGCCCTCGGCGCCCGCCACGGTGAAGCTGGTCGTCCGCCCCGAACGCGACTTCGGCAGCCGCAGGCGACGCGGACGATACTCGATCCGCACCTCGGGAGCCGGCTTCGCGTCTTCCTCCGGGGCCGACTTGCCGTTGCTGAGCGGCTGGCCGACCTTGCAGTTGTCGCGGTAGACGGCGATGGCCTTGAGTCCGAGGCGCCAGCCCTCCATGTAGACATCGGCGATGTCTTGCACGGTGGCCGATTCGGGCAGGTTGACCGTCTTGCTGATAGCACCCGACAAGAACGGCTGCACCGCAGCCATCATCCGCACATGACCCATCGGCTTGATGGCGCGAACACCCATGGCCGTGTCGAAGACCTCATAGTGTTCCGGCTTGAGCCCGGGAGCATCGATGACATTGCCCTTGTCGCTGATGTAGGCCACGATGGCCTCGATCTGCTCGTCGAGGTAGCCCAGGTTGCGCAACGCCCTCGGCACCGTGTGGTTGACGATCTGCATCGAGCCCCCACCCACGAGCTTCTTGAACTTCACCAGCGAGAAGTCCGGTTCGATGCCGGTGGTGTCGCAGTCCATCATGAAGCCGATGGTTCCGGTCGGAGCCAGCAGGGACGCCTGCGCGTTGCGGAAACCGTTGCGTTCCCCCACCTCGATGACCTGATCCCACTGAGACGCAGCGGCCTCACACAGTCCGGCATCGATGGGGTTGATCGTGCGCAGGCTGTCGTTGGCGCTGCGATGCTTACGCATCACCCGCTTGTGCGCGTCGGCATTGCGGCCATAGCCGGCATAGGTTCCGACCACACCGGCCAGTTCGGCGCTGCGCCGGTAGGCGGCGGCGGTCATCAAGGAGGTGATCGCTGCAGCCAGCGAACGTCCGCCTTCGGAGTCGTAGCCCTTGCCGAGAGCCATCAGCAGCGCACCGAGGTTGGCGTAGCCGATACCCAGCTGACGGTAGTCGCGGGTCGTCTGGGTGATGGACTCGGTCGGGAAGTCCGCGAAGACGATCGAGATGTCCATGGCGGTGATGATCAGCTCGACGGCCTTGATGAACCTGTCGACATCGAAGCTGTCGTCGGCGCGCAGGAACTTCATCAGGTTCAGGCTCGCCAGATTGCACGAGGAGTTGTCGAGGCTCATGTACTCCGAGCACGGGTTGGACGCGGTGATGCGTCCGGACTCGGGATTGGTGTGCCAGTCATTAATGGTGTCGTCGTACTGCAGACCCGGATCGGCGCATTCCCAGGCAGCCTGGGCGATCTTGTCGAACAGCTCCCGGGCATCCACCTTCTCGATGACCTCGCCCGTCATCCGGGCGCGCAGTCCGAACTCGGTGCCATCGGTCACGGCCTGCATGAACTCGTCGCTGACGCGAACCGAGTTGTTGGCGTTCTGGTACTGCACCGAGGTGATGTCCTTGCCGCCGAGATCCATGTCGAATCCGGCATCGCGCAGCGCACGGATCTTGTCCTCCTCGCGCGCCTTGGTCTCGATGAACTCCTCGATGTCGGGGTGATCGACGTCCAGCACAACCATCTTCGCGGCGCGGCGGGTGGCGCCACCCGACTTGATGGTGCCCGCCGATGCGTCCGCACCGCGCATGAAGCTGACCGGGCCGGACGCAGTGCCACCGGACGAGCGCAGCAGTTCCTTGGAGGAGCGGATCCGCGAGAGGTTGAGGCCGGCGCCGGACCCGCCCTTGAAGATCATGCCCTCTTCGCGGTACCAGTTCAGGATCGATTCCATGGAGTCGTCGACCGACAGGATGAAGCAGGCGCTGACCTGCTGCGGCGCCGCGGTGCCGACATTGAACCAGACCGGGGAGTTGAAGCTGAAGTACTGGTTCAGCAGCAACCAGGTGAGTTCCTGACCAAAGATCTCGGCATCGTGGTCGGTCGCGAAGTAGCCGGATTCCTGGCCGGTCTGCTGATACTTGCCGACCACGCGGTCGATCAGCGTCTTGAGGCTGGCTTCGCGCTCCGCGGTGCCGAGCGCGCCGCGGAAGTACTTGGTCGTGACGATCGTGGATGCGTTGAGGCTCCATGAGGTCGGGAACTCAACCCCGCGCTGCTCGAAGACCACTTCACCGGTTTTCCAGTTGGTCTGAACGACATCGCGCTTTTCCCAGGTGACCTCGTCATAGGGATGGACGCCCTCGGTGGTGAAGACCCGATCGATCGTCAGGCCGCGAGCGCTCGGCGTTCCAGGCTTGTCGTCATACAGAGTGTCGGTCACAGCTGTCTCCTGATGGTGATGCGTGCATGTGGGTAGGTCGGGAAAATCCAGGCAGGTCGTGAAGGTCAGTGTGCACCGGCGGTCTGACAGATTTCGTCCGCCAGATCGATGGGCAATTGCGCTTCGGCGTCGGACTCGGCATCGGCCCGAGCGCTTTCGCGCATCCGGTCGATCTCGGCGACGAAATCGTCCACGCTGGTGTAGTGCCGATAGACCGAGGCGAATCTCAGATAGGCGACCGGATCGAGTTCACTGAGAGGACCGAGGATGGCAACGCCCACCTCTTCGGTGGGAACCTCGGCCTGCCCGGATGCCCGGATGGCCTCTTCGACCCGCTGGCCGAGTTTGGCGAGTTGGGCCTCGGTGACCGGACGCCCCTTGCAGGCCTTGCGGGCGCCGGATATCACCTTGTCCCGGTTGAAGGGCTCGATCACACCGGACTTCTTGACCACTACCAGTTGAGTTTGCTCGATGGTGGTGAAGCGTCTTTCGCAAGCCGGGCACTGCCGCCGACGGCGAATGCTCGTGCCGTCCTCAGAAACGCGGGAATCAAGCACCCGAGAGTCGCAATGACGACAATATGGGCAGTGCATCGTGACTCCTCAGCTCGGGATGTGTATGCCTCTGTGGACATCTTGTGGACAACAACCACAATCTGTGGACAAATGACACTTGTGTAACTACTAGATGTAGAGAGATTACACCGATTGGCCACTAGATCAAGTGCCAGCGGCGAAGCTCGCCGTCGATTCGGCGTGTCGCCTGATCGCCTCGCCCACCGCTCCGAGTGAGGCCAGAAAATCTGACCGCTGATGACAAGACGGCCACTTCAGATGAGGTTGCGCACGATCATGAACACCGCACCGACAACCCCCGCGACCCAATAGATCTTGGTCTGGGTGAGCGGACGCCAGGACTTCGGCGGACGCAACGCCGGTCCTCCGGCCAGTTCCACGGTCCAGGCCACCGCGCACACGATCAAGATTGGTAGCACCAGCACGAGCAGCGCGTTGTATCCCCAGGCTGCCGCCACGTCGCCTTCGGCCAGGGCGCCAGCGGCTCTGGTCGATCCACACAGCGGGCACTGGATTCCGGTGAGACTCAGCAATGGACAGGGCAGACCGATGCCGAAGAGCAGGTGAGCACCGGCGATCGCCGCACCGACTGCGCCGAAGCCCAGCAGACGCGACAGCGCTACTCCCGGCGAGAAGACCGCCGGGCCGGCCTCATGAGACTGCACACCACCATTATCCGCGTGAGCCGCCCGCGCTGAACCCACCAGCCGCATAGGATCAGTGGCGTGATGCAATCTGATTGGAGGCAGCCGTGAGCAACGACTACTGGGGTCGCCCCGCTGAGGACCCTGGCCAAGACGCCGCGAGCAGCGACGAGAACGGCCAAGCGAGCCCGGAGACCGCGGGCCAGGCCAACCAAGAACAAACCGGCAGCGCAGCGCCGACGTACGGCTCGCCTGCTTATGAGCAAACCGCAGGTGAGCAGCCGAGCAGCGAGCCAGCAGCACCTTCCGCCTACGGGCAGCCCGACACACCATCCACCCCGCCGACCCAGGCCGGCTACGGGCAGTCGTCCTACGAGCAGCCGGGTGGCTACGGGCAGCAATCCGGTCCCCAACCGACCACTCCCAGCTATGGCCAGCCGGGCGCCCCGACTACCCCCGGCTACGGCCAGCCAGATGCCCCGACTACCCCAAGCTACGGACAGCCGGGCGCACAGCCCACCACTCCCAGCTACGGCCAGTCGTCGAGCTATGGCCAGCCCGGCTCGGGAACACCCAACTACGGCACCCCCAGCTACGGACAGTCGTCGTCCTACGGGCAAGCGGCCGGCGAGCCGCCCTCGTCGTCCTACGGACAATCGAGTGGCCAGTCCTACGGCAGCGGCGACCAACAACAGTCCGGCGGGCAATCGTTCTACGGCCAAGATCCATACGGCCAGCAACAGCCCCGCTACGGCCAGGGCGCCGGTTCGCCTTCGGCCGACCCCTACGGCCAGCCGGCCGACCCCTATGGCCAGCAACCCGGCTACGGCCAGCCGACCGATTCGTATGGTCAGCCGACCTACTCGGGCAGCCTGTACGGCCCGGTCGGTGGCCCGGCGGCACCACTGGCCTCCTGGGGCAAGCGCGCACTCGGTGGCCTGATCGACTTCGTCCTGCCCGGCATCGTCATCGGCATCATCTCCTCCTTCTTCAATTCGGGCGGCAATGAGAGCATGATCGGCGGCATCGTCCAGTTCGTCCTGGGGGTCGGCTGGGTTGTCTACAACGTCGGCTACGTCGGCGGCAACACCGGGGTGACGTACGGCCGCAGGGTCGCCAAGACCCGGCTGGTATCGGCGGCCACTGGTCAACCGATCGGGCCAGGAATGTCGATCCTGCGCTACTTCGCGCACATCGTCGACTCCATCATCTGCTACATCGGATGGCTCTTCCCGCTGTGGGACGCCAAGCGGCAGACCCTCGCGGACAAGATGCTCAACACCGTGGTGCTGGACGAGTCGCCGACGACCCCGCCGGCCCCCTACGGCCCGCCGCAGCAGCCCTACGGCTACTGAGTCACACAATCACCAGCGCCTGAGCATTCACCAGCGCCTGAGCGATTACACGGGCGGGACGGTTCCCTGAGGAGCCGTCCCGCTTTCGCTGTCCGAGGCCCTTGGCGCTGGTGACCGCAGCGCTCAGGCCAGACCCGGCGCCAGGGCGAGGTACTGCGAAACGACGATCCACACTCCGAGTAGCACAGCCAGGGTGAAACCGATCATCATCACCACCAGGCCACGATCGGTCAGCGTGATCTCCTCGCGGCCAACGACTGATCGTGTCGATGCGGGCGAAGCGGCCGCGGCCGAGGCCACCACCTGGTAGTAGGCCCCCGGAAGCGGCGATGCCGGTTGCCGGGGACCGGCCGCCCGAGTGGGCACGAAGCGCATCTGTGCACAGGGCCGCCGGTCGCCGTCGAGCAGGGCGCGCCTCGACCGTACGGGTGAGCCCGCGACGCGCCGGACATCGATCTGACTTTCCACCAGGACGCTCATCTTGCTTCCTCCATCCGCCCGGCCATCCGCCGCAGCTAACAGGATCGAACGTGTGTTCGATGCACAGCCTAGCGAGCCGTCCGCGATCGTTCAAGTGTTCGATTCGCTTGTTTCTTGCCGTCTGAGAACCATGCAAGCAGGGCCCACTGACAAAACCATTCGGACGATTCCCGCCGCATCTGTGGTCCGTGGTTCGCCGATCGCATCCATTGGCGACACGCTCGAACAGATGTTTGAATGACGCCCCCGGATGATCTAGCGTTGTCTCATGATCACAGTGAGGCGTCCACCCGCCACCCCTCGCCGTGCCGGCCGGCCATCCAACGAAGACATCGCCCGCGATCTGGGCTTGGACAACGTCGCCGAACTACCCGACAGCTCCGAGGACGAACTGGGGCTGACCGCCCGTCAGCGCCGCATCCTGGAGTTCATCCAGGAAACCGTGTCGTCTCGCGGCTACCCACCCAGCATCCGCGAAGTGGGCGAGGCTGTCGGCCTGGCCAGTTCCTCCAGCGTTTCTCATCAGCTGAAGGCCCTGGAGGCCAAGGGTTTCCTGCGACGCGACCCGAATCGTCCGCGGGCCCTCGAGGTCATTCTTCCGACCCGGACGGCCTCCCCAACAGAACCCGAGGCCGAGCCGCTCGGCCAAGACGACGCCACCGATTCGGGTGACCGGTCACCGAACGCCGTCGCTGTGCCGGTGCTCGGCAGCATCGCCGCCGGCGTGCCGATTCTCGCTGACGAACAGGTGGAGCAGGTGTTGCCGCTGCCACGCGAGCTCGTCGGACAGGGGACCTTGTTCTCACTCAAGGTGCGCGGAGACTCGATGGTGGACGCAGCAATCTGCGATGGCGACTATGTGGTCGTCCGTCAGCAGCCCACTGCGGACAATGGCGACATCGTAGCGGCGTTGCTCGACGGGGAGGCCACCGTGAAGACGTTGCGCCGTGTGCCGGGCCAGGTCTGGCTGATGCCGCACAATCCGGCCTACCAGCCGATCGACGGTAACGACGCCGCGATTCTCGGCAAGGTTGTCGCGGTTCTGCGGCGGATCTGAGCCGGACCGCTAGCTGGTCCCCAAACGCTGCAATGCCTGGATTGCCACCTCGGCGTCGGTGGTGGTCCAAAACGGCGGCAACGAGGCTCGCAGGAAGCCGCTGTAGCGGGCCTTGATCAGCCGCGGGTCGAGGACCGCCACCACGCCCCGGTCGCTCGTCGAACGGATCAGGCGTCCGGCACCCTGGGCCAGCAGCAGGGCCGCATGACTCGCGGCCACCTGCATGAAGCCGTTGCCGCCGGCCTGAGCGACAGCTTGTTGTCGGGCCTGCATCAGCGGATCATCGGGCCGCGGGAACGGGATCTTGTCGATCACCACCAGCCGGCAGGTGTCCCCCGGCACATCAATGCCCTGCCACAGCGACATCGTGCCCAGCAGCACGGAATCCTCTTCGGCAATGAAGGTGCGGGTGAGCTCACTGAGATTCGCCTCGCCCTGGCACATCACGTTCAGCCCCGGGAGTGCGCCGCGCAGGTGCTCTGCGGCTGCTTCGGCAGACCGCTGCGAGGCGAACAGGCCGAGCGTGCGGCCATCCGCGGCCCAGATGAGCTCAGCCAGTTCCGCCAGCGCGTCGGCGCCGATACCATCGCGGCCGGGGTTGCGCAGCCCGGTCGCCACATACAAGATGCCCTGTTTGGCGTAGTCGAAAGGAGATCCGACATCGATGGCACGCCACTGCCCGGCGTCGCCGGCCTCGGTATCGGCCGCGATACGGTCCGCACGGCGCAGCCCGACGCTCCCGGCCATCGACTCGAATGCACCACCGACCGTCAACGTCGCCGACGTCAGGATCGTCGGATGTTCTTCCAGAACGTTCTCGCGCATCAGCCCCGCAACCGACAGCGGCGCAACGTTGAGCTGACGGCCGAAGCGATCGTGCGCGCTCAGCCAGACCACATCGTGCTCGTCGAGTCTGGCCATGCGCTCGGCGATCTCGAAGATCTCTTTCATCGCCGACGCCGCCTGTTGCCGCTGCTCCGGATCGGAGCTCTGCCCCGACCCCGTCGCCAGCGCCGAAACCGCCCGGCGGCTGACCTCGCGCACCAACGCGGCGGCCTCGACCGCGAGCGAACCCGGCTCCGTGATGCGCCCAGGCGCCACCTCGGCCAGTGCATCAGCGAAGGTGTCGGCGACCTCCAGCAATTCTGTGGCCAGGTCATCGTCCAGCCAAGCGCTCGCCCGCTTGGAGACCCGTCCGATCTGCTGCGCCGACAGTTCGCTGCTCGCCGCACCGGTGACCCGGTTGACCAGTTCGTGCGCCTCATCGATGATGACCGGACCGTACTCGGGCAGCGCCGTGCCGCCGTGCATGGCGTTGATGGCCAGCAGCGCGTGGTTGGTGACCACCAGGTCGGCCTGCCTGGCCCTGGCTCGCGCCTCCTCGACGAAGCACTCTGCGCCGTAGGGGCAGACGTTGGCCCCCAGGCATTCGCGTACCGGCACCGAGACCTGCGCCCAGGCCCGCGGGGAATGGCTCGGTGCGTCGTCCCGGTCGGCAAGTCCGCCGTCCTTGGCCTGGTCATCAGCCCATTCGCGGAGCGCGATGACCTCGGCTCCCAGACTGGAGGTGGCATCGGATCCCGAATCGCGCACCGCCTCGACGAGCTCGGCGCCGCCGAGCAGCGAATCCTGTTCGCCACCCGTCTGATCGCGTACCCGCAGCAGGCAGATGTAGTTCGAACGTCCCTTGAGGATCTGCGTGCGCGGTTCGCGACCCACGACCGAGGCGACCGCACGCGCGGCGATCGGAATGTCTTTGTGGGCCAGCTGAGCCTGCAACGCCAAGGTGGCCGTGGCCACCAGCGCGGTCTGTTTCGATCCCACTGCCCAGATCATCGCCGGGATGAGGTAGCCGAGCGACTTTCCGGTGCCGGTACCGGCCTGGACGAGCAGGTGAACCCCCTCGTCCAGGCTCGCCGCCACCTGATCGCTCATCGTCTGCTGTCCCGGACGCGAGGTGCCTCCGAGAGCAGCGACCGCCGCAGCCAGCGCCTGGGAGGCTTGGCCAGGCAAATCGCTCACTGCGGCTGCCTGTTGGCCTGGGCGTACGGGTTCAGTTGGGCCGCCAGATCGGGATGCACCCGCGCCGTGATCAGCGTGCCGCCGGGCTCATGCTCGAGACTGAACACATCCGCCTCCCGGTGCACCCGGTCAACCAGATCGCCCCGGTCCCACGGCACCAGCGCGGTGATCTCGGTCTGCGGTACCGGCAACCGCCGCTCGATCGTCTCGCGGAGCGTCTCGATGCCCTCGCCCGTTCGGGCCGACACCGCGATCGCTTCGGGATATCGGCGCATCACGACCGCGAGCACGTCGGGATCGGCCTGGTCGATCTTGTTGATGACCAGCTGCTCGGGACGATCCGACGCGCCGATCTCGGCCAAGACGGTCCGCACCGCGTCGATCTGGCCGAGCGGGTCGGCGTCGGAACCGTCGACGACGTGCACCAGCAGGTCGGCGTCCACGGTCTCTTCCAGGGTCGAGCGGAAGGCTTCCACCAGATCGGTGGGGAGATGGCGGACGAAGCCGACCGTGTCGGTGAGGGTGTAGACCCGGCCATCGGCAGTCGTCGTGCGGCGGGTGGTCGGATCCAGGGTCGCGAAC
Organism: Brooklawnia propionicigenes; assembly: GCF_030297015.1. Taxonomy (NCBI): domain Bacteria; kingdom Bacillati; phylum Actinomycetota; class Actinomycetes; order Propionibacteriales; family Propionibacteriaceae; genus Brooklawnia; species Brooklawnia propionicigenes. The sequence goes on along the minus strand of NZ_AP028056.1, from coordinate 2,868,538 downwards.
AACGCATCCTCGACCAGCACGCCGGCATGGGTGAGCCGGTTCAGCAGCGACGACTTGCCGGCATTGGTGTAACCGACGATCGCCACCGAAGGGACGCGGTGCCGTTGCCGGTCGGCGCGCTTGATGGCACGCGTACCTTCCATCTCGCGCAGCTTGCCGCGCAGCACCGAGATGCGATGGTTGATCCGCCGTCGGTCGGTCTCAATCTTCGTCTCACCGGGTCCGCGTCCACCGATCCCCGCGCCGCCGGAGGCCCGGCCGCCCACCTGGCGGCTCAGATTGCCGCCCCAGCCGCGCAGCCGCTGCTTGAGGTAGTTGAGTTGCGCGAGTTCGACCTGCGCCTTGCCCTCCACGCTCTTGGCATGCTGGGCAAAGATGTCGAGAATCAGTGCCGTCCGGTCGACAACCTTGACGCCGATCCGGTCTTCCAGGGTGCGCAATTGAGCTGGGCTCAATTCGCCGTCGCAGATCACCGTGTCGGCTCCGGTCGCCTGCACCACTTCTCGTACTTCGTCGACCTTGCCGCGCCCGACATAGGTGGCCGGATCGGGCTTCTGCCGGCGCTGCACCAGCCCTTCCAGCACCTGCGAACCGGCCGTCTCGGCCAGCGCCTTCAGTTCGAACATGGCGTTGTCGACGTCCTGCTGCGTGCCCGTGGTCCAGACACTGACCAGCACGACCCGTTCCAGCCGTAGCTGGCGGTACTCGACCTCGCTGACGTCTTCCAGTTCGGTCGACAAGCCGGCCACCCGCCGCAGCGAATGGCGCTGGGCTAGATCGAGTTCGCCGTCGTCGGCTTCGTCGTCCCAGTCGTCATCATCGAAAAGCTCGTCCGGATCGGTGTGCTCGTCGTCGGTATCCCAGGTCTCTTCGTGGTTCAGGGCATCGTCTGTCATCGTCAAACAAGCTTATGCGCAGTGGCCAGCGGGCCCGGCATGAGCCATGGCTCACTGTTTGGGCAGGGTGACCCTGCCCTGCGCAACAACCACGGCCGGGCCCGTCAGGTAAGCCTGGTCATCATCGACGTCGACCTTGAGGGCGCCGCCGGGCACGGTGACCGTCAGGGAGCCGGTCTGCCGGCCCAGGGAATGCAGCTGGGCCGCCGCGGAGGCGACCACGCCGGTACCGCACGATTGGGTCTCCCCCACTCCCCGTTCGAAGACCCGCATCTGCAAGGCGTTCTCGGCGACCGGCACGACGAATTCGACATTGACACCGGCCGGATACACCGCCTGGTCGAACGTCGGCGCGACGCTCAGATCGAGTGCGCGGAGTTGCTCGACGTCGTCCAGTCGGACCCCTGCGTGCGGGTTGCCCACATCGACCGTGGTGGCGTCGTAGCGGCGGCCATTCGATTCGATCCAGGTCGGCTGCTCAGCGACGCGCACCCGGCCCATGCTGACCTTGATGCGTCCGTCCAGGCAGGCCCAGGCCTTGCGCAGGCCTGCCCGGGTGGCGATCTCGACGGGTTCGGCGTCCACCAGGCCCTGATCGAGCAGATAGCGGACGAACAACCGCAGGCCGTTGCCGCACATCTCGGCGATCGAGCCATCCGCATTGCGGTAGTCCATGAACCACAGGTCGGGCTTGCCCTGCCATTCGGGAATCAACTCGCTGCGCACGGCGCGCAACACGCCGTCGGCGCCGATGCCGCCACGCCGGTCGCACAGCCATCGGACGGTGTCGGCAGACAGCGGCGTCATGGCTTCGCGGTCGACCAGAATCACGAAGTCATTGTGGGTGGCATGCCCCTTGGCAAAGCTCAGCGTCTGCACGCGACCAGTCTGTCACTTACCGGCTGGCAGGCCGAGATGTCCGGCAATCGTCTCATCTGCGTGCGGATCGGCCGCACTCAGCCAGGTGATGCGGGGGTCGCGTGCGAACCAGCCGAGTTGCTTGCGCGCGAACCGGCGGGTGCCGTCGATCGTGGCCTGCCGGGCCTCGGCTTCGCTGAGTTCGCCGCCGAGATATGCCAGCACCTGCTGATAGCCGAGCCCGCGCGAGGCCGTCAGGCCTTCACGCAGCCCCCGTGCGGCCAAGTCGCGCACTTCGTCGACCAACCCGTCAGCCCACATCTGGTCGACCCTGGCGGCGATCCGGGCGTCCATCTCGGCCCGGTCGGGATGCAGACCGAACTGGTGAACCTCGTCCAGCGCGTAAACGGGCTCGGGCAGCTGGGGATTGAAGTCGCCGGTGAGTTCGATCACTTCGAGAGCCCGCACGATGCGCCGGCCGTTGCCGGGCAGGATGCTCTCGGCGGCACTCGGGTGGCGCTCGGCGAGCACCTGGTGCAGCGCGGGCGCGCCGATGCGGTCGAGCTCGTCCTGCCATTTCTGGCGGACGACCGGGTCGGTGCCCGGAAAATCGAACCGGTCGACGATCGCGCGGATATACAGGCTGCTGCCGCCCACCAGGATCGGCACGACGCCCTGGCCACGCAGCCGGTCGATGGCGGCGCGGGCCATCGACTGGAACTCGGCCACCGAGGCTGCCTCGGTGATATCCATGATGTCGACCAGATGATGCCGCACGGCTGCCAGTTCTGCCGCGGTCGGCTTGGCGGTGCCGATGTTCATGCCGCGGTAGACCAGCATCGAATCGGCGTTCACGATCTCGGCCGGTTGTCCCCGACCGGCCAGCAGCGTGGCCAGACGGATCGCCAGCGACGACTTCCCGCTCGCGGTGGGCCCGATCAGGACGATCAGGGGCAGCTGAGCGACCACCTCAGCGGACCTGGATGGTGGGCAGTCCGAGACCGATCCCCGAGGGACGCGGCTGCTGGGCGGCCTGCCAGGCATCGCCGCCCCGGGTGCGGCGCAGATTGCGGATCGGGGCGTCGGCGACCAGGTGGTGGGGCGCGGCCCGGGTGATCGTCAGCTCGGCGATATCGCCGGGGCGCGGCTGCAGGTCGGGGTCGTCGGGCTTCGCGACATGGACGAGCCGGTTGTCGCGGGCACGTCCGGTGATCCTGGTGGTGGCTTGGTCTTTTCGTCCCTCGCCCGCCGCGAACAACACCTCGGCGGTGGAGCCCACCAGCGACGTGTTCTCCTCCCAGGCGATCTGCTCGATCTCGGCCACCAGCCGCTCGTAGCGTTCCTGGACCACCTCGGCCGGGATCTGATCGGGCATGGTGGCGGCCGGCGTCCCGGGGCGAATGGAGTACTGGAACGTGAAGGCCGCACTGAATCGGGCCCGGCGGACGACGTCGAGGGTCTGTTCGAAGTCGGCCTCGGTCTCGCCGGGGAAGCCGACGATGATGTCGGTGGTGATCGCGGCATGCGGCATCGCCGCGCGCACATCGTCCAGAATGCGCAGGAAGCGGTCCTTGCGGTAGCTGCGCCGCATCGCGCGCAGCACCGCGTCGGAGCCGGACTGCAGGGGCATGTGCAGGCTCGGCATCACATTGTGGGTCTCGGCCATCGCCTCGATCACGTCGTTGGTGAACGACGCCGGATGCGGGCTGGTGAACCGGACGCGTTCCAGACCGTCGACCTGCCCGACCGAGCGCAGCAACTGCGCGAAGGCGGAACGGTCACCGAACTCGACGCCGTAGGTGTTGACGTTCTGGCCGAGCAGGGTGATCTCCTGGACCCCCTCGTCGACCAGCATCGAGATCTCGCGCAGGATCTCGCCCGGCCTGCGGTCGGTCTCCTTGCCGCGCAGGCTGGGGACGATACAGAAGGTGCAGGTGTTGTTGCAGCCGACGCTGATCGACACCCAGGCGGCATAGGCCGAGTCGCGGCGGGTCGGCAGGTTGGACGGGAAGGTCTGCAGGGCTTCCTTGATCTCGACCTGCGCCTGCTCGGTGATTCTGGCGCGTTCCAGCAGCACCGGCAGCGAACCGACGTTGTTGGTGCCAAAGACCACGTCCACCCAGGGCGCCTTCGTGGTGACGAGATCGCGGTCCTTCTGAGCCATGCAGCCACCGACGGCGATCTGCATGCCCGGGCGTTCACGCTTGATGCGCGCCATGTGCCCGAGGTTTCCGTAGAGACGGTTGTCGGCGTTCTCTCGCACGGCGCAGGTGTTGAAGACGACCACATCGGCGTCGGCGAGTTCGCCCGAGGGCTCGGGTGCGGCAACCAGACCGGCCTGTTCGAGTAGTCCGGCGATGCGTTCGGAATCGTGCACGTTCATCTGGCACCCGTAGGTGATGACCTGATAGGTGCGCGGCGAGGACGATGTGATCTGCGTGGTCATGGCCCATCCACTGTAATGGCTCAGGAACCGAGATCGGGATTCGTGACCTCGTCGAGGGCCTGCCGGGAGGCCGACCAGGCCAGCTCCCCGCTGTAGCCGCGGCGTCCCAGCGTGCCGGCGATCCGGCGCAGCGCGACCTCACGTTCGAGCCCGGCTACGCTGCGCGCCTTGCGACGAGCCAGTTCCAAGGCCGAGGCGGCCTCGACCGCCTGATCCACCGGCTCCACCGCCCGGGCGATGACATCGTCGTCCAGGCCTTTTCGGCGAAGTTCGGCGATCAGGGTGCGGCGCGGCAGCAGCCGCCCGCGCTGTCGGGTTTCGACCCACTGGTCAGCGAAAGCCGCATCGTTGATCAGGCCGACCTCCTCGAACCGGCGCAGGACCTGCTCGATGACGCCGTGCTCGGCGCCCTTGCGGGCCAGATACTGGGCCAGCTCGGCGCGGCCGTACGCGCGCCGGTCCAAGGCCCGCAAAGCGATCTCCCGAGTCACCGCATAGGCGTCCGCCGCCGGTTCGGGCTCGCTGCCGACGGGAGGTTCCACCGCTATCAGAAGTCGACCTCACCGGTAACCGGATCGACGCCCTCGGGCACCTCCGCCTCACCCATGCCCATCGCCTCGCGAATCTTGGTATCCAGCTCCTTGGCCACATCGGGATTCGCCAGCAGGTAGTTGCGGGCGTTCTCCTTGCCCTGCCCCAACTGGTCATCGCCGTAGGTGAACCATGAACCGGCCTTGCGGACCAGCCCAGTATCCACACCCATGTCGATCAGGCTGCCCTCACGGGAGATGCCCCGCCCGTACATGATGTCGAACTCCGCCTGCTTGAACGGCGGCGCGACCTTGTTCTTGACGACCTTCACGCGGGTCCGGTTGCCCACGATCTCGGCGCCATCCTTGAGCGACTCGATACGCCGCACGTCGAGGCGTACCGAGGAGTAGAACTTGAGCGCCCGCCCGCCGGTGGTGGTCTCGGGGCTACCGAACATCACTCCGATCTTCTCGCGCAACTGGTTGATGAAGATCGCTGTGGTGTTCGCGGACTTGAGGGCGCCGGTGATCTTGCGCAGCGCCTGGCTCATCAGCCGGGCCTGCAGTCCGACATGGGAGTCGCCCATCTCGCCTTCGATCTCGGCCTTCGGGGTGAGCGCGGCGACCGAGTCGATCACGATGAGCGCCAGCGCCCCCGAACGGATCAGGGTGTCAGCGATCTCCAGAGCCTGTTCACCGTTGTCGGGCTGGCTGACCAGCAGCGCATCGGTGTCGACGCCGAGCGCCGCGGCGTAGGTCGGGTCGAGCGCATGCTCGGCATCGATGAAGGCACAGATGCCGCCCTCGGCCTGCGCATTGGCGATCGCATGCAACGCAACGGTCGTCTTACCGCTCGATTCAGGACCGTAGACCTCAACGATCCGGCCTCGGGGAAGACCCCCGATGCCGAGTGCCACATCGAGCGCGATCGAGCCGGTGGGGATCACTTCGATCTGGGCATGGCTCTGGTCTCCCAGCCGCATGATCGAGCCCTTACCGTGCTGCTTCTCAATCTGGGCGAGTGCTGCCTCGAGGGCTTTCTCGCGATCTGCAACAGCCATCTGCCTTGTCCTCTCTATGCCAGGTGTGCCCTGGAAGCCTGGGTGGTTGACGTGTAGAGCAATCTAGACCGGCCCACCGACAGTTTTTCGTGGTCGCCTCGGGCTGTGGATAACTCCGTCACGCTCGTGACCTGCACCCAGCGTAACCGAACACGTGTTCGACATGAATCTCTGTTCGGCGTGTCGCACCGACATTTCCCGCACCGGTCAGCGGTCGTGCGCCGGCAGCTCGAGGTGGGCCCATGCCGCCCGCCAGATGGTCTTGCACGGAACACCCGCGGCGAGCGCCTCGCTGACCGTGCGCCCTCCGAGGTCGGCCAGCACCACCTGCTCTGCCCACACCCGGGCATAACCCGATCCCAGTTGGGCAACGAGTCGCTGCCACAGTTCGGCCTCACGCATGGCCCCCACGCTACGGGCAGTGGGCAAGTGTTCCGCAAGACCGCGCGTGAATCGTTGCCGGCGGATGGAGGTCGAGTTCTTGTCAGTGGCTGCGTCCACAATGGCTACATGGACGACAAGGTGCCACTCGACGCGCTGGCTGGATTCAGTGAGCCCACCCGCGCCTGGTTCGCCGGCGCCTTCGATGGCCCGACACCGGCGCAGTGCGCGGCCTGGCGGGCCATCAGCGCCGGTGAACACGCCCTGGTGGTTGCGCCCACCGGATCCGGAAAGACGCTGGCCGCCTTCCTGCACAGTCTGGACAAGCTGGCGAACACCCCGTCGACCGGCAAGGTGCGGGTGCTCTACATCTCGCCGCTGAAGGCCCTGGCGGTCGACGTGGAACGCAACCTGCGCGTCCCGCTGCGCGGTATGCAGGCCGCCGCTCGTAGGCTCGGCCTGCCCGAGCCCGAAGTGCGGGTCGCTGTGCGTTCCGGCGACACGCCGGCCAGTGAACGCCGTGGGCTGCTGCGCCACCCGCCCGACATCTTGATCACCACACCCGAATCGCTGTTCCTGATGCTGTCCAGCGCGGCCGCCGAGACGCTGAGCGAGGTGGAGACCGTCATCATCGACGAGGTGCATGCCCTTGCCGCCACCAAGCGTGGCGCGCATCTGGCCGTCAGCCTCGAGCGCCTGGCCGCATCCGGCCGGGATCCACAGCGTATCGGCCTGTCGGCCACGGTCAATCCGGTGCGGCAGGTAGCCGAGTTCCTCGCCGGAGATCGCCCGGTCAGCGTCATCGAACCACCGTCGGAGAAGACCTGGCAACTCAGCGTCGAGGTTCCGCTCGACGACATGACCGAACTGCACGCGAATGTCGGCGCCGAGGGTGAAGCCGTCACCAATTCGATCTGGACGTGGGTCGTCCCGAGGATTCTGGATCTTATCGAGGCTCACCACTCGACGATCTGCTTCGTCAATTCGCGACGGCTGGCTGAGCGACTGACCGCCCAACTCAACGAGTTGCATGCGATGCGCCAGGGCGAACCCTATGCGCAGTTCGATATGCCGGCCGGGGGCACCGCCCGTTCCAGCGCAAGTCCGGGATACGACGAATCGTCCGAGGTGGCGATCATCGCTCGCGCGCACCACGGGTCGGTCAGCAAGCAACGGCGCCTGGAGATCGAGTCCGAGCTGAAGGCCGGACGGCTGCCCTGCGTGGTGGCGACCTCCTCGCTGGAACTGGGCATCGACATGGGGGCGGTCGACCTGGTGATCCAGGCGCAGGCTCCCGGGTCGGTGGCAAGCGCCCTGCAGCGCATCGGCCGGGCGGGCCACGGCGTCGGAGCGGCCAGCCGCGGGGTCTTCTTTCCGACCTCGCGCGGCGATCTGCTGGAATGCGCCACCGTCGTGGAGCGCATGAAGCAGGCACTCATCGAGCCTCTCGCGCGGTTGCGCAATCCGCTGGATGTCTTGGCGCAGCAGCTGGTATCGATCTGTCTGAGTTCGCCGCGGCGACCCGATGAGCTGTTCGATCTGGTCCGGCGGGCCGATCCGTATCGGGAACTGCCGCGGGCAGGATTCGATGCGGTGGTCGACATGCTGTGCGGGCGATATCCCAGCGAGCAGTTCGCCGAGTTGCGGCCCAGGCTGGCCCGCGATGCCTCCACCGGGGTGCTGTCGGCAAGGCCCGGCGCCCGGCAGCTGGTCACCACCAGCGGCGGGACGATCCCTGATCGCGGCAACTATCCGATCTACCTCGCGGGCAGCACCGAACAGGTCGGCGCCCGCGCGAACGCCGGACGCCGAGTGGGCGAACTCGACGAGGAGATGGTCTACGAGTCGCGGGTCGGCGATGTCTTCACCCTCGGGACGACCAGCTGGCGCATCGAGGAGATCACCGTCAACCAGGTGGTGGTCAGTCCGGCGCCCGGTGCGCCCGGACGACTGCCGTTCTGGCACGGCGATTCACCGTCCCGGCCGATCCAGCTCGGCGAGGCCATGGGCGAGTTGACCGGCCGGCTGGCCACCGAGGCCGATCGTTGCGCGGCGGAGCTGCCGGGCCGTGCCGGGCTCGATGCCTCCGCCGTGACCAATCTCGTGCAGTATGTGCGCGATGAGCTGGCGGCTACCGGCGTGGTGCCCGATGATCGCACGATCGTGGTCGAGCGATTCCGCGACGAGTTGGGTGACTGGCGGGTTTGCGTGCTGAGCACGCTGGGCAGCGCGGTGCTCACGCCGCTGTCGTTGCTGTTGCGCCATGACCTGCGTCTGCGCTACGGCGCCGAACCGCAGGTGATGTGCACCAACGACGGCATCGTGCTGCGCATCCCCGACACCGACGCGCAACCGCCGGGCCCCGAGATCGTCACCGGCATCGATCTGGCTACCGTGCACGAGACCGTGGAGCGCGAAGTCGGTGCTTCGGCCCTGTTCTCGGCAAGATTTCGCGAATGCGCGGCGCGCGCGCTGCTGCTGCCCAGACGCAATCCTGGCAGGCGTTCTCCCCTGTGGCAGCAACGCCAGCGGGCCTCCCAGCTGCTTGAGGTGGCACGCGAATATTCCGACTTCCCGATCACCTTGGAAGCGATGCGCGAGTGCCTCGACGACGTCTTCGATATGGCCGGCCTGGGCGATCTGCTCGAGCAGGTCGCGGCGCGCCGGATTCGCGTGCTGGGGGTGGAGACCGAGCAGGCGTCCCCGTTCGCGCAGCAACTGCTGTTCGGCTTGGTGGGGGCCTTCATCTACGACGGCGACCAGCCGGTGGCTGAGCGGCGGCTGGCGGCGTTGAGCCTGGATCCGGCGATGCTGGACGAGTTGCTCGGCCGTGGCGACACCGAGGTCTTCGACGCAGGCGTCGCCGACGAACTCGCCGCCGAGTTGCAACGACTGGCGCCGGGCTGGCAGGCCTCCGACGCGGAGCAGCTGTGGGACCTGCTGCGCAGGATCGGCCCGCTGACCGGCAGTGAGCTGGCCGAGCGGTGTGTTCCCGATTCGAACGCCGACCCGTGGCTGGCCGAGCTTGCCGCTCAGGGCCGCGTCCGGCGACTGGACGTCGGCGGCCGGGCGATGTGGGTCGTCTCGGACGACCTGCATTGGCTCGCGCCGGCGCAGCTGGACGATCCACGACCCCAGGCTGAACTGACCGCCAGCGCAGTCGAGCGACTGTGCGAACGCTGGGCGAGGCATCACGTGCTGGTCCGGCCGGCCCAGCTCAGCGAGCGATTCGGGATCGATGAGCGGGCCGTGCGGGCGAGTTTTGACTTGCTCTGCCGCAGCGGCGAGCTGACCCGTTTCGGCGACAGCGACCTCGACGCCAGCACGCGATACATCCATCAGCAGGTGCTGACAACGCTGAAACGCCGGACGCTGGCGCGGCTGCGGCGCAGTGTCCAGCCGGTCAGCCAGCAGGTCTTCGCCGGCTTCCTGCCCGCCTGGCAAGAACTGGACGCGCCCGGGCTCGGCATCGGAGCCCTCAGCGCGGCGATCGATCAGCTCGCCGGAGTGCCGATTCCGGCGTCCATGCTGGAGAGCCTGGTGCTGCCCGCCCGGGTGGCCGACTACCGCCCCGAGATGCTCGATGAACTGCTGGCCGACGGCACCGCGCGGTGGAGCGGGGCCGGCCAGATCTCGGACCGCGACGGTTGGGTGCAGTTATGGCCCGGAGACGTCGGATTGCCCTCCGTTGACGATCCACCCAGCCCTGCCGCGGCTGCGCTGTTGGATCGGCTGCGCAGCGGCGGGGCCTGGCGCGCGGCCGATCTCGCCGACACTGCGCTCACCGAGGCCGAGGCTCAGCGCCTGATCTGGGAGTTGGCCTGGGCCGGCCGGGTCAGCACGGATTCGTTCGCCGCCGTCCGCCAATGGTGCGGCCAGAAGGTGCAACGGCGGGTGCGTGCGCCCAGTCCGCGACGCCGCATGCTGCCCCGCACCATCGTCGCCGCTGCCCATGCCGGTGGCGGGGTCCGCTGGGCCGTGCTACCGCGCGGTGAGCTCGGCCCGGCCGATCAGCGCGTGCAAGACGTTGGCCTGCTGCTCGGACGCCACGGTGTGCTGACCAAGCCAGCCGTGGTCAACGAGTCGCTGGTGGCCAGCTTCGCGCAGGCCTACCAGGTGCTGACCGCGCTGGAGGAGCGCGGCACGATCCGGCGTGGCTACTTCGTCGAGGGGCTGGGCGGGGCGCAGTTCGCGCTACCGGGCGCGGTCGAACGGTTGCGAGAACTGCAGGCAGCCCATGATGCGCCCGGCCGAACCGGCCCGTCGCCGGTCATCTTGTTGGCGTCGTGCGATCCCGGAAACCCCTACGGGGCGGCGCTGGCCTGGCCCGAACTCGAGGGTCACCGTCCGAATCGTGCCGCCGGCTCGATGGTCCTGCTCGCGGGCGGCGAGCTGATCGCCTATCTCGAACGCGGCGCGCACAGCCTGCTGGTGGCCCGGCAGCCGGGTGATCCGGCGCTCAGCGAGGCCTTCGCGCAGCTCGCGGACACCATCGATGCGGGCCGTGTCGACGAGATCACCATCGAGCGGATCAATGGGGGTCCGGCACTGGAGGCCCGCCTCTATCGCGACGATCTGGTGCAAGCCGGCTTCGCGATGGTCCCGCAGGGTTTCCGGAAGAGACGCCGCGCCTGATCCTGCCGGCCCGCGGACGCCGAATACCTCCAGACGTGACGACGGTGCCGCGTTCCGCAGAACACGACACCGTCGATACAGGTGTGGGGCGAGCGCTCAGGCAGCCAAAGCGGCCTGACGCGAATCGACCTCGCTGAAGCGTTCAGCCACCGAGCCGTACACCTGGGAGAGCGGTACTCCCAAGGCTCGGCTGATCGACTGAAGCAGTTCGCTGGAGGCATCCTTCTGGCCACGTTCGACCTCGGACAGATATCCCAGGCTTACCCGGGCGGCCAGGGAGACCTCGCGCAGCGTGCGTCCCTGACGGATCCGCTCCGAGCGCAGCACCTCACCAAGCAGTTCACGAGCCAGCACAGCCATTGCATAGCCTCCCAGACAGGCGCCCGAATGGGCGCAGACGAACATTCAACGCGGCGGGCCCATCCGTTATTCCGTGCAGGATTCAACTGGTTTTGTCGGTTGCGCGCGGCGCCTCCCCCAGGCACTCGCTCAGCCAGGCCAGCGCGGACGAGATGGTCTGCGCCCGGATCTGCCCGCGTTCACCGTGCAGCCGCAACAGCCGGCCTCGGATCCTGTCGTCCCAGCCGGTGGGCAACGCCAGTCCCAGCCAGACGGTGCCCGGCGCTTCGCCGTCCTCACCGTCCGGCCCTGCCACCCCGGTGCAGGACAGACCGATGTCGGCGCGGCAACTGTTCGCCGCACCGATCGCCATCTCCTGGGCGGTGCGCCCATTGATCACGCCGTGCTCGGCAATGAAATCGGCGTCCACTCCCGCCAGACTTGCTTTCAGGTCGGACGCATAGGTGATCAGTCCGCCGCGGAAGACCGTCGACGCGCCGGGAACCGAGGTCAGCGTGGCGCCGATGCCGCCGCCCGTCAGGGACTCGCAGGTCGCCAGCGTCCAACCGCCGGCACGCAGCAGACCGATCAGCCGCGCGGCTGCCGGTGAAGGCACCTCATCGAGTCCCGCCGACTCCGCAGTGCCCTCCGCGCCGCCTCGGATCACGGCAGATGCTCGTCGTCATCGGGGATCTCGGGTGTCTTGGGCAACTCGACCTCTGCTGCCACACCAGCGCTGATATCGACGGGCCCGCCGGCCTCGAGCGATGCCTTGCGCAGCTTGCGCGCCTCGAAGAGGTAGTCGATGCCGGTCACCACGGTCAGAATGAACGCGATCCACATCAGCGCCCACTTCACGACCTCGAACGCCACCCCCAGGCCGGGCAGCCAGAGCAGGAAAGCGATCAGCGCGAACGACTGCACCAGGGTCTTGAGTTTGCCGCCCCGGTTGGCCGCCATCACGCCGTACTTGAGGATCGCGAAGCGGAGCGCGGTGATCCCCCACTCGCGCACCAAGATGATGATCGTCATCCACCACGGCAGCTCTCCGACGATCGACAAGACGATGAATGCCATGCCGGTCAGCGCCTTGTCGGCGATTGAATCCCAGATCTTGCCGAAATTGGTGACCAGGTTGTACTTGCGGGCGATGTGACCGTCCAGGCTGTCGGTCAGGATCGCGATGACGAAGACCGCGGTCGCCCACAAACGCCAGATCTGATCGTGCGGGTGCATGAGGAAGATGACCACGAAAACCGGTACCAGCACCATCCGCAGGAGGGTCAGCGCATTGGGTACGTTCCAGGTGAATCCCAGCAGCTTCTCCGGCTTGTCACCGTTGACTTGGTTCATGCCTGCTCCTCGCCTGGCCCACCACCGGAGCCGTCGTCCCACTCTACTTGCATCACCGGCGCGTCCTTCACACCACTGCGGCGATCAGGTCGACGCCCTCGCTGTCGACGACGACCGCGTCCACCAGGTCGCCGACCACCGGATGATCAAGCCCGGTCACCGACGTCGTACCGTCGACTTCGGGTCCCTGGTGGGCTGCCCGTCCGGCCGCTTGCCCGGCCATGGCCCGGTCGCCGTCGAGGTCTTCGATCAGCACCTCTACGCGCTCACCGATGCGCTCGGCGGCCCGCTGATTGCAGACCTCGTCGATCAGGGAGCTGATCATCTCGTGGCGATCGTCGATCTCGTCGGGATCGATCTGACCCGCAAGCGAGGCGCCTTCGGTGCCCTCTTCGGGTGAGTACGAGAAGACACCGGCCACATCCAGCCGGGCCTCGCTGATGAAGTCCGCGAGTATCTGCACGTCCTCGGGCGTCTCGCCGGGGAAGCCGACGATGAAGTTGCTGCGGATCCCGGCCGCAGGAGCAAGCGCGCGCACCCGAGAGATCAGCTCCACGAACTGTTCGGGGTCACCGAAGCGCCGCATCCGGCGCAGCACCGGCGCCGAGGCGTGCTGGAAGGACAGATCGAAGTAGGGCGCCACCTTCGGCACCGAGGCGATGGCCTCCAGCATGTCCGGGGTGATTTCGGCAGGCTGCAGATAGCTGACCCGGATCCACTCCAGACCGTCGACCTGTGCCAGCCGCTCGAGCAATCCGGACAGCGCCCGCGGTGCCCCCAGATCTTTGCCGTAGGACGACGAGTTCTCGCTGACCAGCATGATCTCTTTGACGCCTTCACCGACCAGCCACTGGGCTTCGGTGACGATCTCGTCCGCCGGGCGCGACAGATATGCCCCCCGAAACGACGGGATCGCGCAGAAAGCGCAGCGACGGTCGCAACCGGAGGCGATCTTCAGCGGGGCGAACGGCCCACCATGCAGCCGGCGCCGCAGCACCGGCGGCCCGGACAGCGGACGATAATCGGAGTGGCCCGGCACCGCCAGCGGGGCACGCAGGTCGCGGGCTGCGGCCTGCCGGGCTACCGGCGTCAGCGGCAGCAGCGTCCGCCGGTCCTGGGGTTCATGCGAGGCGATCCGCCCACCGGCCAGGATCGTCCGCAACTTGCCTGCGATCTGGGGATACGAATCGAAGCCGAGAACCGCATCCGCCTCCGGCAGGGCTTGAGCCAATTCCGTGCCGTAGCGCTCGGCCATGCAGCCGACCGCGACCACGGCTCGGGTGCGCCCGGATTCCTTGTGATCGGCGGCCTCCAAGATCGTGTCGATGGAGTCCTTCTTGGCCTGCTCGATGAACCCACAGGTGTTGACCATGATGACGTCGGCCTGGTCGGGATCGTCGACCAGGCGGAAGCCCTCGGCGTCCAACCGGGCAGCGAGTTCCTCGGAGTCAACGTCGTTTCGCGAGCAGCCGAGGCTCACCAGGTGGACAGCAGTCGTCATGATCCGTTCGCCAGGTTGGCGAGCACCTCATCCAGGTCGTCGGGTTTGACGAGAACCTCACGTGGCTTGCTTCCTTCTGAGGGGCCGACCACGCCACGGTTCTCCAAGATGTCCATGATACGTCCGGCCTTGGCGAAGCCCACCCGCAGCTTGCGCTGCAGCATCGAGGTGGATCCCAGTTGCAGCTCGATGATGTGCCGCGCGGCATCCAGCACCAGCTCCAGATCGTCGCCGATGTCCTCGGCGACCTTGACCGCCGACTCGGCGGCCGCCGACACATCCTCGCGGTACTGCGGGGTCAGCTGGCCCTTGATGTAGTCGGCGACACCGCGGACCTCGGCCTCGGTGACCCAGGAGCCCTGCACACGCATCGGCTTGGACGCACCCATCGGCAGGAACAGGCCGTCGCCTTGGCCGACCAGCTTCTCGGCGCCGGGCTGGTCGAGGATGACTCGCGAGTCGGTCATCGAGCTCGTCGCGAACGCCAGCCGACTGGGCACATTCGCCTTGATCAGACCGGTCACCACGTCGATCGACGGACGCTGCGTCGCGAGCACCAGGTGGATGCCTGCGGCGCGGGCCAGCTGGGTGATGCGGACGATCGAGTCCTCGACATCACGGGGGGCCACCATCATCAGGTCGGCGAGCTCGTCGACGACCACCAGCAGGTAGGGATACGGCGCCAGCACGCGTTCGCTGCCGGGAGGCAGTTGCACCTGGCCGGCGCGGATCGCCTTGTTGAAGTCGTCGATATGCCGGAAACCGAATGCGGCCAGATCGTCGTAGCGCTGGTCCATCTCGCGCACCACCCACTGCAGGGCGTCCGCAGCCTTCTTCGGATTGGTGATGATCGGGGTGACCAGATGCGGGATGCCCTCGTACTGGTTGAGCTCGACACGCTTGGGGTCGACCAGCATCATCCGGACCTCGTCGGGCGTGGCACGGATCATGATCGAGGTGATCAGCGAGTTCACGAAACTCGACTTGCCGGAGCCGGTCGCGCCGGCGACCAGCAGATGCGGCATCTTCGCGACGTTAGCGATGACGTAGCCGCCCTCGACGTCCTTGCCCAGACCCACGGTCAGCGGGTGATGATCGTTGCGTGCCTTCTGGCTGCGCAGGACGTCGCCCAGCGAGACGACCTCCTTGTCCCGGTTGGGGATCTCGACGCCGATGGCCGAGCGTCCCGGGATCGGGCTGAGGATGCGCACATCGGCGGAACCGACCGCGTAGGCGATGTTCTTGGACAGGCCGGTGACCTTCTCCACCTTGACGCCGTTGCCGACCTCGACCTGGTAGCGGGTCACCGTCGGGCCACGGGTGTAGCCGGTCACCCGCGCGTCGATGTCGAACTCGGTGAAGACATCGCTCAGCCGTCCGACGATGGCATCGGACGCCTCGGTGCGAGCCTTCGGGATCGTGCCGGCCTTCAGCATGCCGGGGTCGGGAAGCGTGTAGACGATGTCACCCGACAACGCGAGCTGCTCCGAGCGCTGCGGAACCGCGGTGTGCGGCGGAGGCTGCAGTTCGGCCGGCGCCGGCTCGGGCTGCGCCAGCCCGGCGGTCAGCTTGCCCTTGCCCTTGCCCTTGGCGGGCGCCGTGGGTGGCTCCGCGGGTGCGAGGAACTCCCCGGTCTCCTGACTGGCCAGCACCTCTTCGGCGCTTCCCGGCTCGACCGCCGCCGGCTCGTCGGTCTTCGTCTCGATCTCCCGCTCCCCCACCAGCGGTGTGTCATAGGCCTCGTCGACCCCGTAATGCAGTCTCTCGGCGGCGGCCTCACGGCCGGCTGCGACCTGGTCGGCACACCAGCCGACCACCCGCTGGCCCAGCGCCACCCATTCGTACAGCGGCCGTCCGACGATGATGACCAGCCCGAACAAGCCGATCAGCGACAAGACGAAGGCGGCGAGCCACAGCGGCATCAACTGGGTCATCATCGATGAGGCGATGTAACCGACGATGCCGCCGTATTGGCGCAGCAGTTCCATGTCGGAGGGGGCAGGCAGCGGCGAATGAGCCAGGTTGATGACGCCCTGCACACCGAATCCGAGGATCGTCCAACCGACGAACTGGCGACCGGCCGGGCCGTTCGCCGCCGGATTGCGCAGCGTGCGCCAGCTCATCACGACCAGCAGTACCGGCAGCAGGTAGCCGCTCAGCCCGATCACGGTCGAGGTGCCGATCCGGATCCACTCGCCCAGCAGCCCGGGGATGGACGCCCAGAAAGATGCGGCGACGATCACCGCGAGGCAGAACAGCCCCAATCCGACACCGTCGCGACGCAGCGCGGAATCGGCCTCGTGGGTATCTCCGATACTGCGGGCAAGCCTGCCGAGGCCGCGTGCAGTGCCGTTCCAGATGCCCGACAGCAGCCGCCCCACCGGATTGGGAGGGGTCGCCGAGTTCTTCGTCCGGCTTGGTTGCTTGGACGTGGGTTTCTTTGAGCTTCCGGACGCGCGCGAACTCGACTTCGTCGTTCCGCTGCTGGAGCGGGACGCCGAACTGCGAGACCGCGCCGGGGAAGACGCGCTGGTCGCCATGTGGGCAGATTACCGCAGGCAGTGGAGGCGGCCGGGGATTCCACGCCGGTCACCCCTCAGGCAAGATCGATCACGCATCGATCACGCCCGGTCACGGATGGAAGTGCGTCCAGCCCTTCTCGCCTTCCCATTCCTGGCCGTCGACCAGCACGATCGGGCCCACCTCGTCGTTGATCTGGCGCACCTGGCCGATGACGTCCCAGCCTTCGGGCACCTTGCCGGGCTCGAAGGTGGCGGCCATCGCGTGATCCTCGCCCCCACCCAGCACGAAGCCGAGCGGATCGGCGTTGAGCGCGGCGGCGACTGCCTGCACCGGCTCGGCGATGGTGAAACGCGCCGAATCCAGGTCGATGGCAACTCCGCTGGCCTCGGCGATGTGACCGAGGTCGGCCAGCAGCCCGTCCGAGACATCGATCATCGCGGTCGCACCGGCGTCGGCAGCCTGGCGTCCGGCGCCGTAGGGCACCTTCGGCGCTCGCTGCGAGTCGACGGCGGCCCGCGGAGAGCGGAAGCCACGCAGCAGCGCGGCCAGGCCCGCGGCGGCCCAGCCCAGCCGCCCGCAGACGGCGACGATGTCTCCGGGACGAGCACCCGAACGCAAGATCGGTCCGCGCCCGGCGGTCTCGCCGATCACGGTGACCGAGATGGAGATGTCGCGGGCTCCGGTCATGTCACCGCCGACCAGAGCCACGCCGCCCAGTTCGGCTTCTTCGCGAACGCCGGTCATGAATTCCTTGACCCAGGTCACCGGCAGATCCGCCGGCAGCCCGAGGCTGATCACCATCGCGACCGGGGTGCCGCCCATGGCCTCCACGTCGGCGAGATTGACCGCGACCGATTTGTGGCCGATGTCGGCGGGGCTCGACCAGCTGCGGCGGAAATGCACGCCCTCGATCAGCATGTCGGTGGTCGTCAACGCGGATCCATTGATCAGGTAGGCCGCGCAGTCATCGCCCGGCCCCACCGAGACCGCAGGCGGCAGAGTCAGATTGCGGGTGATCAGACTGATGAGAGGGAACTCGCCGAGATCACCGATGGTCTCGGCTTGCGTACTGCGCGAAGTCATGAGGCCAAACTACCGAATGACCGAATTCGGGCGCGCCAGCGCCTGGTCGATGAGGTCGCTGATGAGGTCGGGGTACTCGATGCCGCTGACCTGCCACAGGCTGGGGAACATCGACAGTTCCGTGAATCCGGGCATCGTGTTGATCTCATTGATGACGACCCGGCCGTCGGCGGTGACGAACGTGTCGACGCGGGCGAGTCCCTCGACTTCCAGTGCGTCGAAGCACTCGGCTGCCAGCGTGCGCACCTGCTGTTCGGTGGTGGCCGGTAGGTCTGCGGGGATCTTCAGATCGACCTGGCCTTCGGGCAGGTACTTGGCGTCGAAATCGTAGAAGGCCGATTCGGTGTGGACGACGATTTCGCCGGGACGCGAGGTGCGAACCTCGCCGCCCTCGGGCCGGGGTCCCAGCACCGCGCATTCGACCTCACGGGCATTGACGAAACCCTCCTCGACGAGCACCTTCGGGTCGAAGGAGCGGGCCTTCTCAATGGCCTCCGGCAGCTCGGCGGGGTCGGCGACCCGCGAGATCCCCACCGACGAGCCACCGCGGGCCGGCTTCACGTAGACCGGGAATGTCAGGGAGTCGACGATTCGTGAGCAGCAGGCCTGCGCATCGGCGTCCCACTGGCGGCCGGTCACCAACTCATAGGGCCCGACCGGCAGTCCGGCGCTGACCAGGGAGATCTTCATGAGGTGCTTGTCCATGCCGATGGCGCTGGCCGCGATCCCCGAGCCGACATAGGGCAGGCCCAGCATCTCGAACTCGCCCTGGATGGTGCCGTCCTCACCGTAGGCGCCGTGCAGCACCACCAACGCCACATCGATTCCGACGGGCTCGGCCGAACCGTCACAGCTGATCAGGTAGACGCCGTCGGGCTCACGGACCAGGCTGGCCGAGGGCAGCCGATCGTCCAACTCGGGCAGCTTGCGACCCTCGGTGCGCAGCGCCGTGATCTGCTCGACGCTCATCCGATGCCAGATCCCCGACGGGGAGATGCCGATGCCGAAGACCTCGAAGCGGTCGGTGTCGATGGCCTTGGCCACCCCCGCTGCGGTCAGGCAGGAGATCTGGTGTTCCGTGCTCTGGCCACCGAAGATGAGGGCTACACGGGTGCGGTCTGCTGGCATCGTTTTCCTTCCCCAAGCTGGGTTCACACTACATCGGTGACCGCCCGCGCACCGGCGCGGGATCAGCTCAGCGCCTCGACCCTAGCCACCCGGCGTTTCAGCCGTGGCTGCCAGCGGCCCTCGGGCGCCTTCGCCCCGCGGGCCAGCTCTACCTGAGCGGTGATGGCGTCCATGATGCGCACCGAGGCTGCGCGCACCACCTGCGGAGTATCGGGCTGGCCCAGGAAATCGCTCAGATCGATAGGGCTGCCGCACTCGATGGTGATCGGTCCGCGCTGCAGCTTGAAGGGCCTGATCCCCCGAGGGGGGACGGCGATGCTGGCGCCCCACTGCCCGATCGGGATCACGGGTGCACCGGTGGCCAACGCGAGCCTGGCCGCGCCGGTGTGGGCGGCCATCGGCCATTCGTCGGGATCGAAGGTGATGGTGCCTTCGGGATAGATGACGATCACCTCGCCCGCGTACAGGGCCCTCTCGGCCTCGAACAGAGCGTCCCGGGCGTGGCGGCCGCCGCGGTGAACCGGGATCTGCTCGGCACTGCGCAGCAGCCTCCCGAGCACCGGCAGATAGAACAGATTGGCCCGGGCCAAGAAGTGCGGCCAGCGTCCGTTGTAGGCCAGGAACTCGCCGACCATCACCGGGTCGAGTGAGCTGATGTGATTCGGGACGATGATCACCGGGCCGGTCGCGGGCAGATTCTCGCCGCCATGCCAGGTGGGGGTCTTGGTGAGCAGTCGAGCGAGCCGGTGCACGACCGGAACCAGCGTGCGGAAGACGCGGTTGGTGGGCTCGAAGTTCACCTGCCCGAGTTCGCCTCGATAGATCCGCTTGACCGGGACTCCTGCACTCACCGTTTCATCATGCCCCGTCTGTCCCCGGACAAGCACATCGCCGCCCCGCGTGGCGACGGGACGGCGATGCGTGGTCACGATGCCGACGGCGTCAGCCTGCGACCTTGGCGGGCAGTGTCTTCGGCTTGAAGCTCGGCCGCGCGGCCTCGTAGGCCGCGATCTCATCCGCATGAAGCAAGGTGGCGGCGATGTCGTCCAGCCCCTCGAGCAGCCGGTTCGCGGTGTAGTCGTCGATCGCGAAGGTGTAGACATCGTCGCCGGCCGTGATGGTGCGGCTCGGCAGATCGACGGTCACCTCCGCGCCCGGGTTCGCATCCGCGTAAGCCCACAGCTTCTCCACGATGGTCTGATCGACGGTGGCCAGCAGCAGCCCCGACTTGCCGGAGTTGCCGCGGAAGATGTCACCGAAGCGCGAGCCGATGACCACCTTGAAGCCGTAGTTCTGCAAGGCCCAGACGGCGTGCTCGCGCGAGGAGCCGGTGCCGAAATCGGGGCCGGCCACCAACACGGACGCCTTCTCGTAAGCCGGTTGGTTGAGCAGGAACTCGGGGTCCTTGCGCCAGGCTGCGAACAGCCCGTCTTCGAAGCCGGTGCGGGTGATGCGCTTCAGGTAGACAGCCGGAATGATCTGATCGGTGTCGACATTGCTGCGTCGCAGCGGAGCCACGATCCCGGTGTGATTGGTGAACTTGTCCATTGCTTCGTCCTTCTCACAGATCCGACGGGGCGGCCAGGTGACCGGTCACCGCAGTGGCGGCGGCAACGGCCGGACTCACCAGATGGGTGCGTCCGCCCTTGCCCTGGCGTCCTTCGAAGTTGCGGTTGCTGGTGGACGCCGAACGCTCGCCCGGGGCCAGTTGATCGGGGTTCATGCCCAGGCACATCGAGCACCCGGCCTCACGCCATTCGGCTCCGGCCTGCAGAAAGATCTCGTCCAAGCCCTCGGCCATGGCCTGCTCGCGTACCCGCGCCGATCCCGGCACGACCAGCATCCGGACGCCGTCGGCGACCTTGTGTCCCTTGATGATGCCCGCGGCCAGCCGCAGATCCTCGATGCGACCGTTGGTGCAGCTGCCCAGGAAGACCGTGTCGACCGAGATACCCCGCATCGGGGTCCCGGCGGTCAGGCCCATGTATTCCAGTGCGCGCCGCGCGGAGGCCTTGGCCACCTCGTCCTCGAACTCCTCGGGGTCGGGAACGCTGGCATCCAGGCCGACACCCTGACCGGGGTTGGTCCCCCAGGTGACGAACGGGGTCAGCTTCGTCGCGTCGATGTAGACCTCGGTATCGAATACCGCGTCGTCGTCGGTATGCAGCGTCTGCCAGTACTCCATCGCGGCGTCCCAGTCGGCGCCCTCGGGGGCGTGCGGACGACCCTTGAGGTATGCGAAGGTCGTCTCGTCGGGGGCGATCATGCCGGCCTTCGCGCCCCACTCGATCGACATATTGCAGATCGTCATGCGGCCTTCCATCGACAGATCGCGGATGGCCGAGCCACGGTATTCGGCGATGTAACCCTGGCCGCCGCCGGTGCCGACCTTGGAGATCAGCGCCAGCACGATGTCCTTGGCGGTGACGTCCGGCGGCAACTCACCTTCGACCGTCACGGCCATGGTCTTCGGCTTGGCCTGCATCAGCGTCTGGGTCGCCAGCACGTGCTCGACCTCGGAGGTGCCGATGCCGAACGCCAGCGCGCCGAAAGCGCCGTGAGTCGAGGTATGGGAGTCGCCGCAGACGATCGTCATGCCCGGCTGAGTGATGCCCAGCTGCGGGCCGATGATGTGCACGACGCCCTGATCGCGGTCACCCAGCGAGTGAATGCGCAGGCCGAATTCCTTGGCATTGCGGCGCAGCGTGTCGACCTGGGTGCGGCTCACGATGTCCGCGATCGGCTTCTTGATGTCAATCGTGGGAGTGTTGTGATCCTCGGTGGCGATCGTGAGATCGGGGCGGCGCACTTGGCGTCCTGCCATCCGCAGACCCTCGAATGCCTGCGGACTGGTTACTTCATGGCACAGCTGCAGATCGATGTAGAGCAGGTCCGGCTCGCCCGCAGCAGCGCGCACGACGTGGTCATCCCAGACCTTCTCGCTCAGAGTTCTTCCCATGGGTCAATGATGACATTGCTGTTCAAATAATGAGATGTTAGTCTCAGAGTATGGACGAATCCTCTGGAGTCGGGGTACTCGACAAAGCAGCCATGGTCTTGGCGGCACTCGAATCCGGACCGATGACACTGGCCGGTCTGGTTCAATCGACCGGCCTGGCCCGGCCAACCGCCCACCGTCTTGCGGTCGCCCTCGAACATCATCGACTGGTTGGCCGCGACCTGCAAGGGCGCTTCGTACTCGGCCCGCGGCTGGCCGAACTGGCCGCCTCGGCCGGCGAAGACCGTCTCTTGTCGACGGCAGGGCCGATCCTGGCTCGCCTGCGCGATATCACCGGCGAATCCGCACAGTTGTATCGCCGGCAGGGCGATGTCCGAGTCTGCGTGGCTGCCGCCGATCGGCCCTCCGGCCTACGCGACTCGATTCCGGTCGGCAGCCAGCTGTCGATGAGCGCCGGCTCGGCAGCGCAGGTGCTGCTGGCCTGGGAAGAGCCGGACCGGCTGCAGCGCGGCCTGGTGAATGCGACCTTCTCTGCCGTCGGGCTGACCGGCGTGCGCCGGCGCGGCTGGGCTCAGTCGGTCGCCGAGCGCGAATCGGGTGTTGCTTCGGTGAGCGCTCCGGTGCGCTCGCCCGGCGGCAAGGTGATCGCCGCGGTGTCGGTTTCCGGCCCGATCGAACGGCTGAGCCGCCAGCCCGGACGCCTGCACGCGCCGGCGGTGACGGCTGCCGCGGATCGGTTGAGCGAAGTGCTGCGGCGTTCCGGCGGCGGCGAGTAGACAACTCTCGCCACCACCGGCGGCCGGGCTGAGCCGCGCCCGGCCGGACTTCCTACGCCTGCGCGTCCCGCTCCTCGATGTACTTCTGGACGATGGCGGTGTCCTCGGCACCCCAGCCGGCGTCCACCACGCCCTGGAACGCCTCGAGCAGCCGGTCACCCTGAACAGTCGGGGTACCGGTGCGGCCGGCCTCGTCGAGGTAGGCCTTGAGGTCCTTGATCCAGAAGGACGCGGCGCCCGAGACGGTGTAGTCCTTGTTGATATAGCGAGGCGCCTTGTCCGCCATGATCGTGCTGCTGGAGTAACCGCCGAGCATCAGCTCGAACAGCTTCGCGACATCGAGTCCTGCCCGCTCGGCCACCACGGCGGCCTCGGCGTTGGCGATGATGTTCGCCGCTCCGATCAGCTGATTGCAGGCCTTGGCCACTTCACCGGCGCCGGTCGGGCCGAGGTGGGCCGGGTTTCCGGCGAGCTTCAGGTATGGCAAAGCCTTGGCAACAAGATCGTCCGGACCGCCGACCATGATCGACAGCGTGCCCGCCTCAGCGCCCACCTGGCCACCCGAGACCGGAGCATCGATGACGCGCGCCAGGCCGTTGGTGATCTCGCTGACATCGACGTCCAGCTGGCGCACCGCATCGGGCGAGACGGTCGAGCAGACGACCAGCAGGATCTCCTTGTCGACACCGGCAAGCAGACCATTCTCCCCTGCCAAGACGGCCCTGACCTGGGGGATGTCAGGAACCATGAAGAAGACGATGTCGGATTTGCTGGCCAGTTCCTTCGCGGATCCGGCCCAGACGGCGCCGCCGTCGAGCAGGTCCTTGATGCGGTCGGAGCTGATGTCGTTCAGTACGAGAGTGTCGCCGGCGGGCAGGTTCTCCAACATATGGCGGGCGATGGGATGACCCATGGTCCCCAGCCCGATGAATCCGACAGTCGCCATCAGTTCCTCCTTGAAAAGGGCGTGCGATACCTGGCCAATGGTAGGGCATTGCCCGTCACCGTGGCAGAGGTCAGGCCGCGCGGAACTGCCGCTCCAGCTCCAGCAACGTGCGCTTGGCCTCCAGCCCGCCGAGGTAGCCGCCCAGATGGCCGTCACTGCGCACCACCCGGTGGCAGGGCACCACGATGGGCAGCGGGTTCGCTGCACAGGCCGCCCCGACTGCGCGGACGAGACGCGAGTTGCCGACCATCTCGGCGACCTGCTTGTACGACCGGGTCTGTCCGTAGCCGATCCGCGGCAGATAGCGGTGCACGGCAAGCCGGAAGCCGGCCGACAGACTCTGGTCGAGGTCCAGGTCGAACTCCTGCCGACTGCCGGCGAAGTACTCCCCCAGCTGAGACGCGGCCGTCTCCAGCCGGGTCGGCATTTCCACCACCCGTGGTCCGATCGTTGCGGCCAGCCGGTCGAGCTTGGTTTGAAAACCCTCGCGCTCGAACACAACCCGCACCAGTCCGCTGTCGGTCGCGGCGAGCAGCAATGGTCCCACCGGGCTGTCAATGATCCGGTAGACGACATCGGGGGCGCCGTCGGTGCCGGCCGGCGATCCCAGAAGATCGGCGTCAGACATCGGTGCACTCCTCTCTATTAGGTGTCTATCAACGTGCGAGGCAGATCGTCCTTCGACAAGTCCGTGATCTCCTCACACGGTAGACGCGCCACGGGCCAATGATGACCCACTCCATGCCCGGGCACAGCGCGTTTGGGCGCCGCTAGACACCGGGTGACGTCTTCCCCTCCGACGGCCATCCGAGCCAGCGGGGCACCTGGTTCATGTAGTCCCGGTACTCGTCCCCGAAGATCTGCTCGAGCGCGCGCTCCTCGGGACGGATCTGGAATGCCGTGAGAACCACGGCGAGCGCCGCAACCGGAGGGATGGCCCGCAACGAGCCCAGCCAGACAGCATGGGTGACCAACGCGCCGGTCAAGGCCAAGTACATCGGGTTGCGGGTGTAGCCGTAGATGCCGTCGGTGACCAGAGCACTGGCCAGCTCAGGTGTCTCGGGGTCAAAGGTTGTCTCGTGCCTGTTGAACTGGGCGAGTGCCGTAATCCCCACCGCCGCGGTCACGGTTCCTGCGATACCCGCGGCCAGGAAGCGAACCCGGCCGGGGCGCTTCCGGAGGCTGGGTCGACCTGCCAGCAGCCACTGGGTCAGGCCCAAGGCAGCCGTCCAGATGGGGGGCTTGATACGAGTGTCCAATGGAGTAGCCATCGGCTGTCTCTCAGCTCGGTCTGATCCACCCATTCAAGCACGCCCATGTGCTGCGACCAGCGATCGTGACGTGGTGGTATGTCCTGGCGCAGCGATCGCCCTCGGGACGTCGATCTCAACCGGCATTCCGGATTGCGCACCGTTCACAACGCAGGCAGGCTTGCCCCGTGACCGCAGATCACAGTCCCAGTCCCATCGAGCAGGTCATCGACCAACGAATCGGTCCATGGTTGCTGCTGCTGATCGGTGCGCTGGTCGGCGCTTTGATGCTGCTGGTGCTCGGCCCCCGTCCGGCAGCACTGGGCACCCCGACAGGCGATGCGGTCCTCGCCCGGGACGCCACCGCCGCCCTCGCCCCCGGCACCGACTTCAGCGCCATCAGCGTCGTGCGGATCCGCGACGGGCAGCCGGCGTGGGCCGGATTCGGTGACGTGGGAGCCGACAGCCGCTTCGAGATCGGCTCACTCACCAAGACCTTCAACGGGCTGCTGCTCGCGGACGCTGCCGAGCGCGGTGAGGTGCGCCTCGACGACCGGTTGGAGACCCATCTCGCAGAACTTGCCGGCACAGCAGCCGGTTCGGTGACCCTGGAGGAGTTGGCCCAGCACACCTCGGGACTGCCCAACATGGCGCCGATGAGCACCCTTCGGATCATCGCCGAAGATCTTGCGGGAGCCTCCTACAGCGCCTTCGGCGACGCCACCCCGCAGGGAATCATCGAGGCGTCGAAGACCATCCCATTGACGAGCCGAGGCAGCTGGTCCTACTCCAACCTCGGCGCCGCGCTGCTCGGGTTCGCACTCGCTCGGGCTGCCGGTGCTCCGGACTGGACGACCTACGTGACCCAGCGACTCTTCACTCCTCTGGACATGACCGAGACCCTCGTCGCAGCGACCGGAGCTCCGGCCGGCGACCTGCTGCAGCCACACAATCCCAACGGCAACCCGATGGCGCCCCAGACGGGTACCGGCTACGCGCCGGCCGGAATAGGCGTCACCAGCACCAGCACCGATCTCACGAAGTACGCGCAGGCGCTGCTCTCCGGGACGGCACCCGGCATGGCGGCGCTCGGGCCACGCATCCGGATCGACAGTGGCGCGCTGGCCGGGCAGCAGATGGGCCTCGCCTGGGTGGTCTCCGATGCCGACGGTCATGACGTGACCTGGCACAACGGCATGACCGGCGGCATGACGAGCATGCTGGTCGTCGATCGGCAGGCGCAGGCAGGCGTCATCGTCCTGGGTAACCGGGCGCGGGACCTCACGGGGGCCGGGCTCATCCTGCTCGCCGGGACCGACGATCCGGGCATTCCCGCGCCTCCCCCCGTCGACGGTGACACCGTGGCCTGGGTGGCCGTCGGCATACCGCTGGTGCTGCTGTTCGCGTTCGGAGCGGTACGGGGCAGGAGCCGGTCGCGCGTCCTCGGCCAAGGGCTGGGAGCTGCCGGCGCGGTCTTGCTCTGGGGCATCGCCCAGCCGTGGGATTGGGCACCGCCGTGGACGTTCGGTGTGGCGCTCGGTGTCGGTGTCGCAGGCGGTGTCATCGCCGCGATGCGTTGGCACCGGCTGCCATGGCTGCCACCTCGGCGGCGCGCGCCGGCCATCATCGCGTTCGTGCTCGGTGTGGCCTGGTTCTGCCTGATGGTCGGTTTCGCCGTCTACGTGGGCACCCTGATCCCCCGGACCCCCGCCGGATAACCTTCGAGGAAAGAAGAATCCCCCAGCCAGTATTACTCTGACTAGGGGTATTAACCTGGTAGCCCCGAGCGGATTCGAACCGCCGTTACAGCCTTGAGAGGGCCGCGTGCTAGGCCACTACACTACGGGGCCAGGTCATCTTCAATTATTACCGAGCCGTTGGCGTCGGCCCAGCGTCCAGCAGCCTGGCGAACCAGCTACTGGTTGGGGTACCAGGACTCGAACCTGGACTGACGGAACCAGAATCCGGCGGGCTGCCAATTACCCCATACCCCAGTGTTGTGCCCTGCGGCGCAACGACAGCTAAACTTACACGACGGTCATTCCGCTACGCAAATTTCGTTGTCATTTCGCTTTTGGCGGTTGCGGGGCGGCTACCGACACCCGCATCCGACGACCGATCCACCAGCAGACAACGGCCGTCAGCGCGTAGGCGAGCAGATTCCATCCGGTCGTCTGCCAGGTCGACACCTGTAGCGCTCGTGCCTGCGCCACCCCGCCGGCGGCCGCCGCATAGCCGAAGGCAAAGACATTGTTGATCACGTGCGCGGCGACCGCGGCCTCCAGACCGCCGGTGGTCACCACCAAGGCACCCGCGATCAGACCGAAGCCCATCCGGTCGACGAACAGCGGAATGTTCTGAGTGCCGTGCATGGCTGCGAAAATCGTGGCCGAGATCGCTACGGCGAGCCATGGACTACGGCTGATCATGCCCGAGATCTGCAGCAGATAGCCCCGGAACAAGAACTCCTCCCCCGCGGCCTGCAATGGAGCGGTGAGGACGATCGCGAGCAGCCACCATCCCAGGTGATCGCTGGCCTGCCAGGTGGGCATGTCGTTGGCCCGGGAGACCCAGTAGACGCCGTTGAGCACCGCCACGGATACCAGGGCGCAGGCGACCGCGTAGCGCCAGCGGAAGCCGGGCTGCACCGAGCAGAGCCACCGGGGGTGCCGCTGATGCACGTAGCGCATGATGTACATGCAGAGCACGACCAGCGAGCCGATGGCCAGATGAGTGGCCACCATGCCGTCGATCAGTTCGAACTGGAGCGCCGCGGTGCGGTAGTCGGCGAAGCTGCCGGGCATCCCGCGCAGCAACCAGAAAACTCCCAGCAGCGCCCAGGCCACTCCCGGCAGCAGCAGCGAGTATCCGGCGAGCGCGACCAGCAGACCACCCAGGCCCTTGACCATCCCGTCCGAAATGGGGTCGATACGCAGCACCGCCGCATAGTTGGTCCCCGGCTTCGGATCGGTCAGTCTGGAGGTGTCGCCACCCCACAGCGCCGCCTTCACTTGGCCGCCACGCTGTCAGCGTCCTCGAGGTCGTCGGTATCGTCGACGACCGGATTGGTCAGCGTGCCGATGCCATCGATTTCCACACTCACCCGCTGGCCCGCCAGCAGGGGGCCGACCCCCGCCGGTGTACCGGTGAGCAGCACGTCGCCGGGCAGCAAGGTGGCGAATGCGGAGACGTAGGCGATCAGTTCGGCGATCGAGTAGACCATCTGGTTGGTGTTGGCGTCCTGCTTGACCTCGCCGTCGACGCTGGTGACCAGTGAGAGGTCGGCGGCCTCGTCGATTCCGAGATGGGTCACGATCCACGGCCCGAGCGGGCAGAACGTGTCGAAGCCCTTGGCGCGGGTCCACTGCCCGTCGCTGCGCTGCAGGTCCCTGGCGGTGACATCGTTGGCGACGGTGTATCCGAAGATCACCTCGGCGGCACGCTCGACGGGCACCTTGCGGCAGAAGCGGCCGATCACCACGGCCAGTTCACCTTCGAAGTGCACGTTGTGGCTGAGCTGCGGACGCACGATCACGTCGTCGGGGCCGATCACCGAGGTGTTCGGTTTCATGAAAATCAGCGGCTCGGGCGGCACTTCGCCATCGAACTCGGCGGCATGGGCCGCATAGTTCTTGCCGACCGCAAGAATCTTGCTGCGCGGGATGACCGGGGCGAGCAGCCGGGCGTCGTCCAGGGCGATTCGTTCACCGGTGTAGTTGACCGGACCCGCGAGCGGATCACCGTCGATCACCGCGATGGTGTCGGGGAACTGGCCTTCATCGGCCTCCAACTCGACGATTCCGAAACGAGGGTCTCCACCGGCAACGGCAAAACGAGCAATACGCATGACGGCAGCCTACTGGTCAATGGAATTGGCAGCGATTGAGCCCGCGGACGTGAGGACGTAGCGCCCGCCCGCCGTACTTCGTACCAGGTGTGCTGGAAGAGGACGTTCACGTCCAACGCCAGAACAGTCCGCGGTCTGCTTACCCTCGGCGCAGGACCGTAAGCCTCGCGGGCCCCTAGTGTGACGGTATGTCCCCGTACACCGCAGTCGAACTCATCCGAGCCAAGCGGGATGGGCATCGCCTCACCGACGCCGCGATCGGATGGCTGATCGCTGCCTACACCGATGGGCAGATCGCGGACGAGCAGATGGCCGCGATGGCCATGGCGATCTATTTCCGCGGCATGGACGACCGCGAGCTCGCCACCTGGACGAGGGCGATGATCGCCACCGGTTCGCGGATGGACTTCGCCACATTGAACCGGCCCACGGTCGACAAGCACTCCACGGGAGGCGTCGGCGACAAGATCACGCTGCCGCTGGTTCCGCTGGTGGCGGCCTGCGGCGCCGCAGTTCCGCAGCTGTCGGGGCGTGGGCTCGGCCATACCGGCGGGACCCTCGACAAGCTCGAGTCGATACCCGGCTGGCGCGCGCACCTGAGCAACGCCGAGATGCTGGCTCAGCTGAGCGATCTGGGCGCGGTGATCTGCGCTGCGGGCAGTGGGTTGGCCCCGGCCGACCAGAAGCTCTACGCGCTGCGCGATGTCACAGCCACGGTGGAGTCGATTCCGCTGATCGCCAGCTCGATCATGAGCAAGAAGATCGCCGAAGGTGCCGCGTCCCTGGTGCTGGATGTGAAAGCCGGCAGTGGCGCATTCATGAAAGAGGTGGACGCCGCACGCGAGCTCGCCGGCCGGATGGTCGAGTTGGGCAAGGCGGCCGGGGTGCAGACCGTCGCCGTGCTGACCGACATGAGCACTCCTCTGGGGCGCACGGTCGGCAACGCTCTGGAGGTTCGCGAGGCCGTCGAGGTGCTGGCCGGCGGCGGCCCCGACGATGTCGTCCAACTCACGCTTGCCCTGGCCACGGAGATGGTCTCACTGGCAGGCCTGGACACCGATCCGGCCCAGATCCTGTCCTCCGGCAAAGCCATGGATGTCTGGCGGCGGATGATCCGGGCGCAGGGCGGCGACTGTGACGCGGCGTTGCCCACCGCCAGATTCACCGACGATGTCCGCGCCTCGACCGCCGGGGTGGTCACCGCGATGGACGCCATGGCGATCGGGGTGGCGTCGTGGCGGTTGGGCGCCGGGCGCGCCCGTCAGGGGGACAGCGTGCAGGCGACCGCCGGGATCGAGTTACTGGTGCGCCCCGGCGATCGGGTCGACGCCGGCACCCCGTTGCTCAGGCTGCACACCGACACCCCGGGAACCTTCGCCGCGGCCCGCGAGGCCCTGACCGATGCCATCGTGATCGGATCCGACCCGCCCGCCACGCGGCCCCTGATCATCGACCGTATCCGCTAGCGGGATTCGGCCTCGACAAGCCCGTAGCCCTTGACCAGGCCATAGGTGTAAGCATCTGCCAGCGCCTCCCAGGAGGCTTCGATGACGTTGGTGCCCACCCCTACTGTCGTCCAGCCGTGCACGCCGTCGCTGGTGTCGATGAGCACCCGCACGGTGGCGTCGGTGCCGCGCACCTCGTCGAGAATGCGCACGCGATAATCCACCAGCTCGTATCCGGCCACCTGCGGGTAGGCCGGGGTGAGCGCCTTGACGATGCCTTGGCCCAGCGCATTGACCGGGCCGTTACCTTCGCCGATCACCAGCTGCC
This sequence comes from Brooklawnia propionicigenes, assembly GCF_030297015.1. Lineage (NCBI taxonomy): Bacteria > Bacillati > Actinomycetota > Actinomycetes > Propionibacteriales > Propionibacteriaceae > Brooklawnia > Brooklawnia propionicigenes. The sequence continues at coordinate 2,838,253 of NZ_AP028056.1, read as the reverse complement.
GCTCACCCTTGGCCACCAGCTTCACGGTCGCCTCGGAGCTGTCGCGCGGAACACCCTCGTCGGTGTTCTCCTCGGTCAGCACCCGCCAGCTGATGAGTTCGAAGGGCTCGGTCAGCTGGCTGGTCATCGACCGCACCAGCAGTTCGAAGGACGCATCCGCCGCCTCGTAGGAGTAGCCGTCCGCCTCCCGCTGCTTGATCATGTCGGTGACCTGCCCGGCGAGTTCGCGATCGGTGATCTCCAGACCGAGCTGGGCCGCCTTGATCTGCACGCTGGCACGTCCGGACATGTTGCTGATCAGCATCCGCATGTCGTTGCCGACCAGCTCCGGCTGGGTGTGCTGATAGAGATCCTCGTTCACCTTGATGGCGCTGGCGTGCAGACCGGCCTTGTGGGCGAACGCGGAATGCCCGACATAGGGCTGCCTGGTGAGGTGCGGCTGGTTGGCGATGTCGGCGATCGCGTGACTGGTGTGGGTGAGTTCGGCGAGCTGGCGATCGGCCAGCAGCGGCCAGCCGTACTTCAGCTGAAGATCGGCGATCAGCGTCGTCAGATCCATGTTCCCGGTGCGTTCCCCGTAGCCGTTGACGGTTCCCTGGACGTGCATCACGCCCGCGTCCACGGCGGCCAGTGAGTTGGCGACCGCGCAACCGGAATCGTTGTGGCAGTGCACCCCCAGATCGACTCCGATGCCCGCGGCCGCCGAGACGACATCGCCCATCCAGTTGGGCAGCATGCCGCCATTGGTGTCGCACAGCACCACCACCTCGGCGCCCGCCTCGGCCGCGGTGCGGACCACATCCAGGGCGTAGCTGCGGTTGGCTCGGAACCCGTCGAAGAAATGCTCGCAGTCGACGAGCACCTTCTTGCCCAGCCGGGTGAGGTAGGTCACGGTGTCGTTGACCATCGCCAGGTTCTCGTCCAGCGTGCTGCGCAATGCGTCGGTGACGTGTTTGTCGTGCGACTTGGCGACCAGGCAGATGTACTCGGTGCCGGCAGCGACCAGGCCTGCCACCTGCGGATCGGTGGCCGCGGTGCCGCCCGCCTTGCGGGTGGCACCGAAGGCGACCAGTCTCGCATTCGTCAGCCGCAGCTCGGTTTGCGCACGCGCGAAGAACTCGGTGTCCGCCGGATTCGCGCCCGGCCAGCCGCCCTCGATGAAGGTGACGCCGAGCGCATCGAGAATGCGGGCAATTCGGAGCTTGTCTTCGACGGACAGTTGAATCCCCTCTTGCTGGGCACCATCGCGCAGCGTGGTGTCATAGAGGTGGAAACGCTCCGGCATCACCGGCATCGTTGGCATCGGGCCTCCCGTAAGACGATCAGATGGCGCGCCATCGGCGGCGTGCCATCTTCAATCGTCCCTATCCAGAGGGCTCATTCCAAACTGGTCTCGCCGGTTGGGACGCCCGGCTCAGCCCGCACCGGGTCAGCAGACCTGCTGCATCCAGCCGTGGCTGTCGGCGATCCGCCCGTACTGGATGTCGAGCAGATGATTGCGCAGCGGGATCGTGTGGGTCGCCTTGTCGACGTCGATGATGTACTCGCCGGACTCGTTCTTGAGCGAACGGATCGGGGTGATGACCGCGGCGGTGCCGCAGGCAAACAGCTCGCGGATCGCGCCGGTCGTGATACCGGTGGTGACTTCTTCGAGGCTGATGGGCCGCTCGATCGGCTTCAGACCAAGGTCGGGGGCCACAGTCAGCAGCGAGTCGCGGGTCACGCCGGGCAGGATGTTGCCGTTGAGCTCCGGGGTGACCAGTTCGTCGTCGGCGGTGATCATGAAGAAGTTCATGCCACCGAGTTCTTCGATCCAGCGCTTGGACGCAGCGTCCACGAACAGCACCTGGCTGCAACCCTGCGCGTAGGCCAGCTCCTGGGGCAGCAGGGACGCGGCGTAGTTGCCGCCGCACTTGGCCGAACCGGTGCCGCCGGTGGCAACCCGGCTGTACTCGGTGGAGATCCAGATGTCGACCGGCGCGACGCCACCGGCGAAGTAGGAGCCGACCGGGCTCGCGATGACCACGTAGAGCACCGAATGCGCCGGACGCACCCCGAGGAAGTTCTCGCTGGCCATCATGAACGGACGCAGATACAGGCTCTGCTCGGCTCCTCCGGGAACCCAGCGGGCATCCAGAGCCGTCAGCTGCCGGACGCTGGTGATGAAGTCCTCGGCGGGCAGCGCCGGCAGCGCGAGCCGATGTGCCGAATTCTCGAAACGCTTGGCGTTGGCCTCGGGCCGGAACAGCCACACCGACCCGTCCGCGTGCCGGTAGGCCTTGAGGCCCTCGAAGATCTCCTGCGCATAGTGATAGACAGCGCTGGCCGGCTCCATGGAGATCTGGGCGTAGTCGGTCAGGCGGTCATTGTGCCAGCCCTCCTCCACGGTCCAGCTGGCCACGCTCATGTGATCGGTGAAGTACTGGCCGAATCCCGGATCGTCCCAGACTCCCTCGATCACGTCATCGCCCAGGAAGCTCGGATTATCAGGAAAATCGAATGACAGCGCCATGCGGTCAACCTTAGTAGCGACTCCGCGGAATCTGCCCACAGGGGCACATCGTGGTCTGAGATCACCGGGCCGGATCTCGGACCGGCCGTTAGAGTTCGAGACATGACTGCTGAGACTCTGCGTCCGACCATTGCCGTGATTCCCGGGGACGGTATCGGTCCCGAAGTCGTCGCCGAGGCCCTCAAGGTGCTGAAGACCGCGGTGGGTGAGCACACCTTCGAGTTCCGCCACTACGATCTGGGCGCCGACCACTGGCTGGCGACCGGTGAGGTCCTCAATGACGAGACCCTCGCCGAGCTCGCCGAGGCGCAGGCGATCATTCTCGGCGCGGTGGGCGCGGCGCCGGGCAGCACCACGATCCCCAGCGGTCTGCTGGAGCGCGGGCTGCTGCTGCGGCTGCGGTTCGCCTTCGACCAAGACGTCAACCTGCGCCCGTCGAAGATGTATCCGGGCGTGGCCAGCCCCCTGTCGGACGCAGTCCTCGACCAGGGCCTGGCCGATTTCGTCGTGGTGCGCGAAGGCACCGAGGGACTGTATGCGGGCAATGGCGGCACGCTGCGCCACGGCACCGCCAATGAGGTGGCCACCGAGGTGAGCGTCAACACGGCCATGGGGGTCGAGCGCGTGGTGCGTTACGCCTTCGACCTGGCGACGCGTCGCCGGGGTCATCTGACGATGGTTCACAAGCACAACGTGCTGGTCAACGCCGGGGGCCTGTGGAAGCGGATCTTCGCCGAGGTCGCCGCCGAGTACCCGAGCGTGACCACCGACTATCTGCATGTGGATGCCGCGACGATTCACCTGGTCACCAACCCGACCCGATTCGACGTCGTGGTGACCGACAATCTGTTCGGCGACATCCTGACCGATGAGGCCGCCGCGATCACCGGCGGTATCGGCCTGGCGCCGAGCGCCAACATCAATACCTCGCGCACCTTCCCCTCGATGTTCGAGCCGGTGCACGGATCTGCCCCTGACATCGCCGGCCTGGGCATCGCCGACCCGACCGCCGCCATCTCGTCGATGGCGCTGCTGCTGGATCACCTGGGCGCCCACGAAGCGGCTTCCCGGATCGAGGCCGCGGTGACCGCGGACATCATCGATCGGGGCACCACGAAGCGCTCCACCACCCAGATCGGGGATGCGATCGCCGCGCTCGTGTGAGGACGGCAGCCGTCAGCCGTTCTTTTCTCCGGTGACATCGGGCCAGGGGTTCGGCTCGCAGCCATTCAAGGTGATGCTCTGCTGCTGCATGACCGGGGACGCAGAACCGGCCGCAGGGCAGGTCACATGTCCGAAGCCGAGATAGTGACCGACCTCGTGGTTGATCATGTAGGCGCGGTAGTCGTCCAGCAGATAGCCGTTCCAGGTGGGCGTGGCGAACCACCAACGGTCGACATTGAGGAAGACCTGATTGCCCACCCGGCAGCTCCAGGTGCCCCCCGTGTCCAGCGCGCCACAGCCGATGTCGACGGTGGGCGGCGAACCCAGGTTGAGGGCGAAGTCGGCCGCCGAGGCGTCGGCAACCAGATGGAAGGCGACGCCGCGATAGCCGACCCAGCCGCGCGGTGAATCCAGGACCTGCTGAACGTACCCGGCCACCTCGTTCGCGTCCAGACCGGTGCTCGTCTCGACGTGCACCACATAGTTGCGAACATCTGGCTGCTGAGTGGCCGGTGCAATGTCCACGGTGTTGGTGGTGAACTCGCCGCTCGCCGCGATGCCGGAGTGCTTCATCCCGTCCGGATCGATCTCGGCCGGGGTGGGCCCGATCGCATTGAGGGAGCCCGGCGCCTGCTCGGCGGTCGGCTCACTGCCGGCCGGGGTGGTCTCCACCACGGCGGACGTATCGGCCGATGACGGCTCTGCCGTGTCCGTCGCCGCGCCGTCGCCTCCCGATCCGCAGGCGCCCAGCAACACCACTGCCGCCACCACCAGCCCCGACCATCTGCGCAACGCCATGCCACCACGCTATCGCGGCCGGCCTGCTGCGCTCGAACGCCCCGAGTGCCACTGGGGTCCTCTATGCTCAATACTGAGCGAAAGCCACCGCGGCCGCGCTCGTGGGACCTGCTATCAATAATCAGAAAGGTGCCTCACCATGGGCCTGATGGATAAACTCCGTGGCGAATTCGTCGATATCATCGAGTGGCTCGAGGATTCGCGCACGCTACTGGCCTGGCGCTTCCCCCGCTATCAGAACGAGATCAAACAGGGCGCCCAGCTCATCGTCCGTGAGGGACAGATCGCGATCTTCGTCTATCAGGGTCAGCTGGCCGACACCTTCGGCCCGGGCACCTACACCCTGAACACCCAGAACCTGCCACTGATGTCGACCCTGCAGGGCTGGCGCTACGGCTTCAACAGCCCGTTCCGTTCCGAGGTCTACTTCGTCAACACCCGCCCGGTCACCGATCTGCGCTGGGGCACCCCGACACCGATCACGCTGCGCGATCCCGACTTCGGCATGGTCCAGGTGCGCGCCAACGGCCTGTGCATCGTGCGCGTGCAGAATCCGCCGCTGTTCCTGCGCACCGTCATCGGCACCGATTCCGCGGTCGACATCGACGAGGTCACCGAACTGATCCGTCGCGAGATCAGCCAGGCGCTGTCCGAGCTGGTGCTCGGCACCGGCGTCGGCGCGATCGATCTGCAGTCCCGCCAGACCGAGCTGTCGGGCAAGCTACGCGATGTCGTGGCCTCGCGGGTGGACGACGAGTTCGGGCTGGCCATCGACTCGATCACGATGAATGTCTCGCTGCCCGATGAGATCACCCAGGCGATGACCCGCGGCGTGGCCCAAGGTGTCGAGGAGTCCGGACGCATGCGCCAGCTCGATGATCTCGACAAGTACCAGCGGGTGCGCCAGATCGACGCCATGAACGCGGCCGCCGGCAACCCCGGCGGGGGCGCGATGGGCGACATGATGGGTGCCGGCATGGGCGTGGTGCTGGGCCAGCAGATGGCCAACCAGATGAACCAGCCCGCCCAGCAGCAGACCCCTCCCCCGCTGGTGCAAGACAGCCAGACCTTCCACATCGAGATCAATGGCGCCTCGGCCGGGCCGTACAACATCGGTCAGGTTCGCGAAATGGTCGCCAATGGGCAGCTGACCACTCACACCCTGGTCTGGAGCGCCGGACTGGCAGGCTGGATGCCGGCCGGTCAGGTGCCTGCTCTGCTGGCCTTCTTCGTCTCCCCGCCGCCACTGCCCAGCCAGCCCGCTGCGACTCCGCCGGCACCGCCGTCGAACCCGCAGGACGCCTGAGTCTCCATGTCGTCTCCTTCATTCCCGAGCGGGCCACCATCTCCGGGCAACGGCGGTGGGGGCCCGCGGTCCTCGGGACCCGATCCGTCCGGGAAGCCACCGTCGGACGATCAGCGCTCCGCTGATCCGGCGATCTTCCAGGTCACCGAGCAGACCCGCACCTATCCATGCCCGAACTGTGGCGGCGTGCTGGCCTTCGATGCCTCGGCCCAGGCGCTGAAATGCCCGCACTGCGGCAGCATCGTCGCGATCGATCCCGCTGTGGCCAAACCTGCCCGGATCGCCAAGCGGGAGTTGGCGCCGGCGATGGCCCAGCTGGCGGCGCAGCAGGCGAACGCCAAGACCAGGTTCTCCGGGGACAAGGAGATCGTCTGTCAAAGCTGCGGTGGGCGCACCGTTTTCACCGGGACGCTGACCGCGGTGCGCTGCCCCTACTGCAACACCGCGATTCAACGCGACGACGTGCAGGAGGCGCCGACCCGGCTGCGCGTCGACGGCATCCTGCCGTTGCGTATCGATACCCGGGACGCTCAGGCACGCATCGAACAGTGGATCAACTCTCGCCGCTTCGCCCCGAATGCCTTCAAGAAGTACCGCGAGCTCGGCACTTTCAGCAGCATCTACCTGCCCTACTTCAGCTATGACGCAGCGGCCACCACGCGCTACACCGGCATGCGCGGCATCCACCGCACCGAGACCTTCCGGGATTCCGAGGGCCGGACCCAGACCCGCATTGTCACCGACTGGTATCCGGCCAGCGGGGTGGTGGACAACGTGTTCGAGGATGTCACCGGGCACGCGACCTACGGGCTGGACGATCAGAAGGTCACCGAACTCGAGCCCTGGCCGATGCAGTACACCCACCCGTATTCGCCCGAGTTCGTTGCGGGCCATCTCAGCCGCACCTACGACTGGGACGCCGAACAGGTCTTCCGGGAACGCACCGAGCCGCGGATGGAATCGGTGATCGATTCCACCATCCGCGCCGACATCGGCGGCAACGAGCAGCGCATCACCTCGCGCGACATCCGTTGGCGGGGCGTCCAGTTCAGCCAGCTGCTGCTACCGGTGTGGATGCTGACGGTGACCTTCCAACAGAAGCCCTTCCAGGTGGCCATCAACGGTGTCACCGGCGAGGTGCAAGGACGCCGGCCGTGGAGCTGGGTGAAGATCACGCTGGCCGTCATCGCGGTGCTGATCGTGATCTGCGTGATCTACTGGCTCTACGGAAGCTCCGGCGGCTCCTGAGGCTGGTCGGCCACCGCATCACAGACGGCAACAGCCGGCGATCTGGAGAACAGATCGCCGGCTGCCTTGTTGATCGATCGGGGCCGGGGCGCTCAGATCTCGCCGCGGCTTGCCGCACCCGCGGTGCTGGTGCTGCCCGGCACGGCAGCGTCATCGCCGAGGTACTTGTTGCTGATCTTGGCCAGATCGATGCCGGTGGAGTCCTTCAGCAGCTGGAAGGTCTGCACCACACCGTTGGTGACCTGCTTGGGCATCTCGCCCGCGCCGTCGGTGGAGATGACGGTCAGCGTGTCGATGTCGCCCATCGGGGCGGCGATCTTCTCGGCCAGGCTGGGCAGCACCGAGACCAGCATCTCGATGACTGCGGCCTCGTTGTAGCGTCCGTAGGCGTCGGCCTTCTTGTTCATGGCTTCGGCCTCGGCCTGACCGGTGGCCAGGATGGCGGCGGCCTGCGCGTCACCTTCGGCCCGCAGGGCCTCCGACTCGGCGACACGGCGAGCCTTCTCGGCCTCGCCTCGCCTGGCGCCCTCGATGGCTTCCGCCTCGGCCAGCGCGGTGCGGCGGGATTTCTCACCGACACCGCTCAGTCGTGCCTTCTCGGCCTCGGCCTCTGCGCGGGCGATGGCTGCTGCCTTGTCGGCCTCGGCCTGGAAGATCGCGGCATTGCGGCGACCCTCGGCGTCGGCCTCGACCCGGTACCGTTCGGCGTCCGCCGGCTTGCGGACCTCGGTGTCGAGCTGGCGGTCCTTCAGCGCGGCCTGCCGCACGGCGACCTTCTCCTGCTCGGTCAGAATCGCCTGATCGCGGTCGGCTTGAGCGAGCGGACCGGCGGCCGCGGCCTGAGCATTCGCAGCGTCGGTCTCGGCCTTGATCTCGGCCTGCTTCAGCAGCAGCTCACGCTCACGGATGGCGATCAACTGCTGGGCGTTGATGCGGGCCTGTTCGGCTTCCTGCCGCGACTCGGCCTCGGCGACCGCCGCGTGCTGCTGCACCTTGGCGGCTTCCGGGCGTCCCAGGTCGGTCAGGTAGGTGCCGGCATCGGTGATGTCCTGAATCTGGAAGGTGTCGAGTACCAGCCCCTGACCGGTAAGCGATGACTCCGACTCGTCGGCCACCCGCTGGGCGAAGGCGGCGCGGTCACGAATGATCTGCTCGACGCTCAGCGAGCCGACGATCGAACGCAGCGAGCCTGCCAGCGTTTCCTGGGTGAAGCCCTCGATCTCGTCCTGCTGGGTGAGGAAGCGCTGTGCTGCTGCCCGGATGGAGTCCTCGTTGCCGCCGACCTTGACCAGTGCGACGCCGTCGAGGTTCAGCTTGATGCCCTGCCCGGAGACGGCGCCACGGATCTGCACCATGATGCGCCGGCTCGACAGATCCAGGATGAACAATCGCTGAATGAACGGGACGACGAACACGCCGCCACCCATGACGACCTTCTGACCCGACAGATCGGCGGAGATCTGGCCGGTCTCCGGATTGCGGACTTCTTTGCCTTTACGGCCGGTGACGATGAACGCTTCGTTAGGCCCCGCCACTTTGTACCTGCTGGCGACCAACAGGCCGATCAGCACCACCAGGACGACTAATCCGATGATTGCTATGACAAGAGGTGAGATTGGCAAGGCGGGCTCCTTCGCGTCGTGATCGTCAATGCTCGTCTGACATCAACCCTACCGGCCGGCGTTAACAGCGCAGGGCCCCGGGACCGTTCGGTCGCCTCACATATCCAAGACGCCGGGTTGCCCGGCCGAACCCAGCGCGTCCACCGGCCGCACCTCCACCGACGTGGCCGACAGCACTCCCGAAATCCACACTCGGGTGCCGGCATCCAGCTCGACGGGGCCTTTGGCATTGAGCGTGTGGGTGTGACCGCCGTAGCGCAGCCTGATCTGGCCATAGCCGTTCTCGGGGATCGCGGTGATGACCAGCGCCTCGGCCCCGATCAGCGAGGCGGTGCTCGGTGCGACGTCGCTTCCCTGGCGACGCAGCAGCGCGGTCAGCTTGCCGGCTCCCCAGCCGAGCAGGGCACCGACGACCAGTCCGAGGACGATCGCCACCGGCATCAGGCCGGTCAGTTCCAGTCCGATCGCCCCGGCGAATCCGAAACCGCCGAGCAACCCGGCGATGCCTGCTGTCGAGAAGACGTCAGCATCGAGGGCATTGAAACCTTCCAGGCCGTCCAGACCGAGCGCGCCGTCCAAGACGTCGCCGATCAGTAGCGCCAGCAGGAGCAACGCGATGCCGACTCCGCCGATCACGAAGAAAACAGTCATCGTTCACCTCCTGTGTGCGCTGTTGAACCCATCCTATTGCCCGGCGCCGCATGCCCCCCGGGGACGGCGAAGGTGGCCCTCCCGAGGGGAAGGGCCACCTTCGTGGTCGGATCAATCAGGGCATTGCGCCGATCAGCGTGCGGCAGTGCCTTCGACGTAGTCGTCGTCGGCGCTCTTCAGCCAGCTGAACATCTTGCGCAGTTCCTTGCCGGTGGCCTCGATCGGGTGACCGGCCTCGGCCGCGCGCAGCTTCTTGAACTCCGGAGCCCCGGCGTCCTGGTCATCGATGAAGCGCTTGGCGAACGCACCGGACTGGATGTCGTCCAGCACAGCCCGCATGTTCTGCTTCACGTGAGCGTCGATGACCCGCGGGCCCGAGACGTAGTCGCCGTACTCGGCGGTGTCGGAGATCGACCAGCGCTGCTTCGAGATACCGCCCTCGATCATCAGGTCGACGATCATCTTCATCTCGTGCAGGCACTCGAAGTAGGCCATCTCGGGCTGGTAGCCGGCCTCGGTCAGGGTCTCGAAACCGGCCTGCACCAGGTGCGACATGCCACCACAGAGCACCGCCTGCTCGCCGAACAGGTCGGTCTCGGTCTCTTCGGTGAAGGTGGTCTTGATGGCGCCGGCGCGCAGACCGCCGATGGCCTTGGCGTAGCTCTTGGCCAGTGCCCAGGCTTCGCCGCTGGCGTCCTGCTCGACGCAGACCAGCACCGGGACACCGCGGCCGTCGGCGTACTCGCGGCGGACGATGTGGCCCGGGCCCTTCGGGGCGACCATGCACACGTCGACGCCCTCGGGAGGCGTGATGTAGCCGTAGCGGATGTTGAAGCCATGCGCGAAGAAGACCGCGTCACCGGGCTGGAGGTTGGGGGCGATCGACTCGGCGTACACGAACCGCTGCACCTGATCGGGCACCAGGATCATGATGACGTCGGCCTCGGCGGCGGCCTCGGCCGCGCTGACCACGCGCAACCCCTCGGCCTCGGCCTTGGCACGCGACTTGCTGCCCTCGGCCAGGCCCACCCGCACATCGACACCCGAGTCGCGCAGGTTCAGCGCATGGGCGTGGCCCTGCGACCCGTAGCCGATGACGGCCACCGAGCGGGACTGGATGATCGACAGGTCGGCATCGTCGTCATAGAACATTTCTGCCATGGGGATTCGTGCTCCTTAGATTCTTCTTCTTGGCTTCAGCGTGCTGTCCGCAGGACACCACGGCTCTTTTCGTTGATGGACTTGTTGCCGCGGCTCAACGCGACCTCACCCGACTTCACCAATTCGATGATCCCATAGGGTTCGAGCATCGTGATGAGCGCATCCAATTTGTCGTCGCTGCCGGTCGCCTCGACGGTGATCGATTCGAAGCTGACGTCCACGGCCTTGCCGCGGAACAACCCGACCACATCGAGCACGGCACTGCGGTTGCGTTCGTTGCACCGCACCTTTACCAGGATCAGCTGGCGCTGCACCGAATTCGGTTCCAATTCGATGACCTTGTAGACCTCGATCAGCTTGTTGAGCTGCTTGACCAGTTGCTCGAGGATCGTGACATCGTCCACCTCGGTGACCAGCGTGATCCTGGAGAGATCGTCGCGTTCGGTCGGGCCGACTGCCAGCGACTCGATGTTGAATCCGCGGCGGCTGAACAGGCTCGCGACCCGGGCCAGCACGCCCGGCTGATCGCTGACCAGCACGCTCAGAGTGTGGTTGCTCACAGCACTTCCTCCTCCCACGCCGGCGCCATGTCGCGGGCGATCTTGATGTCGTCATTGCTGGTGCCGGCCGCAACCATCGGCCAGACCATCGCGTCCTTGCTGCACACGAACTCGACCACGACCGGACGATCGTTGATAGCCATCGCCTGGTTGATCACGTCGTCGACCTCATCCGGGCTGGTCGCCCGCAGGCCCACGCAGCCCATTGCCTCGGCCAGCAACGGGAAGTTCGGCACCGTGTCGGTCTCCAGGTCGGTGTTGGAGTAGCGGCCGCTGTAGAACAGGGTCTGCCACTGCCGGACCATGCCCAGCGCGTTGTTGTTGATGATGGCGATCTTGATCGGGATGTTGTTCAGCGCGCAGGTGACCAGTTCCTGGTTGGTCATCTGGAAACAGCCGTCCCCGTCAATGCCCCAGACCACCTTGTCGGGCGCTCCGACCTTGGCGCCCATGGCGGCCGGGACGCAGTAGCCCATGGTGCCCGCCCCACCCGAGGTGAGCCACTTGCCCGGCTTGGCGAACGGCAGGAAGTGCGCCGACCACATCTGATGCTGGCCGACACCGGTGGCGAAGATGGCGTCGGGTCCGGCGATCTCCCCGATCCGCTTGATCACCTGCTGCGGCGTCAGGCGTCCGTCGGAGCTTTCGGTCCAGCCCACCGGATACCGCTCCTTGAGCCCCTTCAGGTAGCCCGACCAGGTCTGGAAGTCCGGGATCTTCTCGTTGCGCAACGCCTCGATCAGTCCGTTCAAGAAGACCTTGGCGTCGCCGACCACCGGCACGTCCACCGCGCGGTTCTTACCGATCTCTGCGGGGTCGATGTCGGCGTGAATCACCTTGGCGTCGGGTGCGAAGGAGTCGAGACGCCCGGTGACCCGATCGTCGAATCGGGTTCCGACGGCGATGAGCAGATCGGATTTCTGCAGCGCGCCGACCGCGGAGACCGAGCCGTGCATGCCCGGCATCCCCATGTGCAGCGGATGATCGTCGGGAAAGGCACCGCGGGCCATCAGGGTGGTGACCACCGGAATGTCGGCCAGGTCGACCAGATCGGCCAACTCCTGCCAGGCGCGGGCCTTGAGCACGCCGCCGCCGATGTACAGCACCGGACGCTTGGACTCGCAGATCAGCTTCGCGGCTTCCTTCACCTGCCGGATATGCGGCTGGGTGTTGGGCTTGTAGCCGGGTAGCAGGAGCTCATCGTCGTAGTCGAACGGTGCGCTGCCGGACAACGCATCCTTGGCGATGTCGACCAGCACCGGTCCCGGACGCCCGGTCGAGGCGATGTGGAAGGCCGCCTTGATGGCTTCGGGAATGTCCTCGGTGCGCTTGACGAGGAAGTTGTGCTTGGTGACCGGCATCGTGATGCCGCGGATATCGGCTTCCTGGAAGCCGTCGGTTCCGATGAGCGCGGAATTGATCTGTCCGGTGATCGCGACCATCGGCACCGAGTCCAGGTTGGCATCGGCCAATGGGGTGACCAGGTTGGTCGCACCCGGGCCGGAGGTCGCGATACAGACCCCGACCCGTCCGGTGGCGACGGCGTAGCCCTCGGCGGCGTGCCCGGCGCCCTGTTCGTGGCGGACCAGGATGTGGCGAATGGACGAATCGAAAAGCGGATCGTATGCCGGCAGGATTGCCCCGCCCGGAATGCCGAAGGCTACTTCCACGCCGCAACGCTCCAATGACGTGACGAGCGCCTGTGCTCCGGTCATGATCGGCAGATCGGCTGGCTGCTTGGCCATCGGCGATTTCCTCTCTGTGTGATGGCAGGATCAGTGCAAAAAAAACCCCCGCTGCCGTGATGGCAGGCGAGGGAGCGCTCCGTCAGTTGACGAAGCGCTAATGAAGTACGAGACCCTGTCGGTTGTGCACGTAGCCATGATTGCACGGGGCACCAACCGCGACCAAAACCTGTCTCGCATCGCGAACAGCCGGGCGCCTGGCAATGCGTCCTCGTCAACGCTTCGAACAGCCTCCTGACACGCCCGGATGTCGCCAACCGCAGGCAGGGCCGAGGTGGTGTGCGGTCGCTCAGGCGAGCCGCACCGGGAAGCCCGCGGCGTCCAGCGCCTGTTTGACCTGTGCGACCGTGAGCACCCCGAAGTGGAAGACGCTCGCCGCCAGCACGGCGTCCGCGCCGGCTCGTGCTGCGTCGACGAAGTGGCTGATCTGCCCGGCTCCTCCCGACGCAATCAGCGGGACGTCGACGACCTGCCGGACTGCTTCGATCATCTCCAGGTCGAAGCCGTCGGTGGTGCCGTCGGCGTCCATCGAGTTCAGTAGCACCTCGCCGACACCGCGAGCGCAGGCCTCACGAACCCATTCCAGTGCGTCCAGGCCGGCCGGCCTGCTGCCGCCGTGGGTGGTGACGCCGTAGCCGGACGGCATGCCGGCCTCGCGCCGGGCGTCCAGGCTGAGCACCAGCACCTGATTGCCGAAGCGTCCGGTGATCTCGTCGATGACCGAGGGCTGCGCGATCGCGCCGGTGTTGATGCCGACCTTGTCCGCCCCGCAGCGCAGCAGCGCGTCCACATCGTCGACGCTGCGGATGCCGCCGCCGACCGTGAGCGGGATGAACACCGTCTCGGCGCAGCGCGTGACGACCTCACGGGTGGTTTCGCGTCCCCTGGATGAAGCGGAGATGTCGAGGAAGGTGATCTCGTCGGCGCCCTGCTCGTTGTAGCGGGCGGCGAGTTCGACGGGATCGCCCGCGTCGCGCAGGTGCTGGAAGTTGACGCCCTTGACCACCCGACCGTCGGTGACGTCGAGGCACGGAATCACGCGAATAGCCACAGCCATACCGCACAGGTTATCGGTCCGACGCCAGCCGGCGGCGTCCGGTCAGTCCTCGTCGACCGCGAAGTCGGCGATGTCACGGCGCATCACCGTGACCAGCTGGCGGCATTTCGGGGCCAGCGCCTCGGTGCCGGGAGCTTGGGCGATCTGTCCGGCCAGGTCGATCACCTGGCGCACCCAGCGGACGAAATCGCCGGCGGGCAGCCCGCTCGAGTCGAGCACCGCGGCCAGGCCCACTCCCGATGCCCACTGGTAGGCGGCGTCCGCGAAACCGATATCGGGTGCCGGGGTGCGCTCCACACGGTTGTCGCGCTCGACAATCCCCAGATCGCGCCAGATCCGGCGCACCCGGCTCTGCGCCTGTTCGCTGGGCGAGTCCGGCATCGTGCGCATCTGGCCCTGCTGATCGCCGCGCGACTCGTAGACCAGGCTCGACAGCACCGCCGCCAGTGCGGGCACCTCGAGGTCGTCGAATACGCCGTCCCGGATGCTCTCGGCCACCAGCAGATCAAGCTCGTTGTAGATGCGCGTCAGCATGGCGCCGCGCTCGGTGAGCCGGTCCCCGTCGAGGTAACCGAGGGAATCGAGGACCCCGCAGATCCGGTCGAAGCGATTCGCGATCGACTGCGCGCGCGCCTTGGCCTTGGCCCGGGTGCGTTCGTGACCGCGAGTCAACCGCAACGCCTGCTCGGCGGCCCGCGCGTGCTCCTCCCGATCGGGGCAGTCATGGCACGGGTGGACGCGCAACTGAGCCCGCAGCTCGGCGATCTCATCGGCCAGTTCGGCGTCGGCTCGCGGCCGGCCGGTCCGCACCGGGCGCTCACCCAGCGACTCGGCCCGCGCGGCCAGCGAATTCGCCAGCTGCCTGCGGTCGGCGGCCGAGCGAACATCGAATCTCTTGGGCACCCGCACCCGCGAGATCGCCGTGACCGGCTGGGTGACGTCGCGGTCGGCCAGCTGGACGATCTGGCGTCCCGCCGTCATCACCGTCGGCCAGGGCTGATGCGCCACCGCGGGGGTGATGACCGCGGCCCAGCCCTGATGCTTGCCGGCCGGGATCCAGAAGACGTCGCCGGCCTCCAGGTCTGTCAGCGATCCGGCGATCTCGGCGCGATGATCGCGTTTGCGTTCCTTGGCCGCCTCGGCCTCCAGCGCCCCGATGCGGTCGCGCAGTTCGGCGTACTGCCGGAAATCGCCGCGGTCGCACTCCGCCTGCGCCCACAAGATCTCGGCCTGCTCGTCATCGCGGCTGGCCTGCCGGGCCATCGCAACCACCCGCCGGTCGGTCTGGAACTGCGCGAAGCTCTGCTCCAGCAGCGCGCGGGCGCGCACCCGTCCGATCGACCCCACCAGATTGACCGCCATGTTGTAGGTCGGCGCGAAACTCGACTTCAGCGGATAGGTTCGCCGCGATGCCAGCCCGGCCAGTGCCCGCGGGTCCATTCCCGGTTGCCAGAACACCACGGCATGACCTTCGACGTCGATACCGCGTCGTCCGGCCCGGCCGGTCAGCTGGGTGTACTCGCCGGGGCTCAGCTCGGCGTGGGTCTCGCCGTTGTACTTCACGAGCTTCTCGACCACCACTGTGCGGGCCGGCATGTTGATGCCCAACGCCAGTGTCTCGGTGGCGAAGACAACCTTCACCAGACCTTTGACGAAACCTTCCTCCACGATCGCCTTGAAGACCGGCAGCAGTCCGGCGTGATGGGCGGCGATGCCGCGTCCGAGGGCTTCGATGAAGGTGTCCCAGTCGAGCGCGCGTTTGTCGGCCGCGGTCAGCATGCCCACATGTTTCGCGGCGATCTGCAGCAATTGCTCGCGTTCGGCACGGTCGGTGAGCCGGATGTCGGATCCCAGCATCTGGCGAACTGCCTGGTCGCAGCCCTGTCTGCTGAAGATGAAGAAGATCGCGGGCAGCAGATTCTGCTGCTGCAGCACCTCGACCGCGCCGTCGCGCCGGGGTGCCCGGATGACGCCCTCCCCACTGGCGCGTTGCCGCGCTTCGATCTTGCCGCGCACCCGGCGGCCACGCATCCGCCGGGAGTCATCGCGGGTGACCCGCGCGTCGGCCTTCGCCAGCCGCAGCAGCTCCGGATTGACATCGGCCCGGGACTGCGGCAGCGGTACTTCGGTGGGTGCTTGCCCCGCGAACAGGTCGTACAGTCTGCGGCCCACCAGCACATGCTGATAGAGCGGGACGACGCGGCGTTCGCTGACCACCACATCGACCTCGCCGCGCACTTCATCGAGCCACTCGCCGAATTCCTCGGCATTGGAGACCGTCGCGGACAGCGCGACCAGCTGAACCGAATCGGCCAGCCCGAGGATCACTTCCTCCCAGACGGCGCCGCGGAACCGGTCGGCCAGATAGTGCACCTCGTCCATCACTACCGAGGAAAGCCCCGACAGGGTCCGCGAGCGGGCATAGATCATGTTGCGGAGCACCTCGGTGGTCATCACCACGATCGGCGCCTCGGAGTTGATCGAGGTGTCACCGGTCAGCAGGCCAACATTGTCTGCACCGTGCCGGGCCACCAGATCATGGAACTTCTGGTTGCTCAGGGCCTTGATCGGGGTGGTGTAGAAGCACTTCGTGCCCTGCCGCAACGCCAGCCAGCAGGCGAACTCCCCCACCACGGTCTTGCCCGACCCGGTCGGGGCGGCCACCAGCACGCCATGTCCCGAGGCGAGCTTCAGGCAGGCGTCGGTTTGGAAGTCGTCAAACGAAAATGAGTAGCCCGCAGCGAACTGCGCGACCACGTGGGCCAGCCCTGCCTCCGGTTCAGTCATTACCCACCACGATAGTCAGTGCCGACGGCACGCAGCTGATGCGCAACGGGGTGGCCCCGAGTTCTTCGCCGTCGGCCATCGGCACCAGCCCGTCCCCGTCGACGATCACCTCGTGCGCCTGCAGCTGGGTGATCGCCGGATGCTTGACGAAACCGGGGCGGAACAACAGGGGGAAGAGTCTGATCAGCGTCCATCGGCTGACCGGCCCGATCATCATGATGTCGAGCAGACCGTCGGTCACATCGGCGGCCGGGCACAGATGGATGCCGCCGCCGACGTAGCCGGCGTTGCCGACCGCGGCGATCACGGCGCGGGTATGCAACGGCCGGCCGTCGATCGTCAACCGGTAGTTCAGCGGCCGCAGCTGCGCCATCTCGGCGAGCAGCGACCACGCATACGATCTCACCTTCGCGTGATTGACCCGATAGTTGACCTTCGCGTCATAGCCCGTGGAGACGACCGAGCCCACATATCGTTGCTTGTGGCCGTCGGTGAGGTCGCCGGTGACCAGCGCCAGGTCGATCATCTTGGTGTGCCCGGCGATGATCGCCTGAACCGCCTCGGCGGGTTTGCGCGGGATGCCCACACCGCGCGCGAAATCGTCACCGGTGCCGGTGGGAATGATCGCCAATGGGATGTGGCTGCCTGCGCAGGCATTCAGTCCCAGGCTCGCCATCCCGTCGCCGCCCATCATCACCAGCACATCCGGACGGCGGCCTGCTTCGGCCGGTGCGGCTTGGGCCACCGCAGCGAGCGCCAGCTGCCGGGCGTCGTCGAACGAACGCGTGCGCATGATCCGCAGCTCGGAGTCGGGCAGGCCTTCCTGGAGGGCCGCCTGTACCCTGGGCAGCAGGCGGGTCGCGCGCCCTCGTCCCGATCGAGGATTGACGACAACGGTCACGACATGCCGTCGACGCTGAACACCTGCCATAGGTGGGGAATCTACCGTGAATGGGCTGGTGGGCGGCACGATTCTGCTCGGGGCGTGAGCGGCAATCTGCGGAACCAAATCGGTATTTCGAACGCCCAGGGGGTAGGTTAAGGGTCTGTGGATTACCAGTTGAGCACTGCCACCATCGATGCACCAGCAGCAGCCGACTCGTTTACCCGGGGCAGGGTGCTGGCCACCGATCTCGAAGTGTTGACCGTCACCCCCACCAGCGTCGTGATCAGCTGGGTCACCCATGCAGCCAGGCTGGGCATCGCCATCCCCAAACCGGTCGCCGTCGGAACCGAGGTCGCCATCGGCCCGGTGGGCGGCCCGATGCAGTTGGTACACGAGGATCCGACCCCACGGGTCTACCACGTCGTGGAGATCACCGGTCTCGAGCCGGGCCGAACCTACCAGTTCCAGGCATCGTCGGAGGGAAAGCTGGCCGCGGCCGCGCTGCGTCCCACCCGGGTCGTCGGGTGCTGCGAGCGCACCCGCCAGTTCACGACGCTGACCGTGCCGAAGGGCCGCTATCTGACCACGGTTGCGGTGGTCAACGACATCCACATCGGCGAACGCCGGCAGGGCATCGTGCTCGGGGCATTGCCGACCTCGGTCTGTCCCCGGCCGGATCAGGCGGATTACCCCCGGATGATGTGCGCCGCTGCGCTGGACGAACTGACCGGCCGCCATGGCCGGCCGCTGCTGATCGCCAACGGAGACATCACCTACGACAACACCCCCGAACAGAACCGGATCGCCCGCAAGCTGCTGGACGGCTACGGCACCGAACTGGTCGACTGGGTCGCCACCCGGGGAAACCACGATCATCCCAGGCGTGATGACGACCCTTTTGGTGATTACTTCGTCGGCTACCAGCAGGCCCAGGCCGTATCGGAGCCCAGCGGGCTGCGGGTGCTCGCGATGGATTCCACCCGCGGGTCCGGGGGCGGCTGGATCCTTCCCGGCCAGTACGCCCAGATCATGGCCGAGCTGGAGACCGACCCGCAGCGTCCGACCCTGGCGACCACGCATCACCCGGTCACCACCGATGCGGCATGGTCGTCGGCATCAGGACCGCAGTTCATGCTGCGCGGGCGTGACCGGCTACGGCTGCAGCTGATCGAACGCCAGGCGCCCGGGGTGTTTCTGCACCTGGCCGGGCACACCCACCGGATGCGCCGCGACCGCGCCGATCTGGCCGACACCAACGCGCGCTATCTGGAGAACGCAGCCTGCGCCGCCTATCCCGGCGGCTACAGCTTGATCCATCTGTTCGAGGGCGGCTACCTGGTGAATTTCTGGCGGGTGAGCGATCCGACTGCGCTGCAGTGGATCTACCGCAGTCGCTGGCAGTCGCTGGGCATCGGCGCCCACCTCATGCTCGGCTCCACCGCGGACCGCAACCACCGGGTCGATATCGATCTGTCAGGACTGCGGCCGAGCGGGCGTACGGTACCGGCCGAACTCGGGATCTGAGAGCTAGCCTGCCTGCCGGGCGGCCAGCACCTGCAACTGAGCCAGACTCACCACGCCCGCGCTGGAGGTGCGCAGCACCCCGTCGCCCAGGCTCACCGCCGTGGCACCGGCCTGCTCGAAGCACCGGAGTTCATCGGGGCTGATGCCGCCTTCGGGGCCGATGATGACGACCACCTCACCGGTGGCCGGAACGTCGACGCTCGCCAGCCGAATCGTCGCTTCCTCGTGGGCGACCAGCGCCAGATCGGCGCCCGCAATGACGTCCACGATGTCGGCGGTGGACGCATACTCGACGTCGGGCACCCGGAATCGACGAGACTGCTTGGTGGAAGCACGGGCAACCGCCTGCCACTTGGCGAGGCCTTTCGCGGACTTGTCGGGGATACCTGCCCGGGCGTCCCAGCGGACCACGCTGCGCGAGGCCTGCCAGGCGATGATGCGGTCGGCGCCGAGCTCGGTCAGGGATTCAACGGCTATCTCGGAGCGTTCGCCCTTGGCCAGCGCTTGGACGATCGTCCAGCGGTGCCTGCCCGGCGCGGCGATCAGCACCTCGTCGATGCGCACCACAAGCCCCTGCTTGCTGGTCTCGATCACCGGCCCGCGGATCGCCCGTCCGGCTCCGTCGGCCACCAGCAGCTGCTCACCGACGCGGGTGCGCTTGACCACCGCCGCGTGGCGTCCCTCATCGCCGCCAAGCTCCACCAGGCCACCGGGACGCGGATCAGCACCCAGATCGGCCAGGTAGAGCGCGTCGGTCATCAGCTGAAGACGTCCTTGAGGCGGTTGAAGAAGCCCTTCTCCTCCGGCTTGGTCAGCACCTCCGGACCGGCCTCGCCGCGCAACCGAGCCAGCTGGGCCAGCAGCTCGCGCTGCTCGGCGTCCAGCTTCGTCGGGGTCTGGACGAGCATGGTGACACCCAGGTCGCCGCGCGGGGTCTCACCGCGACGGTTGGTCCGCAGGCTCGGCACGCCGTGGCCCGCCATGACCAGGCGGGTGCCCGACTGGGTTCCGGCCGGCACCTCGACGTGTACCTTGCGGCGATCCTCGGGGCAGTCGGGCAGCTCGGATTCCAGGGTGTCGATGTCGATGTGGGTGCCCAGCGCGGCCAGCGCCATCGGCAACCTGACGACCATTTCGAGATTGTCGTGGTCACGCCGGAAGACATCGTGCGGCAGCACCTGGATCTCGACGTAGAGGTCGCCGGCGGGCCCGGCACCGGGTCCGATCTCGCCCTGACCGGACAGGTGAACCCGGTTGCCGGTGTCGACACCACCGGGAATCTTGACATTGATGGTGCGCTGCTGGGAGATGCGGCCGTGGCCGGAGCATTCGGGGCAGGGTTCGGGAATGATGTTCCCGAAGCCCTGGCACGACGGGCAGGGCTGCGAGGTGCGGATCTCGCCGAGGATCGAGCGCTGCGAGACGATGATCTCGCCGCGTCCCTGGCACCGGGTGCAGGTAACGGGCTCGCGATTGTCCTTCGAGCCGGAGCCGTTGCAGGCATCACACAGCACGTAGGTGTCGAAGGTGACCGGCTTGGTCACCCCGAAGACAGCCTCCGGCAGCGTCAGCTTGGTGCGAATGAGTTGATCCTGGCCGCGCCGGACGCGGGACTTCGGCCCGCGGCTGGCGGTGGTCTGGCCGAACATCGCGCCGAACAGATCGCCGATGTCGAAGCCCTGCCCGCCGGCGTAGGCGTTGAAGCCGGAGAAGCCACCCATCCTCGAGAACGGATCACCACCGGCGGCGCCGTGACCCATCGGGTCACCGCCCCGGTCGAAGACGGCCCGCTTGTTGGGGTCGCTCAAGACCTCGTAGGCCTCGTTGACCTGCTTGAACTTCTCTTCGGCGTCCGCATCGGTGGCCACATCGGGATGCACCTTCATGGCCATCTTGCGGTAAGCCTTCTTGATCTGCTCCGCACTGGCATCCCGGGGCACGCCCAGTACCTGGTAGTAATCAGGGTTGCTCATCAGTTGTTCTCGTTCATCCTTCTGCCAGGAATCTGCCGACATAACGGGCGACGGCCCGCACGGCGGAGATCGTTGAGGAATAGTCCATCGACGTCGGCCCGACCACGCCCAGCGAAGCCCAGACCTCGTCGGAACCGTACTCGCTTGCCACCAGCGAGGTGCTGTGCAACGGGACGTACGGATTCTCCTGGCCGATACGCACCGTCACCTCACCAGGATGCTCGGCGACCGCATCGCCCAACAGACGCAGCAGCACCACCTGCTCTTCGAGCGCATCCACCACCGGGCCGATCGCCTGCTGGTAGGACGCGCCGTAGCGCATCAGATTGGGCATGCCCGCCACCACGACCTCATTGGACGGGTCGTAGGCCAACATGGTGCGCAGCGCTGCCACGATCAGGCCGAGCCCGGCCTCATCGAACTCCGGTTCGGCGGCCAGCTCGGCGAGCGCGGCGTCGGCTTGCTGGGGCTTACGGCCCGCAACGGCGGCATTGAGCCGGCCGCGCCAGGTCTCGAGTTCGTCCTCGGTGTACTCGCTCAGCGTCACCGGATGCTGGTCGATGCGGGCGGTGGAATCGATGAGAATCACCAGCACCCGATCGCTGCTCAGGCTGATCACCTCGACATGCCGCACGGTCGCAGAACTGGATGCCGGGTACTGCACGATCGCGACCTGACGGGTGAGCTGGGCGAGCAGCCGGACGGTGCGATGGACGATGTCGTCGACATCGACTGCCCCGGCCAGGAAACTCGAGATCGCCCGTCGTTCGGCGCTCGACAGTGGCTTGACGGTCGCCAGCCGGTCCACGAACAGCCGGTAGCCCTTGTCCGTGGGGACGCGCCCGGCGCTGGTGTGTGGCTGGGCGAGATAGCCCTCCTCCTCCAGGACCGCCATGTCGTTACGGATGGTCGCCGGGGAGACATCCAGGCTGTGACGCTCTACCAAGGCCTTCGAGCCGACCGGCTCGCGGGTGGCCACGTAATCGGTGACGATGGCGCCGAGCACTCTCAGCTTCCGGTCGTCCATCGTTCTCCCCTCCTTGGTCGCTGGCACTCCACAATTCCGAGTGCCAAGCTTACCCCGCGTGCCGGCGGACGCCAGTCAATGGGCCTCAGGCGGATCCCAGCGTCCGGCCACGTCGTCGGCCAGCCCGGCATCGGTCGACGCACAGATCGCCTGAACACGTTGGCTGCCCGGGCCGTAGCCCCGGCCGTCGACCTGGACGGTCGCGCCGCCCAACTCGCGCACCATCAATAGGCCGGGCAGATGGTCCCACGGCATCGGCCTGCGGTAGACGAAGAAATCGGCCTCCCCGCGAAGCAGCTGCGGATAGTCGAACCCGGCGCAGAAATTCGACCCGACGGGCTCGGCGAAGCCGTCCGCCGAATCGAAGCACTGCCAGACCCTGCTGGCTCCGCCGGCGCGCGCCGGGCGGTGTGCCTCGACCCTGGTCATCGGCTCACCGTTACAGGTCACCCCCGCACCGCGCTCGGCCACATAGGCGCGTCCCGCCTCGGGCTGCCAGATCCACGAGCGCGTCACCTCGCTGCGACGGATCTCGGCGATCATCACGGCATAGTCGGGCGATCCCTTGACGAAGTTGCCGGTGCCATCGACCGGGTCGACGGTGTACGCGAGGTCGGCCACGCCCAGGCCCTCGCGAATCGAGGGATCGGCGTAGCTGGCTTCCTCCCCCACCACCAGGCAGCCAGGATTGCGCGCCAGCAGCGCGGCGGTCAGCAACTTCTCGGATTCCCGATCGGCCACGGTGACGTAGTCACCCGGCGATTTCTCGTCGATGTCGTTGCCACTCAGCGCCCGGAACCCGGGCCGGATCACCCGATCGGCGACCTCGACCATCAGTTCGAGTA
Source organism: Brooklawnia propionicigenes (assembly GCF_030297015.1). Taxonomy (NCBI): domain Bacteria; kingdom Bacillati; phylum Actinomycetota; class Actinomycetes; order Propionibacteriales; family Propionibacteriaceae; genus Brooklawnia; species Brooklawnia propionicigenes. The sequence continues at coordinate 2,815,387 of NZ_AP028056.1, read as the reverse complement.
TGTCGTCGTGCGTGTCTACCATTCCTCACCGCCTATTCAGCCAGCGCGGCAGCGTCCAACCGCCGACGGCGGCGAGCAGGGAAACCCCGGTAGTCGAAAACGGGCGATTGATCGGACGCCGCTGCCAGGACCGCGATCGACCACGGCTCTACGGTATAGCTGCCTTCAATCACGTCCCCATCGGCCGGCGGCCAGCAGTTGCCGACCGATTCGGCCCACGGAGCGGTGTCGATGAGGCGGTGCCACTTGAGGTCGCGGCGCGAGATCTCGGTGGAGTCCGGCACCTTGAACACCGCCGGCGACGTGTACATATTGATCATGACCAGGTAATCGGTGCCACCCACACCGGCGCCGTTGATCAGCACCGTCAATTGCCGGTCGGTCAAGCCGGGTTCCCGTGAAAGGTCGGGGCAATAGTACAGGTAGCTCACGTTGTCGGAATCCAGTTTTCCCGAACCCCAGGTCTTCTGGCGCAAGGTCACATCCAATGCGCGCAGCCGAGCGGTGAACCGGGCAAACCGGAACATCGGGTTGACATTCGGCGCTGAATCGCATTCGCCCACCACATCGAAATAGGACGCCAGCTCCGGATTGTCGGGGTCGACCGGCAGCCGGGTGGGGGTATTGGACGACAGCTGGGCCCAGTTGTTCCACATCCCGATGGTGTTGAGATTCCACGGATTGTTGTTTCCGTTCTGGGTGCGGCCGTACTCGTCCCCGCTGACCACCATCGGGACGCCGCGTGCGCACATCAGCGTCACCCAGTTGTTGCGCCACCGGGTGCGCCGCAGCGCCTGATCGCCGCCCGAGTCCCAGGAGTTGTTCTGCGGACTTCCGCCGTCCGAGGGTCCGAAGGGGAAGGGCTGGTCGTTGATCGGCTCATTGAAGCTGACCAGGTCGAACATGGTGAAACCATCATGGGCAGTTACGAAATTGATGGACTTCTGCGGACCGGCATTGTCGTTGAAATGCAGCCAGTCGCCGTTGAACAGTTCGATGAACGCGCGGGTATTGCCGTCGCCTTTCAGGTAGTGGCGCACCGCATCGCGGAAACGGCCGTTCCATTCTCCCCACCCGGACGGGAAATTACCGACCTCATATCCCCACAGATCCCAGGCCTCGGCGATGACCTCGATACCGCGATCATCGGCCCAGTCGACGACCTCCCGCAACAGCGGGTGGGCGTTGAAGAAGCGCCGCCTGCCGCCCCAGTCCTCTTTGTCCGATGCTGACGGGAAGCGTCCGAGCACGGTGGCCAGATCGAACCGGAAGCCGTCCACGCCCATGACGTCATGCCAGTAGATGAGCGAATTCATCACGACATCGCACATCGCCCGGGTCGAGAAGTTCGTCTGGTTGGACGACCCGGTAGCCCCGTCGACGATGTACCCGTCGGAGGTCAGATCGTAGTAGTGCGTGGTCGCGAATCCGCCGAAGCTGGTGAACGCCGCCGAATCGATGTCGTGGTCCCAGTTTCCGCCCTCGGCGGTGTGGTTGAAGACCACGTCGAGGTAGACCTCGACGTCGTGCTCGTGGAACGTCCGCACCATTTCCTTGAACTCACGGGTCGGGCCGCCCGGCGACTTGTCATGGGCATAGTCGCGGTTCGGCGCGAAGAAACCGATCGTCTGGTAGCCCCAGAAGTTGGTGGTGCCATTGACCGCACCCACCTGATCGGAGTCGGTCTCGTGCACCGGGAGCAGCTCGAGCGTGGTGAAGCCGAGGCCCTTGAGGTAAGGCGCGAGGTAGGCCGCACCGGCGTAGGTGCCCCGCAGCTCATCGGGGAGATTGCGCACGTCGTCGAACAGTTCCTCGCCGGCCAGCAGATCGCCGAGCTTGGCTGCCGACGGATGCATGGTGAGGTTCTTGATGTGACCCTCATAGATCGTCACATCTTGAGCGGGACGATTCGGCGCCTCCCCCGTACCGGTGTTGTCGCTGATGACCACGCCCTTCGGGGTGAACCGGCCGGAATCGACGCTGCGGCGCACCCTGCCGTGGTAGTCGCCGCCGCCGGTGGCGAACACGCCCCGGTCGGCTCCGGCCTTCAGGATGCGGGGGCTGAGCGGGACATGGCTGATCTCCCGGGCATAGGGGTCGAGCAGCAGCTTGTTGGGATTGAAATGGTTGCCCTCCGAATCCCGATCGGAGATGAAACCGGCCAGGGAACCCGGCTGCCAGTCGGGGTCCACATCCCAGTTGGTGCCCCAGACGCGATAGCCGTAGAGCTGTCCGGCCACCACGCCGACCAGCTGGCTGCGCCACGCACCGTCCTCCCCCTTGACCGCATCGAACCGGTGGGTGGCGTCGGCCCCGATCTCCTCGTCATACAGTTCGATCGCTACTCGCGTCGCTTTCGGGGCATAGACAGCGAACGATGTCATGTTCTTTTGGGCGTCGAAGGTGGCTCCCAGCGGCCAGCCGCCGAGCTCCCACATCTCGGGGGCGAACGCCGTGACCGAATCGTCCTGTGCGGGCGGCACGTAGGGGCGGTCGGCCGGGGTTGTCAGCTTCTGCTCGGACAGCGCCTCCACGTCCTCGTGGGACAACGTCTTCACATCTTCGACGGACAGCACTTCCTCACCCTCGGGGGGCAGCGTCTGGACGCCCTCGGCTGCAGGTGCGTGCTCGCCTTCATTGGACAGCGGCCGCACGCCCTCGACGGGCAGCGTCTTCGCGCGCTGGGCGGGCGGGGACGGCTCCTCGGTAGGGGCCGACTCATCCTCGGTAGAGGCCTGCGCGTCCTCGGGAGTTGTCTGCGCGTCTTCGGGAGGTGCGGGCTGCTCCTCTTCGTCTGGCTGGACGTCGGCAGGCTGAACCTGGACGCCCTCGGGCTGGTCCTCGGCGTCCACGGTCTGGGTATCCCCGGCGTCCACGGGCTGGGCATCCTCAGCCTGGATCTCGGCAGGCTGATCCTCGGCTTCCTGCGGCTCAGCTTCTTGCGGCTCAGCACCGGCGGTCGGGGTGTCCTCGGGCTGCGCCTGGTCGTCCTCAACGGGCAGCGTCTCATCCTCGGCAGAGGGGGTCTGCTCGTCGCGAGGATCGGCAGCGGGCGCCTGCTCACTTCGAGTGGGTGGGGTGGGGGTCTTCTGACAACTGGTGTGGTTAGACTCGCCCCCGGCTGGGGTAATCTGCTCAGCTCCGTTTTCGGTCATAAGGTCGACGATAACGTAACTCGCGGCTGGTCGGCTCGGCTTGATCCAGCCGACCGCAATGCGACATGGTCAGCCGATCTCATCCAGATGGTCCTGAGTGACGAAGTCAATGAGCTTTTCGACCTCGCGATTGAAGTCCGGATCCAGATCGCGGAAGGTGTGCACCCGCCCGAGCATCGACTGCCAGGCATGCGCGATGTCGGTCTGATCGGAGTGCGGCAGGCCGAGCGCGGCCAGCGTGCCCTTCTTGAAATCGACATCGCGGGGCACCTGCGGCCAAGCCTTGATGCCGATGACCTCAGGTTTGATCGCCTGCCAGATGTCGATGAACCGGTGCCCGGTGATCTGGACGACGTCGCCGTAGCCACCGTGGGCGACCTGCTGGGCGATCCGGGTCTCCTTGCTGCCGCTGACCAGATGGTCGACCAGCACGCCTAGCCGGCGTCCGGGCTCGGGCTGAAACTCGGCCACGATCGCGACCAGATCGTCGATGCCGCCCAGGTATTCGACGACCACCCCGACGTGGCGCAGATCGCCGCCCCAGATCTTCTCGACGAGTTCGGCGTCGTGGCGACCCTCGACGTAGATGCGGCTGGGCAGCGCCACCTTGGCCTTGCCCTCCGGCACAGCCCGGGCGCCCGAGGCGGTGTAGCGCCTGGTGGACCCGGTACGGGGCGGAATCCGCAGCGCAACCGGCTTGCCGTCGAGCCAGAACCCGGGGCCGACCGGGAAGCTGCGTCGTTTTCCCCGGCGATCCTCCAGGATCACCAGGCCGTTCTCCCAGCCCATGATCTCCCCGACGAATCCGGACCCCGGGTCCTCGACCACCATCCCGAGTCGCATCGGGATGTCCTTGGTTTGCGGACGCCGGTTGCGCGCTGCCCTCGGGTCGAGCACGTCACGGCCATAGCGATCATTGGAGAGTCCCACCTGCGGAAGGCTAGTAGCCCGGGCGCCCGGATCCGGACAGGACGCGCGAACAAACGCGGTCTCAATCCAGCAGGTCTCTGATGACCGCATCGGCCAGCAGCCGGCCATCCAGCGTCAGCCTGATGCGCTCGTCCTCCCGCTCGATCAGGCCACGAGCGGCAAGCGCGGGCAACCGACCACGTTCGCTGGCCGTCAGGACCTCGACTGACAACCCGTCGGAGATCCGCAGTTCGAGCAGCACCCGCTCGATCCGGCGGGTGTCCGCGTCCAACACCTCACGGGCCTGGGCGGGGCTGTGGCCAGCCTCCAGCGCAGCTGCATAACGCGCCGGATGCCGCAGATTCCACCAGCGCACCCCGCCGACATGGGAGTGCGCGCCCGGGCCCACCCCCCACCAGTTGTCGCCCCGCCAGTAGGCAAGATTGTGACGCGCCCGGTGGGAGCGATCACGCGCCCAGTTACTCACTTCGTAGTTCTCGTAGCCGGCCGCTTTCAGCCGGTTCTCGGCCATCAGATAGTAGTCGGCCTGCCGATCGTCGTCGGTCGGTGGGATCTCGCCGTGGGCCACCCGGCGCGCCATCGCGGTGCCGGGCTCGATGACCAGAGCGTAGGCAGAGACATGATCGGGATCTGCGGCAATGACCGCGTCCAGACTGGCCTGCCAATCCTGCGGCCGCTCGCCGGGCGTGCCATAGATCAGATCCAGGCTGATCTGGCCGAACCCGGCCTGCCGGGCCAGGCCGACCAGCTCGAGCGCGCGCCCGGGGGTGTGTACCCGGTCGAGGGTGGCCAGCACATGCGGGACAGCGGACTGCATACCGAGACTCAGCCGGTTGATGCCCCCGACCAGCAGTGCGTCCAACTCGGCCGGGCCGATAGTCTCCGGGTTGGCCTCGGTGGTGACCTCCGCGCCGGGACGAAGCCCGAAGCGCCCGGCGATATGTGCAAGCACCTCGGTCAACTGAGATGGCCTCAATAGCGTCGGGGTGCCACCACCGAAGAAGACCGTGCTGACCTCGGGTGCCTGCTCGCCCAGCACCCGGGCGGCCAGATCGATCTCGGAATGCACCGCGGCAAGCCACGCGTCCGGCCCGCCGCCGGGGCCCAGCTGATCGGCCGTGTAGGTGTTGAAATCGCAGTAGCCGCACCGCACCCGGCAGAACGGCACGTGCACATAGAAACTCAGCGGGCGCCCGGTCACCTCGCGCAATGCCGAGGCGGGCAGCGCGCCGTCGGCGGGAGCCGGATCACCAGGTGGCGGAGCGGAAGGCATACCACCGAAGTTATGTCACCGCGACGAGCGGTTCCAGCTGAACGACACTTCACAATAAATACTGCTTAGGCTAGCCTTCTTCTTATGAGCACAACCGCAGTCAGCGAATCCACCGTCGTTCTCGATATCAACGAGCAGCTTCCCGTCGTCACCGAATCGACCACATCGCGGGTCATCGTCAACAATCCCCTGCTGCGGGTGGTCGATTTCACCTTCGCCGCCGGCCAACTGCTCACCGAGCACTCCTCCCCGCGAGCGGTCGTGGTCACCCTGCTGGACGGCGAAATGGACTTCGAAGTCGAAGGCCGGTCGAACATCCTGCACGCCGGTGACGTCATCTATCTGGCGCCCGATGCCCGTCATGCGCTGACCGCGCTCACCGACTGCCGGATGCAGTTGGTGATGGTGGACACCACCGCACACGACTCCTCCGCACAGCACTGATCCGGGCACCCGCGCAGAAGACAACCTCCCAGAAAAGAGTGGATCCCATGACCGAAACCACGTACTCGGAAAAGACCGGCGGCCCCACGACCTCCGAAGAACACCGCGCGGCCGGCCACTGGTTGCTGGCCAAGATGGGCAAGCGGGTGCTGCGTCCCGGCGGCATCGACCTGACCCGCCGGCTGCTCGGCAGCCTGCAGATCTCCTCCGCCGACCGGGTCGTCGAGCTCGGCCCGGGCATCGGCCGGACCGCCCAGCTCGTCCTGGACGGTGGCTACGCCACCTATACCGGAGTCGACCCGAACGAGGACGCCCGCCGCCAGATCGCCGCGGTGCTCGCCGGGCACCACGATGCGGCAGTCCGTGAAGGCGATGCCCGCGCCAACGGCCTACCCGATGGCAGCGCGGATGTGGTGATCTCCGAAGCCATGCTCACCATGCAGTCGGCGGCCGACAAGTCCACGATCGCCCGTGAGGTCTTCCGCACGCTGGCGCCGGGTGGACGCTGGGGGCTGCATGAGCTTTCCCTGAAACCGGACGACGTCGACCAGTCCGTGGTCGACCAGATCTCCAAGGCGCTGTCGCGCACCATCAAGGTAGGTGCCCGTCCCCTGACCACCAGGGCCTGGACCGAACTGGTCACCGAGGCGGGCTTCGAGATCGAATGGACCGATCACCATCCGATGAAGCTGCTCAGCCCGACCCGGATCATCGCCGACGAGGGCCTGCGCGGCGCGCTGCGCTTCTTCAACAATGTGCGGCGCAACCCGCAGGCCCGGCAGCGCATCATGGCGATGCGCAAGGTCTTCCGCGCCAATCAGGATCACCTGGAGGCGGTGGCCCTGATCGCCCGCAAGCCTGAGCGCTAGCGCTTGTCCTTGCTGGTTTCGCCGGTCGACAGCGCGGCGACGAAGGCCTCCTGCGGGACTTCGACGCGTCCCACCACCTTCATGCGCTTCTTGCCTTCCTTCTGCTTTTCCAGCAGCTTGCGCTTGCGGGTGATGTCACCGCCGTAACACTTGGCCAGCACGTCCTTGCGCATCGCGCGGATGGTCTCACGGGCGATCACCCGTGCCCCGATCGCGGCCTGCACCGGCACCTCGAACTGCTGGCGCGGGATCAATTCCTTGAGCTTCGCGGCCATCGCCACTCCGTAGGAGTAGGCCTTATCCTTGTGGACGATCGAGCTGAACGCGTCCACCGGTTCGCCGTTGAGCAAAATGTCGACCTTCACCAGGTCTGCAACCTGGGTGCCCGCCTCGTCGTAGTCCAGCGACGCGTATCCCCTCGTCCGGGACTTCAATGAGTCGAAGAAGTCGAAGACGATCTCGGCCAGCGGCAACTCGTAGCGCAGCTCGACCCGGTCTTCGGACAGGTAGTCGAGCCCGAGTTGGACCCCGCGGCGGCCCTGGCACAGCTCGATGATGGTGCCGATGAACTCGGCCGGGCTCAGAATCGTCGCCTTAATCATCGGCTCGTAGACTTCGGCGATCTTGCCCTCGGGGAACTCGGACGGATTGGTCACCTCGTGCTTGGTGCCGTCTTCCATCACCACGCGATAGTTCACGTTCGGCGCCGTGCTGATGAGATCGAGGTTGAACTCGCGCTCCAGGCGTTCGCGCACGATCTCCATGTGCAGCAGACCGAGAAAACCGACACGGAAACCGAATCCGAGGGCAGCCGAGGTCTCCGGCTCATAGGTCAGCGCGGCATCGTTGAGCTGGAGTTTGTCCAGCGCCTCGCGCAATTCGGGGAAATCGTCACCATCGATCGGATAAATGCCCGCAAAAACCATCGGATTGGGGTTGCGATAGCCCGCGAGCATCTGCGAGGCGGGCCTGGACGACAGGGTCACCGTATCGCCGACCCGCGATTGGCGCACGTCCTTAACGCCGGTTATCAGGTATCCGACCTCTCCGACGCCCAGAGCGGACGATTTCACCGGCTCGGGCGAGATGACGCCCACCTCCAGCACCTCGTGGGTCGTTCCGGTCGACATCATGAGGATGCGATCGCGATGCGCAATCTCGCCGTCGACGACCCGGATGTAGGTGACCACACCGCGATAGGAGTCGTAAACCGAATCGAAGATCAGTGCGCGGGTGGCAGCATCGGGGTCCCCGGTCGGCGCAGGCACGTGGGCGACGATCTGATCGAGCAGCTCGGCGACACCCTCCCCCGTCTTGGCGCTGACCCTGAGGATCTCGTCCTGCTCGCAGCCGATGATCGAGGCGAGCTCGCGGGCGAACTTCTCGGGCTGCGCGCCGGGCAGATCAATCTTGTTGAGCACCGGAATGATCACCAGGTCGGCTTCCAGCGCCAGGTAGAGGTTGGCCAGTGTCTGGGCCTCGATGCCCTGGGCCGCGTCCACCAGCAGCACTGCACCCTCGCAGGCGGCCAGCGACCGGGAAACCTCATAGGTGAAGTCAACGTGCCCGGGCGTGTCGATCATGTTCAGCACATAGTCGTCGCCAGCGCTGCTCCACGGCATCCGCACGGCCTGGGACTTGATCGTGATGCCGCGCTCGCGCTCGATGTCCATCCGGTCGAGATACTGGGCGCGCATCGCCCGCTCGTCCACCACGCCGGTGAGCTGCAGCATGCGATCGGCCAGTGTCGACTTGCCATGGTCGATGTGGGCGATGATGCTGAAGTTGCGGATGATGGCCGGGTCAGTGCGACCAGGTGCAGGAACAGGCATTCACTTTCCAGTCGTGGTTGTTGGCAGTCATGGACGCACTCCGCGCCGCCGCCCATCCTCCCACGACCGGGGCGGTCCCCCAACTTCCCGGCAGCCGACCGGCGGCTCAGCGCGCGCGGCGGCGTCCGAAACCGAGCAGGCCCAAGAAGCCGCCGAAACCGATCAGCAGCGCCCCCGCGATGCGGGCGACCAGACCCACCAGCCACCAGCCGTAGGCGTTCAGCAGCATCCCGCGGATCGCGTTGCCCATGAAGAAGTTCTCGGAACGCAGCTCGTAGAACTGGTTGATCTTGCGAGCCAGGTCGTACTCGGTTTCGGGATCCTTGATCTCCATGCGGGCCAGGCCGGCGATCTCGCCGGGACCCATCTCCGGATACTGCTCTTTGAGCTCGGCCTTCAGTTGCTTGTTGAGTTCGGCAGCCAGATCGCCGACGCCCGCGTAGGTCGCCTGGTCCTCGGGGACGCCGGCGCGCTCGGCGGCGACCTTCATATGCGCGAGCACATAGTTGTCGGCGTAGATGCGGGCCTGCGGACCGTTGCTGAGGGTTTCCCCGGCGTGCAGACTCAACAGTTCGGCGTCGTCGGGGCTGATCAGGCCGGTCTTGAGTTCTTGGGTGATGAGCTCGGGGGCAGGCATGGTGATGTCTTCGGAACCCAGCTGATCGGAGACGAAACGATGGGCAAACGAACCGCCGATCATCGCGCCGGCACCAACCACGGGCAGCACAACGCTGAAGACTCGAGAGAGCGCCCGATAGACCGAATCTGCCATCGTTCCTCCACATCCGCGATGATGACCTGTCCGCATTCTAGGGGCATGAGCAGAGGGACGAGCCAGCGGCCTGACTCGTCCCTCGTGATTGCTCGAAACTGCTGCTACCTGCCCGGTTGCTGCTACACGCCCGTAGCGGACGACTCGGCGCCGGCAGTGGTGCTCTTGCCCTTGAAGATGAACCCGAACGCAGTCAGCGCGACACCGACGACGATCAGCGCCCAGCCCGCGGCCTGAGCGATGGTGCCGACCAGCCACCAGCCGTAGGCGTTCAGCAACATGCCGCGCAGCGTGTTGCCGTCCAGGAAGGTGTCCATCCGCAGGGTCTGCAGCTTGGCGGCCTGCTGCGCGTTCTCGTAGGTGGTGTCGGGATTGGCGATCTCGGCGGCGGCCTGCGCTGCGATCTGGGCATCCGTCGCATTGGCGTTCTCCGGCAGAGCCTTCAGCTCTTCCTTCAAGGCATTCGTGTACTTGGTGACCAGCCCACCGATCGCGCTGTAGTTCGCCTGATCTTCAGGCACACCGGCAGCCTTGGCCGCTGCGGCCATGTGAGCGTGGATGTAGTGGTTGGCGAAGACCTCCGCCTGCGGACCGGTGGTCATCTCCTGACCTGCGTACTTGCGAAGGGCTGCGGCGTCGTCCTCACTGATCCTGCCCGCAGCCAACTGGGAGTCGATGCTCTCGTTGGTCGCCATCGTGATCGACTGATCGGCGAGTTGGTCGCTGACATATCCGTGCGCGAAGTTGCCGCCGATAAGCGCAACCACGCCGACGAGTAGGAGAACAACCCCAACGATCTTCGATAGGGTTTTGTAAACCTGAGTTGCCATCAATGTTCCTTTGTCTCAACTAACGACGCCGTTTCCCGAGAATCGGATGTTCGAACGAGCAACCACTGCGGGCTCGGACCTCCAGGGGAACAAGTTATTCAATAATCAACAGTTCTATTGTAAATGGTTGAACCTTGCAAATCCGCTGCCAGGCAACGTGGGTGATGTCAGTTCAACGCGTGCGACTCGATGCGCATTCCTGGACGACAGTGGTTTGGGCTGCCCGGAGGCCATGTGGTAGCGTGATCAGTCGCGCGTTCAACCAGACGTCAGCCTGATTGTGCGCTACCCAGTCCAGACCAACGACTCAAAGAGGCTCACCAAGTGGCGAACATCAAGTCGCAGAAGAAGCGCATCGGCACCAACGCCAAGGCAACCGCACGTAACAAGGCCGTCAAGTCGGCCCTGCGTACCCACATCCGCAAGTTCCGCGAGGCTGCCGCCGCCGGCGACGCAGAGAAGGCGCAGGAGTACGCCAAGGTTGCGAATCGCGCCCTCGACAAGGCTGTTTCGAAGGGCGTCATCCACAAGAACCAGGCTGCGAACCGCAAGTCCGCGATCTCGTCGCGCGCCGCGGCTCTCTGAGTTCTCGGACTTTCAGAACCTTTCGGCAAGCGCCCTGACCCAGCTGGGTGGTCAGGGCGCTTGTTGTGTTGTCCCACGGGGCCGGCTCAGCGCGCGCGTCCGGCCTGGCGAGCCTGGTCGACGGTGCGCAGGAGTTGCTCCAGGGCAAATCCGGGATCGGCAGCTGCACCCTTCACCTGCTCGTCGGCCCGCGCGACCGCCCGGATGGCGATCGAGACCGCCTGGCTCGACCAGTCACGCGACAGCCGCGACAGGTCCTTCAACTTCCACGGGGGCACGCCCACCTGCCGGGCCAGGTCGTTGTCCGGCATCCGCGCCGAACGCAGTTCGAGATACTTGCCGAGACCTCGCAACGAACCGGCGAGCGCGCTGGTGACCAACACCGGGGCCACTCCCGTCGACAACGCCCAGCGCAGCTTCTCCAGTGCCGGCCCCGGACGCCCGGCCAGGGCATCGTCGGCAACCGCGAAACTGGTGACCTCCGCGCGTCCATCGAAATAGCGACGCACCATCGTCGCGCTCAGCTGCTCCCCCTGATAGTCGGACGCCAGCTGGCGCAGCGCACCGGCGAGCGAACGCAGATCGGTTCCCACTGCATCGATGAGGTCCTGGGCGGCCTGGACGTCCATGCCCATGCGCAGCGATTTGGCCTCGGCGGCGACGAACTTGGGCAGCTCCCAGGCCTTGACGGGGTCCGCCGCGATCCGGGTGACCTTCGCCTTCTTGAGCGCATCGATCAGGGCTTTGCCCTTGAGGCCACCGCCATGGACGAGCACCAGGCAGAGCTCGGGATAGGGCTCCAGCGCGCTCTGCCGGACCAGCGGCAACGCCTGTTCGGGCAAGCTCGCCAGATCGTTGACCACCACGATGACCCAGGACGCGAACAAGCTGCCGCCGATCAGATCGGCGAAACGTCCATCGGCCAGTTCGGCAGCGTTGACCTCGGTCAGTTCGGCATCGGGATGCTCGCGGCGAGCTTGGGCGACGCGTGCGGCGACGGCCCGTTCCGCGAGCAGGGGCTCAGCGCCCTGGACGAGCAGGGTGCTGCCGAAAACCGACGATTGTGCCACCGCTCCATCGTGCCATCTGGTGCTGTCGACTGCCATCCGCACCTGACCCGAACCCAGGAGACTCAGCTCAAGGCGGCCCGATCAGAACCCCGACCCTGACGGCAACCGGTGGCAAGAACGGCCGCGGGGTCGCTGCTGTCGGAGGTGCCCGCTAGAGTCGATGAGGCAAGGATTACCTCTGAGGAGACAGCATGACGATTGGGAAGTATTCCCTCGGCGCTGGCGACCGTTTCGGCAAAGAAGGCGCTGCACAGGTCGCGGCATTCGAAAAGATCAAGGCAGACGGCGTCGATGTCGACATCGTCTGGAACAAGTCCAACCGCGAGCACACCATTATTGGCACTTCGCCGGTCGACCAGCGCAAAGCTGCCGATGCTGCTGTGGCCAAGACCGGCTGGAAGGGCCAGTACTTCGTCGACGCCGACCACATCAACATGACGAACGCCGATTGGTTCATCGACTCGTGCGATTTCTTCACCATCGACATCACTGATCTCATCGGCAAGCAGACCACTGCGGAGAATGCGGCGGCTTTCCTCGAGCGCGCGAAGCCGCTGCTCGGCGAGCACACCATTGCCGGGCTGGACGCTCCGGTCGTCGTCACCGAAGGGGTCCTGAACAAGATCGCCCAGCGTTACCTGTTCGGCCTGGAGGATGCGAAGCGGCTCTACGATCGCATCGTCGAGAAGGGTGGCGACATCCGCCACGTCGAGCTGGCCATGGACGAATCCCCGGAGCGGCAGGGCCCGGCCGATCTGCTGGTCGTCTTGTCGGAGGTCGCCCACGAGCAGCTGCCGATCGACACGGTCGCGGTGAAGTTCGTCGGTCGTTTCAACAAGGGCGTCGACTACGTCGGCGATGTGGACGAGTTCCTCGCCGAGTTCCGCGCCGATGTCGCGGTGATTCAGTACGCGATCAAGAAGTACGGGCTGCACGAGAACCTCAAGCTGTCGGTGCACACCGGCTCGGACAAGTTCTCCATCTACCCTGGCATGGGCCAGATCATCCGCGAGCTGAACACCGGCCTGCACCTGAAGACCGCCGGCACCACCTGGCTGGAAGAGCTCATCGGCCTGGCCGAGGGCGGCGGCGAGGGCCTGGCGATCGCCAAGGAGATCTATCGCACCGCCTACGGCATGCTGGACGAGTTGACCGCGCCGTACGCCGACGTCATCGACATCGACCCCGCGGCGCTCCCGAGCCCGGACGAGGTGGACGCCTGGACCGGCAAGCAGTTCGCGGACGCGCTGCGCCACGACCAATCCAATCCGGCCTACAACCTGAACCTGCGGCAGCTGCTGCACGTCTCGTTCAAGCTCGCCGCCAAGATGGGCCAGCGCTACCTGGACGCTCTGGACGAGCACCGTGAGCACGTGGAGCGCAACGTTACCGAGAATCTCTACGAGCGCCATCTGAAGCCGCTGTTCGAGGCCTGATCGGTTTCGTCGGACTACTGAGCGGGGACGCTTCCAGAACTCCTGGAAGCGCCCCCGTTTCCGTTCATCAGCGCTGGGTCACCGCCGAGCCGCCATCGGCCGATACGGCGATTGCTCCCTGCTGATCGGTGCGGAAGACGGTTGCCCCGCTGCCGCGCAGCATCGTCAGTGCCGACGACGCGGGGTGGCCATAGCCGTTGTTCTCCCCCACCTGGACGAGCGCGATCCGGGCGTGCACGGCGTCGATGAACTCCGGGTCCTGCCGCGGCGAGCCGTGGTGAGGGACAACGAGGACATCTGCCCGGATGTCCGCCCCGGAACTGACCACGGCCTGCTGACCCGCCACCTCGAGATCTCCGGTCACCAAGATCCGCAGCTCACCGGTCTCGATCAGCCCAACAATCGAAGCGTCGTTCTGGCCCGCGTCTTCACCGGCCGACGACCCGTCAGCAAGCGGCGACGCCCGAGCCGAAGGACCGGCGGCTATGGTCGTCCATCTCAGTGGGCCCAGCTCAATAGTGTCGCCGGCACTCGTCCGGGTCGTCTCGGGCAGCCCCTCCAAATCGGAGGCAGCCGGGGCATCCGATCCGACGAGCACCATCTCGACCGGGATCTCACCGGCGATCGCCGGCAGCCCACCTACATGATCGGCATGCGAATGCGTCAGCACCAGCACCGAGATCCGGCTCACGCCAGCAGAGGCCAGGCAGGCGCGCAACGCATCCGGATCGGGACCGGTGTCCACGAGTATCGCCCGGCCGGGCGCGGCTCGGATGAGTTGGGCGCCGCCCTGCCCCACATCACAGGCGATCACCACCCACTCCCCCGGCCAACCAGCCTGGGGCGGCGCACGAAATGCCCCGATGACCAGCAGCACGGCAAATGCTGCCACCAGCCATCGCCTCGGCAAGACCCGCGGCATCACCAAAGCGGCGCAGATCACGCAGGCCACGCCGAGCAGCACCAGCGTCGCCGGAGTACTACGCCAGCTCCAGGCAGCGGCCGGCGCGGACGCCGCGAGGTGCGCCACCAGCACGATCGGCTGGACGCACCACCCCGCGGCCCAACCCACCGGCCCCGCCAACCCCGGCGAGACGAGTGAGATCAGTCCTGCCGCCAGCCCCAGGATCGTCACCGGCCCCACGAATGGCCCCGCGAACAGATTCGCCGCCAGCCCCACCACACTGACCTGCCCCGACAGCGCGGTCACAATGGGCTGGGTGGCCAACTGCGCCGCCAACGGCACCGCCACCGACTCGGCCAGCCAGCCGGGCGCCCAGCCGCGCATCGCGGTCTGCCAGCGTCCGGCCCACCACAAGATCCCCGCCGTGGCGGTGACCGACAACGCGAACCCCCACGATCGCGAAAGCCAGGGGTCGATCAGCACCAGCACCAGCACCGCCAGACTGAGCGCTCGCAGCCCGCGCGCCCGGTCGTGGGCGAGTCCGGTGGCAGCCATCGCGATGAGCCCCATGGCGGCGGCCCTCAACACGCTCGGCTCGGCACGGCAGACGACGATGAACGCCGCTGCCACCAGCACCGCCATCCCCCGTAGCCACCAGCCCCGAACCCCGGCCTGGCGCGCTAGCCCGAGGGTGAACACCAGCATCAGCGTCAGATTGGTGCCGCTGACCGCGGTCAGGTGAGTCAGACCCGTGGTCTTGAAATCGGCTTTGACCTGTTCGGGAAGATGGGAGATGTCGCCCACGACCAGCGAGGGCACGAGCCCCGCCTGCTCCGGCGGCGAGTGCGCCATCGCCTGCCTCAGGCCGGCACGAAAGCTGTTCGCCAGCCGAGCCACCGGCCCCGGCGATTCTACTGAGGTGATCTCACTACGCAGGACGAGGGTGCCCACCGAACGATCCGCGGCATCGGGAGGCCGGCCGATCGCCAGGAACGTGATGGCCGCACCCACCGGCTGATCGAGCTGCGCGGCCATCTCCCCACTGGCACGCAGCTGCGCCGGCAGACGGCCCTGCCAAACCTCGCCGTGCGCTGTGACCTGCCGAAGCTCGATCGCGAGCACAGCGGCGGCGGGCTGATAACCACGTGCCTGCCATTGTCTGGCGTCCGAGGTGACCTCGGCCGTCACCTCGATCAGCGCCTTCTCACGCGCCCACTCGGCCGGCAGGGAGTGATTGAGCGCCGCTGCCCACATCCCTGCAACCCCCGCCGCCCCGGCCATCGCCACGCCCACGGCACACACCGTCCAGGACCGCCGCAGCAGCCCCAAGGACCCGGCCACCACGCCCAACCCCAGGACGAGGCCGATCCAGCGTCCGCCCTGAACAGCGATCGCCGCGCAGGCCCAGGCAGCCGCGGCCGGGGCCAGCAGCCGCAGATCGACCGGACGCCCGGCCTCAGACGTGGACGAGCGGGGCGAGCTTCGCGTAGGTTTTCGCGCCAATGCCATCCACCTCCTGCAACTCCTCGACCCGGGTGAAGCCGCCATTGGCCGTGCGCCAGTCGATGATCCGTTGCGCCATGACCGGACCCACGCCGGGCAGGGTCTCCAGCTGGGCGGCGGTCGCGGTGTTGAGGTTGACCGTGGACGACGATGTGCCCCCGCCGGTCGCTGCGCCGCCACTACCGCCCGCGCCGCTGCCACCTGTTCCGCTGCCTGAGCCGCCGGTCGAATCAGCCTGGCCGGTGCGCATCTCGCCGCGCGGGTCGGCGGTAGTGCCGATGACGATCTGCGCCCCGTCGGGTAGTTCGGCAGCCAGGTTCAATTCCGCACAGTCCGCATCCCGGGCGAGCCCGCCGGCCGCCGCGATCGCGTCCGCCACCCGGGAGCCAGCGGGCACACTGACCACCCCGGGAGCGACTACCGCGCCCATGACGTGCACCCGCAGCGGGACCGGGCTCGGGGTGGGCGACGACACGCTGGCCGCCGGAGTGAGCACCGGGGTTGCACTGACGGTGTCGAGTTCATGACCGCGGGCAGCGGTCAGCCGGCTTCCGGTCAGCACAACCGCCACCACGAGCAGCACGGTGAGCGCGCCGGCATGTGCGCGTCCGAGCCGGAAGACGACCGTGGTCCACGCGGTGCCGTGATGCTCAGCCGCAGCGCTATCCGACTTCCCGCAGGCTGATCGCGGACTCTGCGGCTCACCAGCCTCGATGCTCGCCGGAGACCTCAGATCATCGAGTTCAGCCGCGCGCAGTTCATCGTCCAGCGATGACCGGCCACCCGGCTGGGCGCGTCTGGGCGAGCCGGGTGGCCGCGCGTCCCCCAGGACCACGCGAAGTCGCCCGGATACCTTCTCGGAATCGTCCCGCCGTAGCACACACCAAGGATTGGTGAGTGGCCGCGGAATCGGTCAAGAAGGCCCGCAGCTGTGGACAAACCGGAGACGCTGAGACAGATCGGTGAGACGATCCGGACAGCAACTCTGTGGGAAGCGCAGTCCCCTCAGTCACCCCTTGGCGGGGACGATGCTCACCATCTTCGGAAGCTTGGTGATGATCTTCAGCACCTCGCGGCCGGCCAGCGCCCGCTGCACATTGTCATCGGCGAGCGCCAGGTCGGTCGCCTCCGCCTCGCTGATCTCGGGGCTCACCTCGAGCTTGGCGCGCACCTTGCCCTGCACCTGGACGACCATGGTCACCGATTCGGTAACCAGCAGCCCCGGATCGGCGGTCGGCCAGGTCGAGCTGGCGATCGACGGTTCGCCGCCCAGCAGCTGCCACATCTCCTCCGCGACGTAGGGCGCGAACAGGCTGAGCGCCTGCGCGACGAACCCGACGGCTTCACGCACGGCGGGATCGGCGCCGCCGGCACCGGTGTCGATCGTCTTGCGGGTGGCATTGACGAGTTCCATCACGCGGGCGATCGCGACATTGAACCGGCCCATCGCGATGAGCTCGGTGATGTCACGGATCGTCTTGTGAGTGACCTGACGCAATGCCTTGTCACCTGCCGCATAGTCGGCGTCAGTAGGGCTGGCGACCTCGGTGGCCAACCGGTAGGCACGCTGCAGGAAGCGCAACGAACTGGCCGGCGAAACATCCGCCCAGTCGATGTCGTCTTCGGGCGGACCGGCGAAGACCACGGTCAGGCGCACCGCGTCCACCCCGAACAGATCGATCTGCTCGCCGAGATCCACACCGTTGCCCAGCGACTTGCTCATCGCCTTGCCCTGGTTGATGACCTGGCCCTGATTGAGCAGACGCTGCATCGGCTCATCGAAATCGATCATGCCGAGGTCGTGCAGCACCTTCGCGAAGAAACGCATGTAGAGCAGGTGCAAGATGGCGTGCTCGACGCCGCCGACATACTGCTGAACCGGCATCCAACGCGCCACATCCTCGGGCCGGAACGGTCCACCGGTGAAGCCCGGGCTGCAATAGCGGTAGAAATACCAGGAGCTGTCGACGAAGGTGTCCATGGTGTCGGTATCGCGCTGGGCGTCCGCGCCGCACTTCGGGCAGGCCACATTGCGCCAGGCCGCCGCAGCATCACCGGCCAACGGCGAGGTGCCCTTCGGTGCCAGATCCGCACCACGCAGATGGGGCAGCTCGACCGGCAGCTGATCTTCGGGAACCGGCACCTCTCCGCACTTCGGGCAGTGGACGATCGGAATCGGGCAGCCCCAGAAACGCTGCCTGCTGAGCAGCCAGTCGCGCAGCCGGTAGGTCACCGTGGCCTTGCCGGTACCGCGTTCTTCGAGTGTCGCCAGCGCAGCAGCCACACCGGCCTGCTTGTCCGCCAGCCCGTTCAACGGACCGGAGTTGACGTAGCGTCCGTCACCGGCGGTCGCCACACCCGACTCGGCGGGATCGGCCTCACCGGTGTCGATGACGACCCGCACCGGCAGACCGAACTTGCGCGCGAACTCGAGGTCGCGTTGATCGTGCGCCGGGACAGCCATGATCGCGCCGGTGCCGTAGTCGCTGAGCACGTAGTCGGCAGCCCACATCGGGATGCGTTCGCCATTGACAGGATTGATCGCGTAGCGGCCCAGGAAGACACCGGTCTTCTCGTGCTGGGTGGACTGCCGCTCGATCTCGGTCGACTTCTTCACCTGGTCGTGGTAGGCGTCGAAGGCGGCGCGCTGTTCGTCGGACACCAGCTCGGAGGCCAGCTCGGAATCGGGCGCGACAACCATGAACGTGGCACCGTAGAGCGTGTCCGGACGCGTGGTGAACACGGTGATCGGCTCATCGCGGCCCTCCACGACGAAGTCGACCAGCGCGCCCTCGGAGCGTCCGATCCAGTTGCGCTGCATGGCCAGCACCCGGTCGGGCCACCCGGCCTCCAGCTGGCTCATGTCGTCGAGCAGCCGGTCGGCGTAGTCGGTGATCTTGAAGTACCACTGGTTGAGCTTGCGCTTGGTGACCGGGGTGTGGCAGCGCTCGCACTCACCGTT
The DNA here is from genome assembly GCF_030297015.1 of Brooklawnia propionicigenes. Lineage (NCBI taxonomy): Bacteria > Bacillati > Actinomycetota > Actinomycetes > Propionibacteriales > Propionibacteriaceae > Brooklawnia > Brooklawnia propionicigenes. The sequence continues at coordinate 2,796,822 of NZ_AP028056.1, read as the reverse complement.
GACGACCTGCTCGTTGGCCAGCACGGTCTGGTCGTGCGGGCACCAGTTGACGTAGGAGTCCTTGCGGTAGGCCAGGCCACGCTCGAAGAACTTCAGGAAGAGCCACTGAGTCCAGTGGTAGTACTCGGGGTCGCTGGTGTGCAGCTCCCGCGTCCAGTCCAGGCTCAGCCCGTAACGCTTGAACGACGTCTTCTGCGTCTCGATGTTCTTGTAGGTCCACTCGGCCGGATGAGTGTTGTTCTTGATCGCCGCGTTCTCGGCGGGCAGGCCGAACGAGTCCCAGCCGATCGGATGCAGCACCTCGTAGCCCTGCATGCGCCACAGCCGCGCCAGCACATCGCCCATCGCGTACGCCTCGGCGTGTCCCATGTGAAGATCACCGGAGGGGTAGGGGAACATGTCGAGCACATACCGTCGCGACTTGTCAGTGTCGTCGTGGGCAACGAATGTCTGGTTCTCTTCCCAGAATCGCTGCCACTTCTCCTGCGCCGCGGGCGCGTCATAGCCGATCTGATCGGACGCCTCGCTAGTCTGGCTCACCGTTCCCGTCTCCTTGTCCGCTGGTCCCAGCCTGTGATCGTCTCTCCCGACATGAAAAAACCCCGAAGCCCAAGGGCATCAGGGTCACCGCGGCTCGACTGTCATCAATCGCGCCGCGGCATGGGAAGAAGCTGCGCCGGGTGCACCCGCACAGTTTAGCCGATCGGCGCCGGAGGCCGGCACCTGCGACTGCCCGCCGAACCCGGCCATTGCGACAGTTCAGGATGGCCTCAGCTTAGTGGGCATCTACTAGGCATTATGTGTCAGCCAAGGCTTGCCTCAGAGTCTCCCCGAAGCGCTTGGACGAGCGTTCGGCTAGCCCCACCATGGAAATATGACGATCATCCGCGGCGCCACGGAGGCGACGTACCTGGCCGGCAAGTTGAACTGGTTGCGTGCGGCCGTGCTCGGCGCCAACGACGGAATCGTCTCGGTCTCGGGCCTGCTGATGGGTGTGGCCGGTGCGCAGGCCGGCTCGCGGGCACTGCTCATCGCCGGTCTCGCCGGTCTGGTCGCCGGGGCCTTGTCGATGGCCGGCGGCGAATACGTCTCGGTGAGCACCCAGACCGACACGGAGCGGGCCGCGCTGGCCGCACAGCGCAATCGGCTCACCTCGCAGCCCAACGAAGAGCGGGGCACGCTCATCAGGCTCTACCAGGAGCGGGGACTGTCGGCGGTGCTCGCCGAACAGGTGGCCGACGAACTATCCCATCACGACGCGCTGGCTGCCCACGCCGAGACGCGGCTGGGAATCCGTCCCGGCGAGCTCACCAGCCCGTGGTCTGCCGCGGTATCGTCGTTCGTCGCCTTCGCCTTGGGCGCGTTGATCCCCCTGCTGCTGATGGTCGCCTCCCCGGTGTCGATGCGGGTGGTGGCCACGATCATCGGCGTCGAGCTCGCGCTGCTGCTGACCGGCTACGTCAGCGCCAAGCTGGGCGGAGCCGATCCGGGCCGGGCGATCGTCCGGAACATGCTCGTCGCAAGTCTGGCGATGACGACAACCTATCTGCTGGGCACGGTCTTCGCCGGCTGATCAAACCCCACCGGCCGGCGTCAGCGTCAGTCGTCGGACGGCGCGGCATCGTCCACCCGGTCATCATCGAACAAGTCGGCGCGCAGTTGGTCCCACAATACCGGGGGTGCCGCCGCGGCATTGATCTGGCCGAGCAGGGCGATCAACGGATGATGCGGGGCGATCTTTTCGGCGCGTTCGATGCAGGCAACCTGCAGGGCGCCCTCCCCGCTCACCCAGGCTGCCAGGCCCAGCATCCCGAGCACCGGCGGCTGGCAGCCCCGCGGGGTCATCCGGGCCACGGTCCGCCACAGTTCGACGTGGCGGTGCGCATCCGGCCGGCGGAGCAGCCGCAACGCCTGGTCGCGGGCTGTCGGATAGTACGCGATCGTGGCGAGCATGGCTGCCTCCTGCGGACGAACCAGCCGTGGATCGGCCAGGCCCTGCTGCACCATCTCGACGAACAAGTCCTCGATCTCTGTCATCTCGAGCTCGCGGACGGCGGCCCGGGCGTCCTCCATGCGCTGGCTGGCGGCTCTGCCGAGCCAACCGCGCGGCGGCCGGATGGACTCGTCCAGCTGTGAGCGGGAGTCCAGTACCTGCATACCGGCCAGCACCGCTCGGGCAGCCACCGGCGAACCCTCGGCGTCGATCGGGCGCCCCTCGGGCGGGCAGCAGCCCGGCACAGTGCACGACAGCGACCAGTAGCGCCCGGCGTTCACATAGACCGACTCCAGAACATCGTCGGCGCCGATCACCGCGGTCATCTGCTCGACGACGCGGCTCGCCCGCTCCCGGTCGGCGGCGTAGCCGGCGAGTATCCAGCTCGATCCGGGGAACTGCCTCACGATGGCGCCGATGCGATGGGCCAGTTGAGCGGGCACGTCGGCCAGCTCGATCGGGAACCGGACCGTGGTGGTCAGCGTCTTGTCGCGGAAGACCAGGGCAACGATCGACTCCCGCGGCTGGAAGCCGAGCAGGTAGGGAACCGCGGCGACGACATCCGCGTCGTTCTTGAGGCGCAGCGGTGCGTCCAGTTCACTCGATGCTGCGGCGCGATCCCAGGCGTCGGTCGATTGAGCGGACGAGGCGGGGGGCTCTGTTGGTTTCATGTCCAAAGGATTGGTAAGCGGCCTGCCGAATCGGTCAAACACGTCGCCGTCTGTGGACAAGTCACGCCGTTGACCTTCTCGGCTACCCTGGGAGGCACCATGAGCACACCATCGCAGCCACCCCGCTCGTCCGACCCGCATACGCCCTCACAAGGCGATTCGGCGTGGGGCCAGCAGAATTCCGCATGGGGTCAGGGCAATTCGGCCTGGCGGCAGCCCTCCGGTGCATGGAACCAGGCCCCCGCACAGTCCGGCCCGCGCCGGCAGGCGGTCGACGCTCCCCCGCAGGCTTCCGATGATTCCCAGCCTGCCGAGCAGGCCGCTCAGACCACTGTCCGGCAGCCGGCCATCTCGATCGAGCAGTTCAAGCCGCGCCGCAACCGGCTGGCTCCGCTGGTGCTTGCGGTGGTCGCCGTGGTCGCCTTCGCCGGCATCTGGTGGCTGGCTATCCGGCCCAGCCCCGAGGTGACGCCCGGGGCGTCCCCGACACCGACCGTGGTGCGGTCGGCTCCCAGCGTGCCGCCCGCCGGCGAGTTCGCGAACTCCACCCCGTTCAGCTCGAACGGACTGACCGGCACCTTCACCATCAACGATTCCTGGTGGGACGACGACTCGACGCTGTCGGTCAACGTCACCGTCCAGGTTGACACCGGCGTGCTGAGGTACCGGTTCTTGGTGATGGACATGGCCTCGGGCGATATTCAGGTGATGCATGCCGGTCCCGCCCCGGACGGCCTGGCCGAGGGCACCTTGTCTGCGGGCGAGTCGGTGACCGGCGTGGTCCAGGTGACCAAGGAACGCGGCGACACTCAGATCGTGCTCAGCGAGAGTACCGGCAACAACGTGACCATGCTCGCGGTGAAGGGCTGAATCGTCCGGCTGCGGTTCGGCGATAATTCATCCCCGCGTTACCGCGATACGCCACACTGGGAATCAGACTCCCTCATTGCGCGTGGCAGTCGCCCGCACGGAAGGAAAGACGAAGATGACCTACGGGATCCGAATCACGACTCCAGAAGAACTCGCAGCCCTCCCGCACCCACACGCCTGGTTGTGCGACATGGACGGTGTGCTGATTCGCGAGAACCTCGTGCTGCCGGGCGCCAAGGAGTTCATCAGCGCCCTCGAGTCCAGCGGAACACCGTATCTGGTGTTGACGAACAACTCGATCTTCACCCGGCGCGACCTGTCGGCCCGGCTAGCGACGTCGGGGTTGGACATTCCCGAGGAGCGAATCTGGACTAGTGCCGTAGCCACCGCCGATTTCCTGGCTTCCCAAAGTCATGGCGGCAGCGCCTACGTGATCGGCGAGGCCGGCCTGACGACCGCGCTGCACCAGCAGGGCTTCGTGATGACCGACACCAAACCCGAGTACGTAGTGCTCGGCGAGACCCGCAACTACTCGTTCTCGGCGATCACCCAGGCGATCCGGCTCATCGAGGGTGGCGCCAAGTTCATCGCCACCAACCCGGACGCGTCCGGCCCCTCGCCCGAAGGCACCCTGCCGGCCACCGGTTCGGTGGCTGCACTGATCACCACGGCCACCAACCGCAAGCCCTACTTCGTGGGCAAGCCGAATCCGATCATGATCCGGGCAGGGCTCAACCGCATCGGTGTGCACTCGGAGACCACGGCCTTCATCGGTGACCGGATGGACACCGACATGCGGTCGGGTCTGGAGGCCGGCCTGCAGACCCACCTCGTGCTGTCGGGCTCAACCGCCCTGGAGGATGTCAGCACCTACCCGTTCCGCCCGGTGGCCATTCATGAGGGCATCGGCGGGGTTGTGCCGCTGGTCTCCTGATCTCCGGCCGATCTGCGCTGCACGGTGCGTTCGTGACGCAGCGACATCAGCGGGACGACCAGCGGCCGTCCGGTCAGGGGATCCACGCTGATCTGTGCCCGGATCTGGAAGACCTCGGCCAAGAGCTGCTCGGTCAGCACCTCGGGCACCGGGCCGGTCGCTGCGATTGCGCCGTCGTGCATGACGATCAGATGGTCGGCGTAGCGAGCGGCCAGCATCAGATCGTGCAGCACCAGCACCATGGTGCGGCCTTCGTCCTGGTTGAGTTGGCGCACCAGTTCCAAGACCTCGAGCTGATTGGCGATGTCGAGGTAGGTCGTGGGCTCGTCCAGCAGCATGGTGGGCGGATCCTGGGCCAGCAGCAGAGAGATCCAGACGCGCTGGCGTTGGCCACCCGACAGCTCGTCGACGGGACGATCGGCCAGGTCGAGCACCCCGCAGGCCGACAGCGCGCGACGCACGGCGGCTTCGTCGTCGTAGGACCACTGTTGCAGCATCTTCTGGTGCGGATAGCGCCCGCGCGCGGCGAGGTCGCCCACGGTGATGCCGTAGGGTGCCTGGGACTGCTGCGGCAACAGCCCCAGCCGGCGGGCGAATTCCTTCGATCCGACGGAGTTGACGGCTTTGCCGTCGAGCATGACGACGCCCTTTTCGGGGGTCAGCAGCCGCGACATGGCACGCAGCAGGGTGGACTTGCCGCAGGCGTTCGGGCCGACGATGATCGTGATCTTGCCGTGCGGGATCTCGACACTCAGGTCGTGCGAGACGACCCGCTGGTCGTAGGCCAAGGTGAGTTCCTGAGCGTGGATGTGTGGTGCTGCGCTCACGATGTGGTTCCTTTCGGACGGGCTCAGAGCTGTTTACTGCGGGTGAGCAGCCAGGCGAGGTAGATGCCGCCGATCAGGCCCGTGACCTGGCCGATCGGCAGAGTGGTCGCGGTCGGGATGGCCTGGCTGACCACATCGGCGCCGAGCAGCAGACAGGACCCCATCAGCGCCGCCGGCACGATGCTGAGCCCTCGGGCCCGGCTGAGACGCCGCGCGATCTGCGGCGCGGACAGCGCGATGAACGCGATCGGGCCGACGGCCGCGGTGGCCAGCGCGGCCAGCGCGACGCCGCAGAAGATCAGCCAGCGCCGGGTGGGCTCGGCCCGAACCCCCAGCTGACTGGCGATGTCGTCGCCCATCTCGACCAGCGTTGCCCTCCTGGCAAGCAGGATCGTGATGGGCACGACGATGATGGTGCCGATCAGCACGGGCAGCACCTGCGTCCACTGCCGGCCGTCCAGGGATCCGGCGATCCAGATATTGGCCGAGACCGCCTGCTCCACCTGACCGCGCACCATGAGCAGGCTGTTGTAGGAGCCGAGCAGCGCTCCCACGCCCAGCCCGATCAGGACGAGCCGGTAGCCGCCGGTCACCCCGCCTTTCAGGCTCAGCAAGTAGATCGCCAGCGCGGTACCGACGCCGCCGGCCAGGGCGGCGAGCATCACTTGGACCGGCCCCGCGTCGAACAAGACGATCTGGGTGATCGCGCCACTGGCAGCGCCGGTGGTCAGGCCGATCACGTCCGGGGAACCGAGCGCGTTGTTGGACACCGACTGAAACACCGCACCCGAGACGCCGAGGGCCGCGCCTGCGGTCAGCGCCGCCACGACCCGCGGCATCCGCAGCCCCAGGGCGAGCACATGTTTCCGCTCGCCGTTGCCGAAGATGGCGGGGATGATGTCGCCGAGCGGGACTGCCACCTTGCCCTGGGTGAGGCCGATGAGGGCCAGCAGCACCGCGACAGCCAGCAGAATGCCGATGACCAGCAGCGCCCGGGGTTGGACGAGCAGCGAGAAGTCCCTGCCGCGCAACACCCGCCCGGTGACGATGGGGCTGGGCTGCGAGCCGGACGACGCCTCGCGCGTGGTCGCGCGGTTCACAGCTGGGCCAGCTTCCTGCGCCGCACGATCCCGATGAACACCGGCGCGCCGATGAAGCCGATCATGATGCCAACGCTGATTTCTCCGCTGCTGACCACCAGGCGCCCGGCGATGTCGGCGGCCAGCACGATGACAGCGGCGAGCAGCGCGGTGGCGGGAATGAGCTTGCGATGGTTGAGGCCGACGATCTGGCGTCCGAGGTGGGGCGCGGTGAGGCCGACGAAACTGATCGGGCCTACCGCCGCGGTGGCAGCACCGCACATCAGCATGACCACCAGCGCGGCAGCGCTCAGCACCCTGCCGGGGTGGGCGCCCAGTGAGCGGCTCAGATCCGCGCCGAGGGCGCTGGCGTCCAACGAATTGGCCAGCGCGAAGCAGATCAGCAATCCTGCCAGCACGGCAAGGCCGGTGGGCAGCAGCAGATCGGGGCCACGGCCTTCGAGCGAACCGACGGTCCAGGAGCGGAAACGGTTGAAGACCTGCTCGTCGGAGTTGATGATGACGATCCGGGTCGCGGCCAGCAGTACGACGCTGAGCGCCGACCCGGCCAGCACCAGCCTGACCGGGCCCGCACCCTGGCGTACCCCGCCCAGCAGGTAGACGGCGGCACCGGCCAGGCCGGAGCCCAGAAAGCCGAAGACCAGCCCGGCGGTCAACGCCTGATACTGAAAGATCGCGATACCGCAGGCGACCGCGAAGGTGGCGCCGGCGTTGACGCCGAGCAGGCCCGGCTCGGCCAGCGGATTGCGGGTCAATGCCTGAATGATGACCCCGGACGCTCCGAGCGCCGCGCCGACGATGACCGCGATGATGGTGCGGGGCACCCGCACGTTGCGTACCAGCAGGTGTTCGGTCACCAGCGGATCGAAGTGAAAGTAGGCGTCCCATGCCTGCTGCGCGGTGATCGGTACCTCGCCGACCAGCACCGATACCGGCAGCAGTGCGACGAGCACGACCGCGGCGACGACGAGCCACACGGCGCGTCCGCTGAGGACACGCCGTGTGGTCTGGTCGGTCGATGGTCGCAACAACGGATCAGGCGTTCCCGAAGTTCTGCAGGATGCCGTCGGCGATCTCGGTCGCTGAGTAGAAGTCGATGCGGAAGGAGTTCTTGCCGAGGCCATAGACCTGCTTGTTGACCACGCTGGGCACGTTCGCCAGCACGGGGTCGTCCGCGAATGCCTGGGCGCCCTCGTTGTCCTGCGAGAGGATGAACGTGGTCTCGGCGGTCAGTTCGGTCAGGTTCTCGTAGGACGCGAAGACGAAGTCGCTACGCGCGCCACCCTCTTGAGCATGCCACTCGGCCTTCGGTTCCTCGATCGTGAAGCCCAGTTCACCGAGCAGCTGAGCGTGCGGGCCGGTCGTCATGCCGATCGGGTTGTTCTGGCCGGGACCGTTGTAGGAGACGATGTTCGCCTTCCCCTCGGGAACGGTGATCTTGCCGGCGACGTCGCTGACGTGCGCCTCGAAGTCGGCGATGGTCACTTCGGCCTGGTCGGTCAGCCCGGCCGCCTCGGCCAGTTTGAGGGTGGTGTCCTCCCAGGTGCCGTCGGAGTAGTCGACAACGATCGTCGGGGCGATGGCCTGCAGATCGGCGATGTTGTCCTTGGTCGAGTCGGCGCCGGACGCGGCGACGACGATCAGGTCGGGATCTTGGGCGATGACGGCCTCCAGGTCGACGCTGCCGGCCGACCACAGGGTCTCGACGCCGTGCTGGGTGGCTACGTCGGCCCACTGGGCGAAGAACTTGCCGTTGGCTGCCGCACCCGAGGCGATCACCGGGGCATCGAAGGAGAGCAGGCCGCCGGTCAGGGTGACCGCGGTCGAGACGATACGTTCCGGCTGTGCGGGGATCTCGGTGGTCGTGCCGTCGGCATTTTCGAAGGTCAGCGGAAAGCTTGCCGAACTCGATTGCTCGGTCGAGGGGCTGGCACTGGAGCCGGCATCTTCGGTGGACGAACCACCGCAGGCGGTCAATGCCAGTGCGGCGGCCGCTACCAGTGCTGAGCCGTAGCGGACGAGGCTGCGTGTCATAGACGGAGTTCCTTTCGGGGACTCGGATTCGGACCAAACGCTGGTTAGCTTAGCCTCGCCTAAACGGTCCTGGTGGCGTTCGTGCAGGAAATATGGTCACAACCCCATAACGGTTGGAGCCGAGCTGCCGAACCCCGTCAGCTCAATTGAATCGCGACAGCTGGGCGATCAGCCCGGCCGGCAGCGCACGCCGCCACCAGACGATGTCGTGCCCGCCGCGCACCAGATCGGCGGGGGTCTCGATGAGTTCGCCTCGCGAGCGAAGCGCCTCCCGAGCCTCCAGAACGGTCGTGGCCAGGGTGTTCTCGAGCAGCCCCAGCTGGACGACGACCGGAGAGCTGGCCCCGGCGGCGTCGGCGAACTCGGTGAACCAGCGCCCCACGACCGGGTTCATCGGGGCGTCGCTCGGCCACCACAGCGACGGGGATTGGGCGACGGCGCCAGCGATCGGGCCCCGGTGACGGACCGCGCTGAGCATCGCGAACAGGCCGCCCAGGCTCGAGCCGGCGGTGATCCACGGCGCGCTCACGCTGCCCTCCAGCACATCGGCGACCTTCTCGAGCAGCAGTTCGGATTCGTCCAGTTCGCAGGCGTAGTCCAGCTGCCGAGCGCCCGCGCCACCGGCATGCAGCAGAACCAACTGGATCGGCGGGATCCGACCGGTGCCGATCGCCTGATGCAGCGAGTTGATGAGCAGATCGTCCTGCAGCCAGACCTCGCCGTCGAGGACGAGCACGACCGGTGCGTCCGCCCCGGCCTGCGGGTGCCGGAAGACCGTCACGGGCACGTCGCTGCCGCTGACCGGCGTGGTGATCTGGTGATCGCTGCGCTGCCAGCCCTCGGCACGGCTGGAGGCCGGCAGCGCAATGGCGTCGGGCAAGGCGACGACACTGTGCTGCTCGGGGTGCAGCTTGTTGGGCAGATGCTCGCGGGCGAGCGGGTCGGTGCGGATGAACTTGGAGATCGACTGCAGCTGGCGCGCGGTGAATGGCTCGTGCAGCGCCGCGCTGGGTAGCGGTGCGGGCGGAGTGATGAACTGATAGCCCGCGATCCAGTCGTTCGGCATCTCGACGCTCAGCACCGCAAGGTCGGTGCGGTCGAGCCTGCGCATCAAGGTGTCGGCGGGGTCGAGGTGGTCGGTCAGCCGGTTGGCCGCCAGATAGACCAGCTTGGCGCCGGCACCGCGGTAGCAGAACGTCACGATGCTGTGGCCCGGCTTCGGTGACTGCTCGATCAGCGGGGTGCCATCAGCGAGTTCGGTGGCCACGAACCGGTCGACCAGCGCCGGCACCTGGTCGGCGGACGCGGCCGCCAGCGCAGCCTCCAGGCGCTGCACAGCCGGGGAGACTGCCCGCGGCAACGGCCACGGCCGGAAGCTGTGCGGAGGGATCGTCCTCATCAATCGGGCGCGCCTGGCTTGTTCGTCCATGATCTCGAAGGTTACAGCCCGATTCAGCGGTGCTGCTGGGGATCGTCGTGGTGGGCGAACAGCTGCCTGGTGGTCAGGTCGGCACCGGTGAGCACTCCCCCGCGCGCCAGCAGGCGTCCGCGCTCCCAGTTCGACAAGCCGAGCTCGGGCTGGTCGAGGGCGTACTGGCCGTCGACCCAGCGGGTGAATCCGTCGCCGAGGAACGGTGCGTCCACCAGCGCCCGGAAACGTGCCTGCGCGGTCGCGTCCTCGGCGATGAGGGAGGCGACGAAGTGCGGGCTGTAGCTGTTGAACAGGCCCGCTGCCTGCTCGAGCCCGTCAACGACGACGATGCTGATCTCGGGGGTGTCCTCCCATTCCCATTCGGTGCCGAGCCGGTGGACGGGCAGCAGGGTGGCGCGCGGCTCCTCGACCACGCCGGCCGCGCGTTTGACCTCGATGGTGGTGGTGAACACGTCGGCGGGTAGCCAGCCCTCGCTGCCGGAGGCGACGTGCAGCCGCGCTACGCCTCCCCGGGCCGCCGCGGCCTGGTCGGCCGCGCCCAGCAGCACCGGGATCAGTTCCTCCGCCCGGTCGGCCACGACGACCGCGACGTTGAGGGTGTTGCAGACCTTGCGGTCGAGCGAGTGGCGCACGGCCGCCCCGAACCGGGCGCCGTCGGCGCTGGAGTCGGCGATCATCCAGGCGCCGCCGGTGCCGTGGGCGGAGACCGGGATGCCGGATTGACGGGCTACCGAGGACAGTTCAGTGACCGCGCGTCCCGAGCCGCGGACCACGGCCAGCGCCAGCCGCCGGTCGCTGAACAGTGCCCAGCCTGCCGAGCGTTCGCGAACCGGGATCAGCGAGATCGTGCCGGCCGGCAGCCCGGCCTGCTGCAGGGCGGGGTCGAGCGAGGTTTCGCAGATGGCCTGGGCGGTGGCCAGCGCGTCCGATCCGATGCGGAGCACGGCGGTGTTGCCGGTGGCGACCACACCGGCGGCGTCGGCCAGCACGTTGGGGCGTCCCTCGAAGACGAAGGCGATCACCCCCAGCGGTGCGGTGACGATTCGGACATTCCAGTCGTCGTGATCGACGCGGCCGATCTCGTTGCCAGCGCCCGTGGCCAGTTCGTGTTCGACACGCTCGGCCCAGCCTTGGAGGCCGGCCACCATTTCGTCGCGGGTCTTCTCGCTGACGACCAGCCGGGTGGTGGAGCGTCCGGCGGCCTTGGCGCGTTGTTCGTCGTCCACATTGGCGGCGGCGATCTGCGGCCAGGACGCGGTGAGGTTGGCGGCGAAGGCCCGGTAGAACTCGGCGATCTGTTCGCGGCGGGTGCTGCGCAGCTGCTCGAAGGCGGACGCGGCAGCGTCCACCTGGAGGGTCACGGCCTCGTGCACCGCGGCGGGCACATGCAGCAGAACGCCGGTGTCCTGCACGGAGTAGAGGCGGTCACCGGGCTGGAAGGCTGCTGCCAGGTCGGCGTCGACCTGGGTGTAGCGGTCTCCCCCGACCGGGATGATCATGCCCGGCTCAAGCGAGGTGAGCTGCTGGGTCGCATTCACGGCTTCTCCTGTCGTCCAAAAGCGAACGCGGCCAGTCTAGACGGGACGACGACGCCGGGGAGGTAACCGCGGGGCGCCCTGCGGCGACGGTTCAGCCGATCGTGGGTGGCAGCGTCGGGCCCTGGCCGTAGGGACCCATCGGCGGCGCTCCCGTCCACGGCACGTCGGCCGGCTGGGGGGCGCCGTCGCTTCCCTGGGCATGATGCGCGGCCACCACGACCCGGACGAGTACGGCCAGGCTCAGCAGGCCGACGATCACGTGCAACGGGATGGAGGCAGCGACGTCCCAGACCGTGTGCAGGATGATCGCCCCGAGGTAGGCGCCGATCGTCGCGAGGGCGCCGAGGCCGGGACGTCTTCCGGAACGCCAGAACCAGATGGCTGCGCACAGCACGCCCGTCCAGGTGATGTGACCCGCCGGGGCGAAGACCCCGCGGACCAGCAGGGTCGCATCGACTGCACCCAGACCGCCGCCGTTGCCCAGCAGCGCATTGAATCCGTAGCCCATGGTTTCCAGCACCGCGAAGCCGGCTCCCGCGGCCACTCCGATGACGACCCCACCCTGCGCGGTGCGCGGATAGGCGACAGCCAGGATGATCAGGGGCACGATGAGTTTTGCCGTCTCCTCAATGAGGCCTACCAACAGCAGCATGGAATCTCCGAGTACAGCGGCTGCGATCGATTCGCAGATGGCTGCCACGAGGATTCCCACGACACCGCCGACCAGGGCAGTCACCAGGATGATCCCGGAGGGCAACAGCTCGCCGCGGGGCCCGTTCGATGCCCACAACAGCACGGTCAGCGGCACCGTGAGCGCTCCGACCAGGAGCAGCGCAGGGAACAGAGCCGCATCCTGGGTCAACACGAGGACGAACAGGAGTGCGAGATAGGCGACGATGCCGCCGATAAGCACACTCATCGGAACGAACCGGGTCTGGCGAGGTGAAAGGAAAGGTGGCTGCACCATGAGGCCGATGCTAGCGGCGCATTCGGGGACGAGGATCGGTGTCCGCCGATTCAGGCGGGCGCATCAGCGACGGCCTCCGGCCGCGCGAAATCGTCGACGCGACGGAGTGCTGCGAGATTTGGCTCGAGCTTCGAAGGTGCGCTAGTCTTCTCAGGTCGCCGCGCGAGCGGTGCTGAAAGACTTGGGGCATTGGCGCAGTTGGTAGCGCGCTTCCATGGCATGGAAGAGGTCAGGGGTTCGAATCCCCTATGCTCCACATAACCGGTTACGTTCGAACCCTGCCCCGCTTCATCGTGGGGCAGGGTTCGAGCGTTGTTGGGGCTGGTGTCGGTGGCCAGGATCGTGGCGATGGTCTGTACGGGCTCGGTGGTGACGTGTTCGGCGTCATCGATGGTGATCTTGGTGAACAGTGCCCGGTTGAGCATCCGGCGTTCGGCGGGTTCGGCTTTGGCGTAGAGGTCTCCCAGGTCGGTGAGGATGTCGAGGATCGCGTCGAGTCCGATCTTCGCGTTGGCGTAGAGGGTGCCGAGTGAGTCGAGGCGGCTGTTGATTGCGTGGAGGCTGGCGCGGATGCGGTCTTGCTCGGTCTTGAGCAGGTCGATGGGGATCGCGTCGGCGTAGTGGGCTTGGAGCAGCTTGACCTGTTCGGCTTCGAGCTTGGCCTTCTGCGCGCTCAGGGTGGCTCGTTCGTCGGCGGACGCGGCAGCGAGAGCGTCGAACACTCGCCCGAGCACGCTCTTGATTCGGGTGGCCTCGTCGGAGGTGACGCCTTGCTGCTGGTAGGCGTGGGTGATGTGGTCCTCGACGCGGTGGACGAGGATGGCGCTGCGCTGGCAGGTGTTGCGCTTGAGGCGTCGTCCGGTGCAGGTGAAGTAGTCGTAGGCGATGCCCTGGTGGTTGCGGGGGCGTTCGTACATGAGCCGCTTGCCGCAGCCGCAGTAGATCGACCCTTTCAGGTAGTGGTCGTACTTCTGGGGCTTGTCACCGACGACGTTGTTCTGGTGGAGGATCGTCTGGACCCGATCGAAAGTCTCTGGGGTGACCAGCGGCTCGTGGGTGCCGGGGTAGGTGACTTCGCGGTAGGTGACGATGCCCTGGTAGTAGGGGTTGGTCAGGATGGTGTGCAGTAGCTTCGTGGTGACGGGCTTTGCTGGGAACGACGGTGTGGGCCGGGTGTTCAGGCCCCGGGTCTCCAGCTCGCGGGCGAGCGTGGAAAGTGACCAGTTCCCGCTGGCGTAGGCGGTGAACGCGAATCGGATCAGTTCGGCCCGATCCGGGTCGAGTGCGATGTCGCGTATCTCGTGGCCTTTGGCGTCGATGGTGCGGACGTTGAGGTAGCCGATGGGCGCCTTGTTCGGGGTTCCACCAAGGGATGCCTTCTGGACGAGACCCTTGGTGACCTCTTGGGCGAGGTTCAGGGAGTAGAACTCGGCGATGGAGGCCATGATGCCGTGCATGAGCATCCCGGAGGGTGTCTCATCGATGTTCTCGGTGACGGACACGAGCGTGACGCCGGCCTCGCGGAGGGTGGCGTGGATGATCGCGTCATCGAGGCGGTTCCGGGCGAGCCGGTCGACCTTGTTGATGATGCAGTACCGCACCGGGTTGTTCGCGATGTAGTCCAGCATCTCTTGGAGGGCTTTGCGCCTGGCTGTCTTGGCGGACTCGCCGGGTTCGATGAACTCCGCCACGATGACAGCGCCGAGTTGGTCGGCCTTGCGGTCGGCGGCCTCGCGTTGGGCGGGGATCGACAGGCCTTCTTCGAGGCCGTTGCGGGTGGCCTGGTCCTTGGTGGATACGCGAAGATAGGAGATCGCGGGCTCTTTCCCGCCGAGCCCGGCCAGGGTGGCGGTCTGCTTCGGCCCGCGGACCAGCGCGCGCAGCGCGCCGAGGTCGAGGCTGGTGGGAAGGTCGGCGAGAGTCATGCTCGTGACTGCCTTTCGTGCTCTCGCTCACCCTGGTGAGGGGCGAGCGCGGGCACCACATGGCGGTCACGAGAACGAGAGTGGGTGGCCTTCCGAACCGCTGAAGGTTCGGGCAATGGTGGGGTCTTGCCGGTAGCGCCCAGTGGATGGACGTACACCACGGATTCTACCGCTCGGGGCTGAGAAGTTGTCGGAGCTGGGTTCCGGCTTGTCCTGCCGGGCTGCCGGTTCCCGCTTCGCGCAGTGCCACACGGATGAGCACTTCGGCAACCTGCTCGGCGTCGATCTGCTCACGCTTGGTGAACCGCACCCGCAGGTTGCGGTCCGCCGGCTTGCGGTGAGTCTTGGGCTGATAGTTCCGCACCATGCCCGACCACTTCGCTCTACTCGTCGTCGCTGTCGGCGGTACCGAAACGCGGCGGGGAGTCGAGACCGAGGAAGAAGGCGTCTTCGGCGTCCTTGCGGCGGGCGACTTGTTCGAGGACGAACTGCACGAAGTCGTCTCGCCGGTTGACGATCGGCGTGTCCTCGATGGGGGCGGCCGGCCGCTCGCCCGGCCAGGCTGTCTGGCGGGAGGGCCGGTCGCGGTCGAGGCGGGTGCCGGAGGCGGTCACCCAGTCGCGCAGTCGTGCCCGGGCGAGGGCGAAGTCGCGGTGCCAGCCGATGGGTGCGGAGCCGTTCTGTTCGGGATCGTAGGCGCCCAGCCAGTGCAGGTGCAGCGCTGACAGTTCCCACTGCAACTCGGGGTGGCGGTGCCAACACGGCGGGATGACCGATGCCGGGAGAGCGTAGGTCTTGCGGAGCCATTCGACCCAACGGTTCAGCGCGAGCCATTCCTGTTCGAGGTCGTGGGACAACAGCAGGTTCCAGTTCACCGGGTGTACGGCCCCAGGCTCGTCGCTACCGAGCCGGGTCACCTCGTCGTACTCGTCGGGTTCGTCGGCGTCGGGCCGTGGCGTGTGCTCGTTCATCATGACCTCCGCGTTCACATCGTCCGAGCGGCGGCGTGAGCGGGCTCATCGCGTTCGGGTTCCTCGAAACCGGCGGCGCGGTCCTGGCCGCGTTCGACAGCTTCGCGTCCTGCGCTGCGGCGCTGGGAGCGGTCGATGTCGTAGGTCGTGCGGGCGAGGTCGTGGCCGAGCCTGCTGGCGATGAACTGCTGTTCCTCGACGCCGGTGTTCGGGTTCACGTTGGGGCTGGTGCGCCCGTGGGCGAGGAACCAGTCCTGCTTGGCGAGCTTGTCGGCGCCCCACTGTGCGGCTCCGTTGAACGCGACGACATCGTGGAATGTGGTCGTGAGCTTGGTCCGGGTGCCGTTGTCGTACTGGTAGTGCTCCTGCCCGGCCTTGAAGTAGAGCCGCGGCGTGCCGTCGTCGGAGTATGTCAGCCTCGGGGTGGAGGCGACGAAGCCGTAGAAGCCTTCGCGCACATCGGGGGCCTCTGAAGTCATCTCGTGCGGTTCGGTAGTCATGGAGAGTGCTCCTGCTCGTGTTTACCGGCCTCCGGGATCGGTGGCCGTTGCATCAGGCAGGTGCGCGTCCCGGTTCAGGGCTGCTTGGCTGTCGCGTTGGCGCGGGGCGCGGCGGCTTGCAGCTGTTCCGCGATCTGCTTGCGGTCGGCGGCGAGTTGCCGACCATCGGGACGAGCCGGCCAAGGACGCAGGTCGGTGATGATCGGCGGGGCTGCGCGCAGCAGGGTGACCGCAGTACCGAACGGCAGTGTGCGGATGCGGTCGGGCGCCATGATCGGAACTCTGCGGACGGATCGCTGGTTGGAGCGGGAGCCGTAGTCCCCGACGGTTGAGGAGTCGGTGTATTCGTCGCGATCTCCGATGAGCGTGGAGAGGTCTTGCAGGTCGCGGGAGTTCGATGCTCCGCCGAGAACGATCTTCACGATGGAGGCATCCCAGATCGCGTTGGCTTGATGCTCGGACCACCGATCCCGTGCTTGCGCGAGCGATTGCAGGACGGCCATCGTCGTGATCCCGGTCCCTCCACCTTCGGCCATGAGCGTCGGCAGGCTGGGCAGAGGGGCAAGGTTCCCGATCTCATCGAGGGCCAGCAACAGCGGAGGGTCGAGCCGGGCACCAGCGGAGCGAGCGGCCATACGGCGGGCCGTCTCCACGAGGTCTTCCACGAACGCTGCCACCAGGGCGGCACTGTTCCCGGCGCCAGCACCGGTGGCCAGCAGGTACAGGGTTCCGCGCTCTCGGATGAACGTCTCCGGGTCGAAGCTCTCCCCATCGGCCGGGGAGACGGCATCGAGGACGCGCGGATCTGCCAGGGACGCCAAGGCGAGAGAGACGCCTTGCCAGATCGAGTCCCGGGTCTTGGGGTCGGCGTCGATCATCGTGTGCAGCGAGTCGGCCCACCCAGTCGCCGCGTTCGGGTGGTTGGTGAGGATCGCGACGGCCTCGGCCGCCGCAACGGGGTCCAAAGTCCAGCGAAACAGTTCAGTCGGGCTGCGGTGATCGAGAGCCGCGGCGTGGAGCAACGATTGGAGCACGGAACGGGTCTTGCCCTCCCAGAAATCACCGCCTTCCACACCGCCAGCCGACAGCCCGGTCGCGGAGGCGAGACCGGTGGCGCGGATCATCGCTGTCTGCGGCGATTCGCATCCCCGGATCGGCGACCACCGCAGGCCGGCCGGGATGCCCTCGGCCAAGTGCTGGGGGTCGAACACGGCTACCTTGCCGCCCGCGCGTCTGCGCGCCGCGAGGGTCGCGGTGAGGTTGTCGGGCCGGGTGCTGGTCGTAACCACCGCACCTGGGGCGTCGAGGATCGCTGGAATCACGACGTGCAGACCCTTGCCTGAGCGGGGTGGACCGACGATCAGCATCGAGTCCTCGACGCTCGCCCACACCGCCTGCCTGCCGATGCTTCCGAGCCGGTAGCCGAGGTCGGCGGGCGTGGGCTGCGACAGGGACGGGCGCAGCGTCCCTGCTCGTCGCGTCAGTGCCCGCGCAGACGCCACTTGCGCGGCCTCGTGCGGGGTGGGTGCCTGCTTGCCGGTGTGGATCGGACGCGGCCTTCCGCGCGTGCCGACGCAGCAGCACCCAGCCCGAGACCCCGGCGGGGGTGATCGTGGCGAGCAGCAGCCCGGCGACGATCCAGTACGCCACCGAGCTCAGGCCGTCGGCACCGAGCGCGCCAGCAGGATCGCCGGGGTTGAACAAGACGCCGACTCCTGCGGCGATCCCGGCATCTGGCTGTCCCGCCCCGGTGAGGAACGCGGCGATGGTACCGGCGGCGCGCAGGAGCAGGGCTACGGCGATGACGCCGCCGATCCCGGCCAGGGCGATGTTGGTGAGTTCGTCACCCATCACCTGGCCGTGTCGCCCGGCAGGCGAGGTCACGGCAGGTCCCGGATCGTGATCGTGCCCGAGACTCGGCCGATCAGCACAACCTCCTGCGCGTGAGTGGCGGCAATGATCGTGGGATCGAGGAGGGCGCGTACCTGGCCGTGATGACTGGCATCGGTGTGGCCGGTGACGAGCGCGATCGCCACATCCTCGCCGGCGAGGAAGCCGTGACCACCGTCGATCGGCACGGGCTCGGCCCTCCGCGCCATCGTGGTTGGTTCCGGCTGTGCGGTCGGTGGCTGCCGACGGGAGCGGCGCGTGGCGGGCAGGATGTCGGTGAACGTGCTCCCGTCACTCTCATGCACCGTGACCCGTACCGGCACCTGACGTTCGCGGGTGGCGTGGTCGATGATCCGTGCGAACCCAGCCCGCCGCCACGGCCCTGCCCCAACCGGCGGTGTGACCGGCTGGCCGTCGAGGAGAGCGGTCATCGTGCCGTCGGCACGCACATCCAGGACAAGCTGCGGCATCGACACCGGGACGGCGGGAGCGGCAGCATGATGGGGTTGCTTCATGTCCGCCAGGTGCGCCCACACCGCCCGGGACCGAGCCTGTTGTCAGGTGCCTGTCTCTACTATTGCGGGTTCCTCATGTTCCCGCTCTGCCAGCGGTAGAGAGGGAGCAACCCGTTCAGGTCGCGGTGCGGGTGTGCGCGGCGCGGAGCCCGTTGAGGATGACGATGACCTCGGCGATCTCGTGGACCAGCACGACGGCGGCGAGGCCGAGGACGCCGAACAGTGCCAGCGGGAGCAGCCCTGTGATGATCAGCAGTGACAGGATGATGTTCTGGTTGATGATGCGCCTGCCGCGGCGGGCATGGGCGAACGCGCGTGGGATGAGGCGCAGGTCATGGCCGGTGAACGCGACGTCGGCGGACTCGATTGCCGCGTCCGATCCGGTGGCGCCCATTGCGATGCCGATGTCAGCGGCGGCGAGTGCGGGGGCGTCGTTGATGCCGTCCCCGATCATCGCCACAAGCCCGGCTCCGGCCAGCTTGCTGATCGCGTCGGCCTTGTCTTCCGGCCGCAGCTCGGCGCGCACATCCTCGATACCGGCCTGGGCGGCGAGGGCTCGGGCGGTGCGGGTGTTGTCGCCGGTGAGCATCGTTACCGCGACTCCCTGACCGGCGAGGGTGCGGATCACTTCGGGTACTTCCGGGCGCAGCTCGTCGCGTACCCCGATCGCGCCGACCGGCTGATCGCCCCGGTGGATGACCACAACGGTCATTCCCTGCCGCTCCAGTTCCGCTACCTGACTGGCGAGGGCTCCGGGGTCAAGCCATCGGGGGCTGCCGACGGTGATCGTCGCGGCGTCGATGACGCCAGTCATGCCGTGCCCGGCCTGCTCAGACACGTCGACGGCAGCAGGGGCGCAGGGAGCGTTCTGGGTGATCGCGGCGGCGAGCGGGTGGGTGCTGTGCTGTTCCAGCCCGGCCGCCCAGCCGAGCACCTCGGCCTCGGACGCAGTCTCGGTGGTGAGCACGGCGGTGACGGTGGGCTGGTTGCGGGTCAGGGTGCCGGTCTTGTCCACGGCGACGTGGCGGATCACGCCGAAGCGCTCGAAGGCCGCGCCGGACTTGATGATCACCCCGAACTTGCTCGCGGAGCCGATCGCGGCGACCACGGTGAGCGGCACCGAGATCGCCAGCGCACAGGGAGATGCGGCGACCAGCACGACTAGTGCGCGGGTGATCCACAGCTCTGGGTCTCCGAGCAGCGACCCGATCAGTGCGACCAGGGCGGCGAGGAGCAGCACGCCGGGCACGAGCGGGCGAGCGATCTGGTCCGCGAGGCGGGCGCGGTCGCCCTTCTCGGCCTGCGCCTGCTCGACCAGCTCCACGATCGTGGTCAGCGAGTTGTCCGTGCCCGCCGCGGTCGCCTCGACCTCCAGTACGCCGGCGGTGCTGATCGCCCCAGCCGACACGGTGTCGCCGGGTTCGACCTCTACCGGGATGGATTCGCCGGTGATCGCTGAGGTGTCCAGGCTGGAGCGTCCTGCGCGCACGACCCCGTCCGTCGCGATCCGCTCACCCGGACGCACCAACAGAAGCTGGCCGACCGCCAGGTCTTTCGCGGCGACCTCGACCGCAGTCCCGTCGCGTCGGATCGTGGCGGTCTCAGGGACGAGTTTCAGCAGTGCCCGCAGGCCGCCGCGGGCGCGGTCCATCGCCTTATCCTCCAAGGCTTCGGCGATCGAGTAGAGGAACGCCAGCGCGGCAGCCTCCTCGATATATCCGAGGAACACCGCACCGATCGCGCTGATCGTCATCAGCAGACTGATCCCGAGCTTGCCCTTCAACACCTTGCGGATCGCGCCCGGCGTGAACGTCGAGGCACCCGCCAAGAGCCCTGCCCAGAACAGCGCCAGGGCGGGAATCTCCGCCCCGGACCACTCACAGATCAGGCCCGCGAGGAGCGCCAGGCCCGAGAACGCCGGCAGCAGGATCTCCCGATCCTTCCACCACGGCCCGTCATGGTCGTCATCGTCGTCGTCCAGATCGACGCCCTCGACCTGTGACCCCGTAACTGCGCTCACGCGCCCGCTCCCGGTTCGCAGCAGCCCGCGACCTGGCAGGCCGGGTTGATGCACGGCGCCTGCTCATCGACGGCGAGCGTCACCTCGACCAGCGCGTTCAGCGCCGCCGCCAGGTGTGGGTCGGCAATCACATACCGCGTCTGTCGGCCCTCCGGCTCGGCCACTACGATCCCGCAATCGCGCAGACAAGTCAGATGGTTCGATACGTTTGAGCGCGTCAGACCCAGGTTCCGCGACAGCACCGCCGGATAGCTCGGCCCCTCCAACAGGCTCATCAGAATCCGAGAACGTGTGGGATCGGCCATCGCCCGGCCCAGCCGGTTCATCACATCCAACCTCGAAGCAATAGTCAGCATGTGGTGACTATACAGCGAAAGCTGAATGAATGATGCGCACGCCCAGGGCATGGTCTCGCCCAGCTTGCCTGTTCCACAACCATCCCGGGAGTGCGCCACCTCCACCTAGCCCGAGACCGGCGGTGAGTAGTCAGGCTCCCGAGCTTTCCGAACGAGAAGCCCGGAACCTGTTACCCTCCGGCCGCGCGGCTGCTGGTGTCGAACAGCGCGAATTCGGCGGGATGGAGCTGGTGGGCGATCACGAAGCTGCGGCCCTTGATCTTCCACAGGCCCTGCCCGACGCCGAGACCGGGCAGGAGCGATTGCTCGGTGCCGGTCAGCCCGAGAGCGCGGGCGGTCGCGCCGAGCTGGTCGGATTCCTGTCGGTAGATGATCCTGGTCTCCGCGTTCGCCAGCAGGCTGTTGGCCAAGGAACGCATGGCTGAGCCTTGGTCGCCCACGTTGTCGAGGTCGGTGATCTTGTGGAAGATCATCATGTTCGCGATTCCGTAGGCGCGGGCCAGACGCCAGTGCGCATCCATCCTCCGCAACAGTGCGGGATGGCTCATCAATCGCCACGCCTCGTCGTAGACACACCAGCGCTGCCCGCCGTTGGGGTCGAGCAGCGCGGCTTCCATCCACGCGCTGGAGCAGGTCATCAGCACCGAGATAAGGGTCGAGTTCTCGGTGACCCGCGACAGGTCCAGCGAGATCATCGGCAAGGTTGGATCAAACACCTCCGTGCTTGGGCCGTCGAACAGCCCGGCAAGGTCACCGCCGACCAGCCGCCTCAGCGCGTGCCCGACCATCCGGCCGTCTTCGGTGAGCCGCCCATCGGGATCGTTGGACGGGGCGAGCAGATGATCCACGATCATCGGCAAGATCGGCACGGTGTTCTGCCTCACCGCGGCCGACAGAGCGGTGTCGATCGCGGTGTGCTCCAGCGGCGTCATCGGTCGGGTCAGCACGGTCTCGGTCAGTGCGCCGATGAGGTCTCGGCGGCGCGAGGCGACGGTCGCCGCCCATTGCTCGTTGCTGAGGCCTGCGGGGCGGTATCCCTCATCGAGGGGGTTGAGCCGGGAGGGCAGTCCGTGACCGAGCTTGATGGCGCGCCCGCCGACCGCTTCGGCCACGGCGGTGTGTTCCCCTTTGGGATCGCCAGGGATGTAGACCCTTCTGCCGAACGCCAGCGACCGGCTGTAGAGGCTTTTGGTGAGCGAGGACTTCCCGCTCCCGACGATCCCGGCCAACACGATGTTTGGGGCTGTGATGAGGCCTCGGGAGTACAAGACCCACGGATCGTAAACGAAGCTCCCACCGGAGTAGAGGTCTTGACCGACGAACACTCCCTGCGAGCCGAGCCCACCCTCCGCAAGGAAGGGGTAGGCGCCCGCGAGCATCGCGGAGGTGTCCTGATGCCTCGGCAGCCGGAACCTGCCCGGTGACCGCAACGCCGCCGGGCCGGACTCGCCTGCCGCCGGGAGATAGTGAGTGGCCTTCTGTTCGGCCCGCTCGGCCGCTGCCTTCTCACGCTGGGCCTGCGCCTCTCGGTGATGCTGCTCGGCGGCGAGCTGGGCGGCAGCCTGACGGCGTTGCTTGCGCAACCGTCGCTTCTCCTTCGCGGGGGCGACCAGGACGGCGGTGTGCAGGCGTTCTCGTTCTGGGCGCGCGCTCATCGGGACAGGCCTCGCTGCTCGGCGACCTCAGTGATCGGCTCCGGGGTGAACCACGACCGGGCCGGCGGTGCCGTATGCCGACCGGCTGGCTGCTCGGCCGGTGGCTTGTCGGACTGCGCCCTTCGTGGTGGGCCGATCTCGACATGCTGATGTGCTTCGAGCAGGGTGAGGCTCGGCAGCTCGTCGGGGTTCCGGTAGAGCGCGACGTGACCCAGGCTCGGGTTGTAGATCATCGTGTACGCATCCACGGTGGCGGTCTTGTCGCTGGCACTGGAGGGCAGTTCGTCGTAGGTGTGCCCGATCGCGATCGCGTCGTCCACGGTGTCAGCTCCCATGTCCCACTGCGACAGGTAGAGCACCCCGGCCGTGCTGCCTTCCCGGTCGATCAGGTCGAGCACCCGGTCGGCTTCCTCACCATCGAGAAACACGATGTTCACCCACGCCGGCCTGTTCACCGCCTCGGGCGCGGCGGGTTCTGCGGGGTGCCACGCGATCCGCCCTGCGGCCTGTGCGGCAGCGTCAAGCAGGCTCTCGGCCCGACGGACTATCGCAGCGGTCTCATGGAGCCGATCGGCGGCGGTGAAGGCATCGACCATCCCGGCGAGCTGGTCGCCGGCGGCGGTGAAAGCCCGGCCCTGGTGGCGCTCGTGCATCGCGGCGAGCTGGTCGAAGACCTGCTGCAACGAGCGGACACCGCCGAGCAGTTCCAGGATCACTCCGTAGGCCTCGTGCGGCTGCTCGATGAAGATGGTGGCGTGGGCCAGCCCTCGGATCGCCTCGTAGGCCTCTCGTGAGTCAGCGGTTGGATCGTGGAACGTGGGCATCACAGGCCTCCCCGGTCGTCTGGACGTGCGGACATCGGCCAGGTGCGCTATCCGTCCCGGGTTGCAGGTCGTTCAGAGGCGGCGGCACAGGGGCAACGCGGCGGCAGTGAACGCCTGGGCTTGCTGGCCGACCAGCAGCCGGGTCTCGCAGGAGGCTTGGATGGCGGCCTGCTCGATCGCGGCGACAGCGGTGTCCAACTCGTTGGTGCTGGGTGCGGTGACGGCGATCAGCCCGGTATAGCGCAGCACGCCGTGCCCGGCGGTGAGGTCGGCCTCCTGCCGGAGCACGTCGCGGTACTCGGCGCTCTGCGAGGCGTCCTCGATCTGCCCAATCCTGGCCCGCTGAGTGGCGTCGGAAATGTACTCGACCTTCTTCTTGCGGATGTCTCGGGCGGCCTGATCGGTGCGCAACGTCGTGCATAGCAGCGAGAACGAACGTCCGATGCCGGTGGACAGCAGCACCGGGGCGAGGAATCCGGGGTACACCATCGATCGGGGCCATTCCGAAATCCACAGCACCGCGTGGTAGCCCGAGTCGGTGCGCAGCCGGTCCCAGGTCTCGGTGACCGCGACCGGCCCGGCGGTGGCGAGGTCTTGCCCGAGCTGGCCGTGACGTTCCAGGGTGGGGCCGATCGCCGGGTCGTAGGCGGTGCGCAGCATCACCGCGAGCTGACCAGCTCCGAGCCATTCCGAGGCCGTGAGGTCGGCGGCGCGCAGGGCCGCGGTCAGAGTGGTCATCTCCTGGCGCAACACATTTGCCGCACCCCGGATGCCGCCCCCGGCGGTTCTAGTCTGACGGGCGGCAGCGCGCATGTCCAGCGACAGCGACACGGTGGTGGCACGTGCGTCACCACACCCCAGGGATCGACGGCCTCCCGCGCCGAACGGGTGCGCATCACATCGAACGCGGCCGTTGCGGCCTCCCACGGATCAAGGCCATGCTTCCTGGCCAGGGCCTCGTACTTCTCCGCAGCGAAGGCCATCAGACGTGCCGCGACGGGATCAGTGCGCCACGCATCCGGCCCCGCTTCGTGGAGCCGTCGCAACAAGGCGCGCAGTCCCTCGCCCGTGGTGAAGTCCTCTGTGCCGCCCTCGTCGGCGGTCATCGTGCGTGTGGTCATCTCGGCACCTCCTGGCAAGCAGGTGCGCATCGCCTCCCAAACGGGCGCGATACCGATGACGAACGTGATGGTGTGCATGATGGATCACCCCCGATCAGGTCCTTTCCAGGCCACGCTGCTCAACAGCGGGCTCGCCTCGCCCGAAGGCAGACAACGGGGCAAGCCGCCGCACGCGCGAAGCCGACGCCTTGGCCCCGGCGACGATCCCCGACCGGGCGCGCTGCGCGAGTCCGGCCTGGAAGTCGACACCGCTGCGCGCCAACGCTCCACTCGCCCGCGAAAGCAAGTCGGAAGGGCGCACCCAGTCCACCCCCCCCCCCGCGCTGGCCGCTCAACCTCCAACTCCTTCGTGTCCCTGCTCCCACGGTCGACATCGGCGGCCTGCACCGCCTCCGGCGCGGAGGCTCCGCCCTCAGCGGGTAGATCGCGGCGTGGAGCGGCCGGAGGCTCGGGGTCCGGCGTGGTGTGCTGGTCAATGGTCATCGTTCTCTCCTGTCTTCGGGAATCTCAGAAGCGTCGGTGGCAAACCAACGCCCCACAGTGGACGGATGCACCGTCAACTCTTGGGCGATCCGCTTGTTCGACCACCCCTCGCCCCGCAGCCGCGCCGCCTCTACCCGCTGCGAGACCCGCTCCACAGGCGAGACGGCCCTACGCGCAGACTCCTCGACGCTCGACTCTGCAACCTGCTCGTCAGCCTCACCTGCGGTGTTGAGTGGTAGTAGCTCGGCGATAGCGAGCGGATGCGCAGTAGCCGGTGCGTCTGGTTCCGGCACGGGGTCGGTTCTGGTGGAGCGGATGAGCACGACCGTCAGGTGGGTGCTGGCCAGCAGCACGACCGGAGGCACGGCCGCGACCGACGCGGCCAGTAGCGCGGGAACATCGGCATCCGCTGTCACGATCGCGTGAATCGCGTTCGCTGCAACCGACACCAAGGCTCCGCAGATCAGCAGCGCCCACGGGTACCACGCAGCCCGCCGACCATCCAGCGCGACGACTGCGACCGTGGACACCACGATCAGACCGTCCACCAGCAGCGGCCATATCCATGCCTGTCCGGACGAGATGCCCGAGCGACGCGCCAGATCAGCCAACGCCGTGAACGACAACCAGAACGCCCCGGCAGCGATCAGCACGGTTCCAGACGCCGCCGAGACCACGGCCCAACGGCGACCACCCGCTCCAACAAGTCTGGTCACGGCAGCCCCCGTACTATCGCGGCCCGCGAGTCTGCGGCCGAGACCGCGAACTCATCCGTACCGACGGCCGCAATGCCCGAGCTGACATGGCCGTCGTTGACGGTGCGGTAGGCCGACCGGACCGTCCGTGCGGCTTCGCGCTCACCGAGGCCAGCAGTCATCGCCGCGCGGGTCAGCACATCAGACGCCTCCGCCTGCGCGACCCCCCGCTCGGCCAACTTGCACGCGCCCCAGAACAAACCGTGATTACGTTCGTTCTCCGGCCGACGCGCCACCCACTCGGCGATCCGCCGCACGTCCAACTCACCGTTGCCTCGATAGGAACGTGGGCGCGGGAGCCGGGGCGGATCGAGAAGGTCCCGCAACCTCGTCGCATCCAGGGCCTTGCCCGGCGCCTCGCTGATAGCGGTCACCTGGTACAGGGCCAATTCGCCGTTGACAGCCCGACGTGAAGGTGGCGCGATGATGTAGCCACCGTCACCCCGGAAGTCGATCCCGGCCCGGCCCGCCTGCCACGACCGCTGCTCGGCACTTTCGTGAGCCGGATAGTAGGCGTGCAGCCCACCCGAGGGCGACCGGACGACAACCTCCCACCCCGAGAGAAGCCCCGCCTCCTTGGCTCGGCAGCAGGCCGCGAATCCGTTGACGCCATGAACATCGACATCCACCACGACCACCCCAGACGGCCGACCGGTCGGGACGCCGATGTTCGCCTTCGGGAACCGTCGCCACCACTGACGCACCTGAGCGAGATTCGTGGTTGCTTCGTGGAACCCGTGCTCGGTGATCGGATGCTTGCCGCCCGGCGCGCACGGGAACACCGGAACACCGGCTCCCGCGAATCCGGCAGCAGCCACCGAGAGCGGCGTCGTCAGGCCCATCTCGTTGATCGCCGTCGTGAAGCGGCCCGGGCCAGACATCACAGCCCCCGACCCGCCAACACGGTTACGGGCTCAATCTCGGGCTCGACCACCGGCACGCTCGGCACCGTGGGCCGCTCGCGTCCCGCGTCCGTCCCAGGTGCCACCCGCTCAGACAGCTCCCGGGTGAGGCCGGGTGGTGTGCCGTTGGCGAGCGGTGTCCGGAAGGTGCGCCAAGGCAACCTGGAGGGGACGGTCAGCAACACAGAGAAGGGGTGCCGAGAGTCGTGGCGGCAGGGAACCTGGCGTCATCCCTGCCTATCCGACGCGTGGACCAGGCGGCGAGACGGCGGGCGTCACATTGGCGCGATACCGACGCTACGCGTCGTGATCCCGACCACGCACCATCTGCCGGTACCCTTCGGGTGTCATTCCCGTTGACATCGCGAACACTGACCGAGCGTGGCTCCGGCTCCGCCAACCTACGGCTCTGCTCATTTCGCCGACTGTCATCTCGGTGTCACGAAGCATTCGGGCCATCTCCTTGGTGCGCAACAGGCCCAGGAAGGTGATCGGGGACACGCCCAGCGACTCAGCGAACACTCGCTGTAGTTGCCGCACCGATAGATGTGCCGTCGTGGCCATCTCCGCGACGAGCCAACGGTGGGCTAGATCACACTGGATGGCGTTGCGGACCTGTAGCACCTCGCTGCGCACGGGCCGCGTGGCGGTGCGACGGGCCACCATCGCCGCGATCCCGTGTGTCAGGGTTCGTAGCGACGGCGCCGGGCTCCACGGCAACAACTGCCCGAGCAGGTGCAAGACCTCGGCAAAGGCGGCCTGCATCCGATGGAACTCTCTCATTGTCTGCGCCCGCTCGATCTCATCGATTCTCGCGGCGAAGGTGGCTGCCAGCGGGCCGTTCAGACGGATCATGATTGCGCCCGTCCCGAACGCGCGTTGCATCACGGTCTCGGCTGCCGTCCGGTCCTGCAACACATCGGCGTAGCGCCAGTACACCTGATCCATTACGTAGTCTTTGTCGGCAAAGATTGTCGAGGTCGTTGCCGTCCCGTCCGGCGCGCCACCGATAGCCAAGCCTGAGCCCACCAGCATCAGATCGCCCATGCGGAACCGACGCTCGCCCCAGTCACCGGTGATAGTCCCTGAGCCCTCGCGGGCTAGCAGGAACTTCACACAGTCATATACCTCCGGCGCTACAGGGTGCGCGTAGTGGCCGGTCTCGACGCGCACCGGCCACCGAACCACGCCGCTCGCTGCGCTGTCGATCTCACCGCTGCTTGCCTCCATGGCTCATCCCCAGCGAGCTCACTCTTCGAAGGTTCCGGAAGCTAACGCACCAACTTCGTCGCGCGGATGATCGCTGAGTGCATGTCATCGGCGACTTGGTGGGTGAACTCGACGGTAGGGTCGCTGAATCCGGCTGCGGCGAGGCCCTGAAGGTATTCACTCTTGGAGAGCGCGCCGGCGATGCACCCCACGTATGAACCGCGCTCGGCTCGTTCGGCCGGGGTGAGATGGTCTTCGGCGACGACATCGGAGATGCCGATTCTTCCGCCGGGAGCGAGCACACGGAACATCTCCGCCAGGGCGGCCGGCTTGTCTGTGGACAGGTTGATGACGCAGTTGGAGATCACGACGTCGACTGCGCCGTCGGGTAGGGGTACATCCTCAATAGTGCCTTTGAGGAACTCGACGTTGGTCGCTCCCGCGTTCGCGGCGTTGGTGCGTGCCAGGTCGAGCATCTCGTCGGTCATGTCAACGCCGTAGGCGAATCCGGACTGGCCGACACGGCGTGCGGAGAGCAGGACATCGATTCCGCCCCCGGAACCGAGGTCTAGGACGCGCTC
Organism: Brooklawnia propionicigenes; assembly: GCF_030297015.1. NCBI lineage: Bacteria > Bacillati > Actinomycetota > Actinomycetes > Propionibacteriales > Propionibacteriaceae > Brooklawnia > Brooklawnia propionicigenes. The sequence continues at coordinate 2,768,749 of NZ_AP028056.1, read as the reverse complement.
GCCCTCGCACAGCTCTGCGACCGTGGTTGGGTTGCCACATCCCAGACTCGCCTCGATCGCCTCCAGCGGCAACTCGGCAGCCTCCGTCGCGTCGTAGAGCCCGGCCCCGAAGCCACCGATGTCAGCGCTGGGATTGCCGCAGCAGGAAGCGGGTGAGCAGCAGGTACTGTCCGCCAGCAGGTCGGTGTTGTGAGCGCCGGCGCGGACTGCCGTTGCGGCTTGCGCGTAGCGGAGGCGTACCTGCTCACGGACAGCGTGACCGGCGTCCCGGTCCGAGGCGGTGGAGAGCTGGCGAAGTTGGTTCACACCCACGGGAGGGGTGTCGCTGTAGGGCACGACGGCGACCCGGCCGGTCTGCGCCTGGGCCTCTCGCAGAGGTGTTTGTTCGGCGTTGACCCGTTCGGCCAGCAGGGGGCTGGTGGTGTCGGTCGGGGTGAGGGAGCGGTTGACGATCCATCCCCAGGTGGTGATGTTGGCTCGGGTGAGGTCGGCGGCCAGGCCGGTGGCTTCGAGGACGGGGGTGGTCTCGGGCAGTGTGACGACGATGACGCTGGTGTTGTCGGGGTCCTGGAGTCGGGCCAGCGGCGTGAGCCCGGCCTGCTCGGGCAGGTTGCGGACGACCTCGCGGTGGTAGGAGCCGGTGGCGTCCATGAGGAGCAGGGTGTGTCCGGTGGGGGCGGTGTCCATGACCACGAACCGGTGGGCGGATTGCTCGACGGCTGCGGCGAAGGCCTGGAAGACGGCCACCTCTTCGGTGCAGGGCGAGCGAAGGTCCTCGGCGAGGTTGGCCCGACCGTCGGCGTCCAGGCCCGCGCCCTTGGTGTCCATGACGTGGCGCCTGTAGTCGGCCACCGCCTGGACGGGATCGATACTGGAGACCTCGAAGGGCGCCGCTTCGCCGACCGTCCAGGCGAGATGCGCGGCCGGGTCGGTGGTGGTCAGCAGCACGTCCTTGCCGCGGTCGGACAAACCGACGGCGATCGCCGCAGCCATCGTCGTCTTCCCGACGCCGCCTTTCCCCACGACCATAATCAATCCGTGGTCCTTGGCCGCCAGCTGCTCGATCGTCGCGGCCAGAGAATCCGACGAGCCGGCGGGGGCGTTGGCGCGCGGTGCGGCTAACGCCGGGGTGTGGTCCGGGGCCTCGGAGAGCAGCGTGGTGAGGGCGTCGAGGCCCATCACGTCGCGGGAGCGCAGCGGGAGCCGGTCGATCGCCAGCCCGGCGAGGTTGACGGGCATGGCGGCGATGGCGGCGGTCTCCTCGGCGCGGATCGCGTCGGCCAGGACATCGGAGATGGGTTCGCTGGGGAGGATGCCGTTGATGACCAGGTGGGTGGCGTGGACGCCTGCTTCGGCAAGTTCGTCGGCGGTGCGGGACGCCTCGGCCAGCGACGAGGTTTGTGGGCGGGCAACCAGGCCCAGTCTCGTCACGGACGAGTCGGCCAGGGCGGTGAGCGCGTCGGCGTAGGTGGTGCGGGTCTTGTCAAGGCCGGCCATCGGACCGAGGCAGGACGCATCGCCGAGCCCGTCTTCGAGGAAGGAGGTCCATTCGCCGGGGAGCTTGAGCAGCCGGACGGTGTGGCCGGTCGGGGCGGTGTCGAAGACGATGTGGTCGTAGCCTCGCGCGATGTCGTTGCCGGCCAGGAAGGCGGTGAACTCGTTGAACGAGGCGATCTCGGTGGTACAGGACCCGGAGAGCTGCTCGGTGACGTCGGCGAGGTCCTTGACCGAGAGGAAGTCCCGGATCGGGGCGAGTGCGCGTTGGCGGTACTCCTCGGCGGCGGCCTCGGGGTCGATCTCCAGCGCGTCGAGCCCGGCAACGCCGACAATCGGGGTGATCGCGTACCCGACCCGCTGGTCGAAGACCTGGCCGACATTCGAGGCCGGGTCGGTGGAGACCAGCAGGACCCGGTTGCCCCGGCGGGCGAGGTCGACCGCGGCGGCGCAGGCGATGCTCGTCTTCCCGACACCGCCCTTCCCGGTCAGGAACAGGAACCTCGGCGGGTTGTGCAGCAGTTCGATCATCTCCGATCAGCCCTACGCCTGAGAACCGGACTGGATGGTCACCGACTGGTCCGAACCGCAGCATCCCGACGACACCGGGGCCTCGTCGCCACAGCACACCGACGCTGCCGGGGTGGACGGTGCGCTACCGCAGCACCCGGTCGCCGTGTTCTCGGCGGGCGCCTCGACGCCGGCGATCCGGGCCAGCTCGGCGCGGGAGGGGTAGCGTCCGGTGGCAACCGTCACGTCGTCGGCCACGATCAGCGGCAGCCCGGACGCGCCGACCTTCTGCACGAACGCCCGCGCGACGGCGCTGTCAGCGAACGCGGCGGGGTCCTGGGCCAGGTTCGCCCGGCGCACCGACACGCCTTGCCGGGTAAGCCAGTCGAGGTCGGCGGTGAAGTCGACCAGCGCCTGGTCGGGGTCGGGGCCACACACCCCGGTGTTGCAGCACAGCGGGCCTTCGAAGACCTGGATCATGAGGACGCCTCTCTCGGATTGATGTTCGTCAATATGAAGGCTAGGGCTCATATCGACGTCTGTCAATTTGAGGTGGTAGGCTGGCGCGCATGGTTCAGCACCTCCCGATCATCGACTGCGCCCCACGGGGCGCGTCGGCGCTCGCCGACGAGGAGGCCGAGCGGGTCGCCGCCACCTTCAAGGCACTCTCCGATCCGGTCCGGGTCAAGCTGCTGCATCACATCTCGGCGAACTGCTGCTCCAGCGTGTGCGCCTGTCACATGCCCGACAGTCTTGGCATCAGCCAGCCAACCCTCTCCTACCATCTGGCCCGGCTGGTCAAGGCCGGGCTCATCAGCCGGGAGATGCGCCACAAGTGGGCGCACTACCACGCCACGCCGCAGGGCCTGGCGACCGTGCGAGCGTTCCTCGCCGGACTGCCGGACCCGGACAACTGCTCGGCGGACCCGTCGATCACCTGCTGACCCACCAGGCCCACGACAACCCTCCCAACCGACTCCGCCTCGAAAGCCGCGACGCCGGGGCGGGGCGACCAGCCTGCCCGTGGCGTCCGAACAGCACCCGCCGCCGCTCCCGGGTTGCATCTTGCTTCGATCTCCTTCAATATAGATACATGTCGATGCAAGATGTGGAACTAGTGATCGTAGGGTCCGGCCCAGCCGGATACACCGCAGCTGTCTACGCCGCGCGAGCAGGCCTCGCGCCGGTCGTCCTGGCTGGATCGGTGACGGCCGGCGGAGCGCTGATGACGACCACGGAGGTCGAAAACTTCCCCGGCTTCACCGACGGCATCCAAGGCCCCGAGCTGATGGAAGCGATGCGCGCCCAGGCAGAGCGCTTCGGCGCCCGCATCATCTATGACGACGCGACCTGTCTTGCACTCACCGAATCCACGAAGGTCATCGAGACCAGCAGCAGCGGAACCTTCCAGGCGCGCGCCGTGATTCTGGCGATGGGGTCCGCATATCGCAAGCTCGGTCTCCCTGAGGAAGCGCGACTCTCGGGACATGGCCTGTCATGGTGCGCGACCTGCGACGGCTTCTTCTTCCGTGACCGGGAGATCGCGGTCATCGGCGGTGGCGATTCCGCGATGGAAGAAGCACTGTTCTTGACGCGCTTCGCTGCCAAGGTCACGCTCGTCCACCGGCGCGGCGAGTTCCGGGCGTCCCGGATCATGGCCGAGCGGGCATTGGCCGACCCCAAGATCGAGGTCGCATGGAACAGCGAGGTGGCCGCGATCCTCGGCGAGGCGAACGTCACCGGTCTGCGCCTGCGCGACACGATCACAGGCACCGAACGCGTGCTGGATGTGTCGGGCACTTTCGTCGCAATCGGGCACGACCCGCGCTCCGAGCTTGTCGCCGACCAGGTGTCCACCGACGCCGAGGGGTACGTCATCGTGGCCCATCCAACGACACGCACCAACGTGGCCGGCGTGTTCGCCGCCGGTGACCTGGTGGATCACAACTACCGGCAGGCGATCACGGCCGCTGGCACCGGCTGCGCCTCTGCCTTGGACGCGCAGCACTATCTGTCGACCCTCGATCTGCCCACCCAGATCGAGAGTCCCACTCTGGAGGTTTCCGCATGAGCATCACCCCCGTCACCGACGCCACGTTTGTCAGCGAAGTGCTCGAATCAGAGCTTCCGGTCGTAGTTGATATCTGGGCTGCGTGGTGCGGCCCATGCAAGGCCATCGCTCCGATCCTGGAGCACTTGGCCGCCGAGTATGCGGGCCGGGTCAAGATCGTCAAGATCGACGCGGACGCCAATCCCGAGACCGTGACCACAGTTGGTGTCACCTCGATCCCCACTCTTTCCTTCTACCGCGACGGCGAGCGGGTCGACATGCTGATCGGCGCGCACCCAAAGCCGTCCATCGCCGCGAAGATCGACGGACTCCTGGCATGACCGCGACCGCAACGGCGCCCACACGCGCCACTCCGAAGCGCCTGTCCGCCCTCGACCGTTGGCTGCCGCTGTGGATCGGACTGGCGATGGTCGCGGGCCTCCTACTCGGTCGTCTCGTCCCCGCCGTCTCCGATGTGCTCGCTCACCTGGAGGTGGGAGGCATCTCGGTACCGATCGGGCTGGGGCTGCTCGTGATGATGTACCCCGTGCTCGCAAAGGTCCGCTACGACAAGATCGCGGCCGTCACGGGCGACAAGCGTCTCCTCGTCTCATCCCTGGTGCTGAACTGGATCATCGGCCCGGCAGTCATGTTCGCCCTCGCCTGGCTGTTCCTGCCTGATCTGCCGGAGTACCGAACGGGGCTCATCATCGTGGGACTGGCCCGCTGCATCGCGATGGTCGTGATCTGGAACGACCTGGCCTGCGGCGACCGAGAGGCCACCGCCGTGCTGGTTGCGATCAACTCCATCTTCCAGGTCGTCGCATTCTCGCTGCTCGGCTGGTTCTACCTCACCGTACTGCCCGGCTGGCTCGGCCTCGATACCCAAGGTCTGGAAGTGTCAGTGGGGCAGATCGCGCTGAACGTCCTGGTCTTCCTCGGCGTCCCGCTCATCGCAGGGTTCGCCTCGCGGTGGATCGGCGAGAAGCGCCGGGGACGCGACTGGTACGAGAACCGATTCCTCCCCAGAGTGGGGCCGTGGGCGCTCTATGGGTTGCTGTTCACCATCGTGCTGCTCTTCGCACTCCAAGGCGAAGCGATCACATCCAGTCCGTTCGATGTCGCCCGGATCGCCCTGCCGCTACTGGTCTACTTCGCGCTGATGTGGTTCGTCGGGCTCTTGCTCGGCAAGGGTCTCGGACTGGGCTATGCCCGCTCCACCACACTGGCGTTCACGGCGGCGGGCAACAACTTCGAACTCGCCATCGCGGTCGCGATCGGCACCTTCGGCGCGGCATCTGGACAGGCCCTCGCAGGGGTCGTCGGCCCGCTTATCGAAGTTCCCGTGCTCGTCGGCCTCGTCTACGTCTCGCTGTGGGCCGCACGCGCCTGGTTCCACACCGACCCCTACGCTCCGGACACCGCTACGACCGACCTGAGGAGGACACCATGACCGAAACACCCACAACGGTCGAGACGTGCGCACCTGCCGAGGCGCACGCAATCGGCCTCGACGTCGCTACCACCGTGGCCAACACGTTGAAGGCGCTGGCCGACCCGCTCCGGCTCCGGATGCTGTCGGCCATCGCCACCGACCCGCGCGGCGAGTCCTGCGTCTGCGACCTCGCCGAACTCGCCGACGTCTCCCAACCCACCATCTCCCACCACCTGAAGGTCCTGAAGGACACCGGCCTGCTCAGCTCCCAACGGCGCGGCACCTGGGTGTACTACCGCCTCGTCCCCACCCGACAGGCGGCCGTCACCGCCCTCCTGGACGGCTTCGCATCCACGGTCGCCGCCGATCCTGCAGAGGATCGGCCCGAGTCGCCGCGTGAGGTCGACTCGCACGTCATCGATCGCCTCGCCGAAGAACTGGCCGACGAATACGACACGCTGAGTCGCGACCTGGTGGTCACGATGGTGCGGGAGTCCTACGCCGGTCTCCTCCGATCCGCGAAGATCGCCCGACACCTGGTGCCGCTCACCGAGCGCTTCGCCCGCCAGCGCCTCACCGACCTCACCCGCGACCGCGGGACGGGTGTGCCGCAGGTGTTGTTCGTGTGCGTACAGAACGCCGGCCGATCCCAGCTCGCGGCCGCGCTGGTCAACCAGATGGCCGATGGCAAGGTCGTCGCCCGCTCCGCCGGATCGCGACCGGCGCCAGACGTCCACCCGCACGTGCGCTCGCTGCTCACCCAGATCGAGGGCGAGGACGCCGCTACCGAGCGATTCCCCAAGCCGCTTACCGACGACGCGGTCCGCGCCGCCGATGTCGTCATCACCATGGGCTGCGGCGACGTCTGCCCGATCATCCCCGGCGTCCGCTACGAGGACTGGGCGGTCGGAGACCCGGCCCTCGCCTCTGCCGAGGGCGTCGAAGCCATCCGCGACGACATCGCCGCCCGCGTCCGCACCCTGCTCGACTCCCTCACCACCCACTAACGAAAGAGACCCGACCATGACCGACCCCAAGCCGTCCGTGCTGTTCGTCTGCATCCACAACGCCGGCCGCTCCCAGATGGCAGCCGGCTACCTCCGCCACCTCGCCGGCGACCGGATCGAGGTCCGCTCCGCCGGCTCCATGCCCGCCGACCAGATCAACCCCATCGCCGTCGAAGCCATGCGCGAAGAGGGCATCGACATCGCCGCGGAGCAGCCCAAGGTGCTCACGCCTGAGGCCGTCCAGGCCTCGGATGTGGTGATCACGATGGGGTGCGGCGACGCCTGCCCCTACTACCCGGGCAAGCGCTACGAGGACTGGAAGCTCGACGACCCCGCCGGGCAAGGCATCGATGCTGTGCGGCCGATCCGCGACGACATCCGTGCCCGTATTGAGGGGCTGATCGCCTCTCTCGCCAGCTAGGAATCGCCCGCTCCCGTTGGCGGGCAGCAGCGTGCAAGGAAGTCGCCCAGCACCTCCAGCTGGTCACTGATCCGGCTCGGGTCCGCCCGATACCGCACCTGCTTGCCCGCCCGCGTTGAGGTCACCAGACCCCCCTGTCTCAGGATCGTCAACTGCTCCGAGGCGGTGGACTGCCCGATCCCACACCTCTCAGCGATCTCACCGACCGTCAGTGCCGCGCCGGTGGCGAACTCCTGCATGATCTGCTGTCGCGTCTCGCTGGCCAGCGCCTTCAGGAACGCCTGCGTCTCCGCCAGGAACAACGAACCACTCATGACTTCATTCTAGTCTCGTATCGTCACTTCGGGAAATGACGATACGATGCGATCGTGGACATGACGACGACAGACACCTTGGTGATCGGCGCCGGGCAGGCCGGCCTAGCCGCCGCTCACCACCTCGGCAGAGCGGGAACTGCGTCGGTGATCCTCGACGCCTCCGCCTCGCCTGCCGGATCATGGCCTCGGTACTACGACTCGCTGGGGTCAAGCCCGGTGGTCGGTTCGTCGACGAAGAGGATCTGCGGGTCCACGATCAGCGCGACGGAAAGGTCGAGCCGCCTGCGCATGCCACCCGAGTACGCGCTGACTCGTTTCGATCCAGTCTCGGCCAGTCCGAACTGCTCCAGCAACTCGTGGGCTCGGCGGCGAGCCGCCCGGATCGGAAGCCTGCTGAGCCGACCGAACATCATCAGGTTCTGCAGGCCGGACATCTCCTCATCGACGGCGGCGTACTGGCCAACAAGCCCGATTCGCCGGCGCCGGACCTGGTGCGCAGCATCTACCTGCTATGGGGACACCACCCCAGCCCAGGAAGGTCTGGTCTCTCGGTCTCGGCGATCGTCAAGGCGGGCATCGAGATCGCCGATGCCGATGGCCTCGACGCAACCTCGATGCGCAAGGTCGCCGAACGGCTCGGCGTAGGCACGATGTCCCTCTACACGCATGTGCCCGGCAAGGACGACCTCACCGCACTGATGGTCGATGCGGTCTACGCGGAGCTGTACAACAACGATGTCGAGGCCGCGGCTCGCGTAGGTGACTGGCGAGATGCAGTGAGATTCATTGCCGAGCGGAACTGGGACCTCTACGCCCGGCACCCGTGGCTGCTCGATCTACGTTCATCCCGACTAACGGTCGGGCCGAACATCAGCCGCAAGTACGAGACTGAGTTGCGCCCCCTTGATGGCATCGGGCTGTCCGATGTCGAGATGGACGCGGCCCTCACGCTGATCCTGAGCCTCGTCGACGCGACAGCCCGCGCAAGACGAAGCTCCGCCAGCACACGCGATGACTCCGGCATGTCCGATGCCGAGTGGTGGGGAATCGTCGCTCCCGTCCTAGAACAGGTGATGACAGACGACAGCCTCACCGTGTCCGCGCGGGTCGGCAGCGCTGTCGGCGCGGCGTTCGACGCCGCACAGAACCCCGCGCACGCCCTGGCATTCGGCCTCGATACCATCCTCGACGGCATTCAAGCCCGCATCCAAGGGCGCCTGTCGTAACGGTGGACGCTCGCGGCCGACCCCGTGACGGCGTTTGCGTCGACGTCCTTGGCCGGGCGTTCACTTGAGCAGGCGTCGGCGATAGCCTTCGGCCACCGCTGAGGCTCGATCCCGGACGCCCAGCTTGTCGTAGATGTGCTGCAGGTGGGTCTTGATGCTCGCCTCGCCGATGAACAAGGCCGCCGCGGCCTCCCGGTTCGAGTTGCCGTTCGCCACCAGCTCCAGCACCTGCTTCTCGCGATCGGTCAGCACGCCGGCGCTCGGTCTGCGGACATGGCCCATGAGGTGCTGTGTCACCGACGGTGCAAGCACTGCTTCCCCGCGCGCCGCCGCCCGGACGGCTCGCATCAACTCATCGGGAACAGCGTCCTTCAGGAGGTAGCCGATCGCACCCGCCTCGATCGCCGGCAAGACGTCACCTTCGCTGTCGAAGGTGGTGAGGATCAGCACCCGAATATCCGGGACTCGCTCGCGCAGGGTCGCGGTAGCGGTCACACCGTCGGTCCCGGGCATCCGGAGATCCATGAGCACGACATCCGCCGCCAGCGCCACCGCGCGTTTGATGCCCTCGGCGCCGTCACCGGCTTCGCCCACCACGACGATGTCCTCTGCGTTCGCAAACGTGTCCCGGAGTCCGCCTCTGACGATCGGATGGTCATCGACGATCAGCAAGCGAATCATCGGTCGCCCTCCTCCTCGCTCGCATGCCCCGGAAGAACGATTGCCGGTACCCGCGCACTCACGGATGTCCCCTCGCCCGGCACGCTCTCCACCTCGAGGTAGCCACCCACACCTCTGATGCGCTGACGCATGCTCGTCAGGCCGAAGCCTGGGTTCTCGGTTTGCGCGAATCCGCGTCCATCGTCCCGCACATCGAGCAACACCTCGGGGCCCGCATACGACAGTGTCAGGCCGACCCGCGAGGCCTCCGCATGTTTCGCCACGTTGGTCAGCGCTTCCTGGGCGACACGGAAGAGCGACACCTCGATCGCCGGACTGATAGGCAGCTGGATGCCCGTGACCTCCACCTGCACCGGGACGCCCTCGTCCTGCGACCATCGCTCGGCCAGCGTTCGGAGAGCATCGGGAAGCTGCGCTCTGCCGAGTTCCTCGGGAGCGAGCGCCCGTACAGACCGCCGAGCCTCGGCCAGGCTGCTGCGCGCGAGCCGAAGCGCCACCGCCACATGGCTCTCCGCCTCGCCCTGAACGTTCGCGGAACGCTCCGCGGCTTGAAGTTGCGTGATGATGCCGGCTAGGCCCTGGGCCAGGGTGTCGTGGATCTCGCCGGCCAGTCGCTGTCGCTCGTCCTGGATGCCCGATTCCCGGGCCTGGGCGACCAGCTGCGCATGCAGGCCGGCATTCTCATGCAGTGTCGTTTCGAGTTGCTCCACGAGTTTCTCTCGTTTGCGTTCTTCGGTCTCGGTTCGTGCTGAGAAGGGGATTCCCACGCCGATTGCCGCCGTCTGGACGAGGACGATCAGGATGAACATCACTAGCGTCTGCGGGGTCAGCTCGCTGCGCAGCAGCATCGAGCCATTGAGGACGACGGAGGTGGCCAGGACGCCGAGTACCCCTACCGGCCAGGGAGTGAGCAGGTAGGCGTAGAAGAATCCCGAAATGGTGAAGATGACGAAGACCTCGGAGTAGGTCATGAAGATGAGGCACAGCGCCAAGAACCCGACGAAATAGATGACGGCGGGCACAGGTCGGAGCGTCTTTCTCCTGATGGGCAGCGTGTGACCGAACAGCACCCACGTTGCCGTGACCGCAACGAGTCCGAGGACAGATGCCCCGTCGGGCCAGTAACCCTCTCCGGAGGCCGGTAACGCCCACGAGAAGTAGATCGTCGTGGAGAGCGCCAGCAGAACCCAGGGGGTGCCCAACTGGAGATAATCCCAGATCCGCAGGTCTTGTTCTTTCCGAGCCAGGCGGGCGCGATTCGTCCGCTCCCCATCCGCGGCGACTGCGGGCGCTCCGAGGTTCGGGCGGTCACTGATCCGGGGATCCGGCATCTGCCACCTCCTGCTCCGCTCGGATGCGCTTGCCGTGTTCGTGCGTGCGCTCGTGCTCGGTGCGTTCCCTGCCATTGCCGCAATTGGCTGCCATCTCAACCGTATGCGGAGCTCAGCATCAGCGACACGATCATGGCGATGAGCACCGAGTTGAACACGAACGCGAGGGCACTGTGACCCATCACGGCTCGCCGCCCCGCCACGCTGGTCACCGACACGTCGTTCGTACCGAAGGCGGTCTGCACGGCCAGGGCCAGGTATAGGTAGTCGACGAACTCGCGCAGCTGACCGCCTGGAAAGGAGAACACCCGTGCGCGGATGTCCAGCCGGGCGTAGTGGACGCCATAGGAGACCAGCACGTTCACCCAGGAACCGATGACCATCGCCAGCGCGACGAACAGCACCGACTGGGAACCGCGCAGCGCCGGGGTCACGAGAATGCCACCGACCACCAGCAACGCCAGGATCGACACGTGCACCGACCACGACGGCACCTGATAGCTGTCGTGGGTGCCGCGGCGCCAGTACCGCCGACCCTGTTCGATGCTGCCGGAGAGCCTCCCGGCGAAGGCCTGGACGATGGCGCCCGGGCCAGTCTCGGCGGATACCGACTCGCTCTGCTGCTGCTCCGCTCGCGGCGACTCGGCGTCGGTTGCGGCGCCGGTATCCGCCTTGAGCACCGCGAGTAGTTGATCCGAGGTGAGACCGCGATAGGCGAGGAACGTCGCGCCCGCCTCGACGACCGCGAACACAGTCCACACGATGACGGCGCCGACTGCCGCCACATGCTCGGCCGGTGCGCCCTCGTGCCGGAGCCACAGATAGCTGATCGGCACGGCGACCAGGATGGTTACTGCCGCGCACACGGCCGAACGCTTCTTCTCATCGAGAATGGCCGACCGGAATCTCGCTGCCATCCTGCCTCCTCCCTACTCCCAGCGGAACAGCTTCGCAGCCACCGCGGCCGTGATCACCGCAATGCCGGCCATGACGGAGAGCTGCACCCAGAACGACATTCCGGCGCCGGTGATCTCACCTGCTGCCGGGGACCAGGACGAGATCAACGCTTGCAGGCCCGGCGGCACGAAATCACCGATCGTCTGGAGCACCTCGGGCATGATCGCTCGCGGCAGAAAGGCCCCGCCGAAGAACATCAGAACGACAAACAGAAGCGTGCCGATCGATGTTGCCGCGCTGCTGGAGCGCACCACCGCTGCGGTGATCATGCTGATTCCCAGCACGGCGGCGTAGCCGATGACGAAGGCGACGGCGAATTTCAGAGGTTGCTCGGGCGGCGCGATGCCGAGCACCGCCCACGCGGCAAAGATCATCAGTGCCGCAGAGACGAGCACGGAAGAGAAGGCGACGATCATCTGTGCGATCAGCACGTTGCGCGGATGTACCGGAGTCGTCGACAGCCTGCGCAGAATGCCGCGTTCCCGGTAGGTCGCGATCACCGTGGGCACATGCTGCACGGCGATCATCACGATCCCGAACACCAGCGCTGTCGGCGCCCAGACGTCAATGGGACGCAGCCCGCCCAGATCCGCCGAGGGCGTCCTGAGATCGGGAATGGAACCCAGCCCGAGAAGGAGCGCCGTGGGGAACAGCACCCCGAAGAGCACTGTGGCACGGTCTCGAAGGAAGAGCTTCGTCTCCACCTTGATCATGTTCGTGAGGGCACTCATATGGATCAGGCCTCCTCTTGGCGGGGTGCCGATGATTCCGGCGGGCGGCCCGTGAAGGCCACGAAGGCGTCGTCGAGGCTGCGCTGATCGATCCGGAGATCTTCGGCGACGATCTCCGCCCGGGCAAGAGCCCCGGCGACGCTGCCCAACAGCTGCCCGCTGCCGGTAACCAGATAGCGGCCCTCGGTGATCTCTACATCGCTCACTTCGGGCAGTTCGGTCAACAGGCGTTTGTCCAGCGGCCTGCTGAGACGGAATCTGACCTGCTGCATAACGCTGGCCGCGGCGATCAGGCCAGCCGGGGTATCCAACGCAGCGACCCTGCCGCCGTCAATGACGGCGATCCGATCGCAGAGACGTTCTGCCTCGTCCATGAGGTGGGTGACGAGCAGGATCGTCACGCCGGAGTCACGGACCCGTTCGATGAGGCTCCAGGTGTCACGCCGAGACTGCGGGTCCAGTCCCGTTGTGAGCTCATCGAGAATGGCAATTCTTGGGCCGCCGACCAACGCCAGCGCGATCGAGAGCCGCTGCTTCTGCCCGCCGGAAAGGGCCTTGTATCTCGCCTTGCGTTTGTCACCCAGGCCCAGGAGTTCCATCAGATCCTGCCAGTCGACCGGGTTCCGGTAGAAGGAGCTGTAGAGCTCGAGCGCCTCGGATACCGTGATCGCATCCGGGAAGCTGCTTTCCTGCAATTGCACTCCGAGGCACTCGCGCACCTCCGCCCGGTCCTTGACCGGGTCGAGCCCGAGCACGGAGATCGTTCCCGAGTCGGGCACTCGTAGGCCGGCGATGCTTTCCACCGTTGTCGTCTTGCCTGCGCCGTTCGGCCCGATGATGCCGAAGATCTCCCCTGCTTCAACGGTGAAGGAGACATCCTCGACAGCAACGCGCCGGCCATAGCGCTTGTGCAGATTCTGTACCTCCATTGCAGTCATAAGACGAGGCTACGGACGCGCGGTGCCCCACCACATCGCCCATCGCGTCCGGCTCGGGTTGATTCCCGCATCCACCGATCGGTGGATATCGAGCAACTGCCGCGGAGACACTGTGACGGTGTTGACTGGTCATCTGAGCACGGTCCGGTGGACGCGCGGCGCATCAAGGGAGCAGCGAGATGAGACCACTTCGATACTCGATCAACGTCACACTCGACGGCTGTTGTCATCACGAGGCCGGGCTTCCCCCGGACGAGGAGTCGATGCGCTACTGGACCGCTGAGATGCAGCGGGTCGATGCCCTGCTCTTCGGTCGGGTGACCTACGAGATGATGGAGTCAGCCTGGCGGAGGCCGGCCACGGGCACGTGGCCTGACTGGATGAATGAGTGGGAAATCCCATTCGCCGAGGCCATCGATCAGGCGAAGAAGTACGTCGTATCGAGCACACTGAGCGGGGTCGACTGGAATGCCGAACTGGTGCGGAGCGACTTGGGACCAGCGGTACAGCGGCTCAAGCAGCAGCCAGGCGAGGGCCTGTGGGTGGGAGGCGTGACCCTGCCCCGGGCGCTGGCAGATCTGGGACTCATCGACGAGTACGAGTTCGTTGTGCAGCCGGTTCTTGCCGGATACGGGCCAGCGTTGCTTGCCGGTCTGCGCGAGCGCATCCAACTCGAGCTCGTCGATCGTCACGAGTTCCGGTCGGGAGCGGTCGCCCTACGATACCGGCCCACGCGATAGCGCAGATGAAGCGCCCCGGTTGCCCCGAATCACCACGACGTCAATGCGCTCGTCGACCAGGCCTGCGGCAAGCACCCGACCACCGACGTCGCCAGACCCGCCCGGTCAGTCCGGTTCCTGGGCGAGCCCGATAAGGATGCCTTCGGGCCCGCGCAGGTAGCCGAGCTGGTATGCCTGCTCGTACTGCACGATCTCACCGACGAATTCAGCGCCGTACTTCGCGAGCCGGACGAGTGTCTCGTCGATGTCGTCGACAGTGAACATGGCGCGGAGGTAGCCCAGCGCATTCACCGGAGCGTGCCGGTGATCGGCGACCAAGAGCACACCGCGTGCCGATCTTGATCAGCGAAATGCCATCCGCACGAGGTCTGCAACCTTCGCGGCGGTGACGTCATCAATCTCATCAAGGAACCAGGCACATGGCCGCAAAGTGCTGTCGGGTTCGCGCTCAGCCGTCGCCTTCTCGGACAATCCGAGCGACATCACCCCGTCGTCCACGCGGAAGAACACCAGCACCGGAGCACTACGCCCAACGGCATAGCCCGGCATGCCGTACCAGATTCGTGGCTTGAGCTTCGGCCCCGCGCCCATGATCGTCTCGTGCAGCCGCGCACCGATCGTCGCATACGGTTCCGGCCATTCGGCAATCTTGTCCACAACGGTTTGCAGGTCTTTGACCGTCTTGTCCGTCTTCATCGTCGACATGAGAAACAACCCTTCTCTCGCGCCGCATTCGCGGCTTGGTGAACACAACCCACCCCCGAACAGGAGCCGGTTGCGCAATCTCCACCGCGGACATGTCCTGGCAGACGCCAGTCCTCTCCGCGAATGTGTCAGACGAGCACTTCGTCATCGACTGCGCGAGAGCACAACAAGTGCTAACAACCAGAATATCAGGCACGAGATCCGATCCAATGCTCTGAGCAGTCCCGATAGCGGCTGCCACAAGCCAAGCTCCCACTACCCCGCTCACCGCCGCAACGCCTTCCTGCGCCGAGAGGCACCGGATCTCGCGCCCCGCGACACAGACAGCCCTAGCATGGACGTATGGCCCACGTTGCCAGGATGATCCAGGTATGGAGGCTTGACGAGCGGCGCTTGGGAAGAGGGCAATCGTGAAGATGGTTGTGGTTTATGAGTCGTTGTGGGGCAATACCGCCGCCGTGGCCGATGCGATTGCCGAGGGTCTAGGGCCTGAGGCGAAGGTGCTGTCCACCGCGCAGGCCACGGCCGAGGAGCTTGCCGGTGCTGATCTGGTGGTCGCCGGCGGTCCCGTGTTCGGGTTTCAGCTGTCCTCGGAGCGAACGCGGCAGAGCATCCAGGACAGCCCGGAGTCCGGGGCGCCCGCTCCCGATTTGTCCGCTCCGCCGCTTCGTGCCTGGCTGGAGACATTGCCGCCCGGCACGGGTCAATGTGCGGCATTCGATACCCGCGTTCGTGGTCCGTTCGGCAAAGGTGCCCCGACCGTGGCTGAGGGACTGCGGGCAAAGGGGTACCAGTTGATTGCCCGGCCCGAGGGCTTCGTCGTGACCGGGAAATACGGCCCGCTGCGCAAGGGCGAGCTTGAGCGCGCCACGCAGTGGGGAAGACAGCTGCGACAGAGCATGTCGCCCTCACAGTGACACTGGCGGCACTCGCCCGACCCGAGGTGTGGCGACGTGCTGCGCCTACTCGCCGGCAAGTACTTGAAGTCCGGCGGGTTCCGGTCGAAAAGCGCACGGCGAACGCCGTCGAAGTCGTGGCCAGCCAAGGCACGTTCGCTGATTGGGGGCCCAGCGGCCGCACGCATCCCAACCCTACGTCAGCATCGATGCGACGTGGGTGCTTAATAAGGTAGCTATCGCCCTCAGAGCCGTTCGACAATCATCTTCAGGGTGTCAAGATCCTGTTCGACCATCGCCGCATCGCGATCGAACTCCTCATCGGTGAGCCCGAGCTGGCGAATGGTGAAGATGATCTCCGCACCGTCAGGATGCGCAACGACCCTGACCGGATTGTTCACAACCTCCCCGGAGGGCAGCCGCACATCATGATCGATGACCCCAAAATCGTTGCGGGGTGTGAAGACGACGGTGACCTGCCCCATCGGAGACTCTACGAGCAGGCTGTCGCCGTCCCGGATCACCTCGCTTTGCGTCAGCCCTGCAGCCCATTTCGCGAGATTGTCGGGGTCGGACGCGTACGCATAGACCGCTTCGGGGGATGCTGCGATCACCCGGCTGATATGCCTGCTCTCCATAACCCGAGTCTGTCACTCACTACCTCGTCGGCCTACGGACACTCACGCCTGCCGAGCGCGTTCGATGAGGTCGCCGCGGTCGATGCCTGCGATCGCCAGCATGCGCGGCACCGTCCCGAGGTTCGCCTGCAGGATCCCGATCAGCAGTTCGGTTTCGGACGGTCGGTGTCGCCCGTCCGAAATCACCGGCTTCTTGCCGCGAAGGATCGCCTCCTTCACGGAGGGACCCCATCCAGGACGCACCTGGCGCGGCGTCGCAGCCAGACGACTCTCATCCACCGGCCCGATCCCGGCCGCAGCCAGGCTCTCGGCCCGCTCCTGATCCAGCGCAGCCTCGATCGCATCATGGGTCAGACCTGCATCGGCAAGCACCTTTGCCGCGATCAATCCCTCATCGGTGGCCAGAGCCAGCAGCAGATGCTCCGCTTCTACCGTGGTCGATCTACGGGCACTCGCTTCGTCGATCGCGCGCGACAGCACCGCCTGCAATGACCTGTTCATCTTCTCGTCAACCATTTCGCCTCCTCAACTCGACACCCGCAGCGATGAGCCGATGCAGGTGTTTCTTGTGCACGGCCTGGCGTGTGACGCCCAGACCCTCCGCGACCTGTGACCATGACCAGCCCTGCCGCATGGCTTTCTCCACCGCGGCGTCCTCCAGCCGATCGGCCAGTTCACGCAACGCGACGACAGCAGCCAACTCATCTGCGGGGCCACCCGTAGGTGGGATCATTTTCTGTGCCATATAGGCAACTTACATTGCTTATATGCAATAGTCAACACGAGTTGCCTATCTGGTCGCCCGATCGCTCCCCTAGCCGAACCGGAGCTTTTCCGCTCGTGCCTCAGGCGTCCGCGGCCTCGCGGTACAAGAGCTCGGCCAGATCGTCCGGCCGGGAGAACATCGGCCAGTGTCCGGTGGGCAGATCGATGAACGTGAGGTCGGTGAGATCGTTCACGGCCGCGAACGTCGGCTCCCCCGCGGCGGCAAGTTCGCGCACCTGCTCGCTGCGGATCGAGCAGCAGACCAGGGTCGCCGGGATCGCGTTGCGCCGTGAATCATGCAACTCCACCGGCTCCCGGCAGGCCCCAGCAGGATGCGGAACCGCAAGCGCCTCGAATCGAGCCTTGTCCTGATCACTGATCCCCTCCACGCTCGCCCCGGTTGCGGGCAGCGCGTCGACCCCCGGGAAGGGCAACTCCGTGGCCTCGGCAGGAAGATCGGGCACCGGGATCGTCCCATCGGTGCAAGGGCCCGAGTCGACGTAGACGATCTTCGCGAGGAGCTCGGGTACGCGGTCCGAGACAGCGGTTGCGACTGCACCTGAGCCGCTGTGAGCGGCGAGTACCGCAGGCTCACCAAATGCCTCAAGGTTCGCGACCACGAAATCCACGTGATCGGCAAAGTGCACCTGGTCGCGCCGAGCCTGGGACGATTCGAGGCCGGGCAGGGTGACCGCTTGCGCGCGTACCCCTCGGCCGGTCAGGGACTCAACGATCGGCCCCCAGATCCATGCACCGAGCCAGTATCCGGGCAGAAGAAGAAGGGGACGCATCGCGGGCGCGGTCCCACCATTGGTTGACGTCGTCATGTTGCCAGTCTGCAAGACGGCAGCGGCATCACGGTCGCCAATGATTTGTCACCCCGGGGTTGACGACTTGACCCCGGCGTGTAATGCTTGATCCATGAAGAGTAACCCCAGGGGTGACAAACCCGATGCAGGCACGACCCTCTCCGAGGAGGCGGCGTGGACACGAGTCCTCGCACACCGCCGGAAAGACAGCCCAGCAACGGTCAATGCTGTCATCGAGCGCTTCCGGGCGGCCGGTGTCACACCCCTGGAGGTCGAATCTCATCTCGAAGATGCCGGCGACCGTCTTTATCAGGCCGCAGCATCGGGAGAGGAGGCCTGGGCGGTCGCCTTCGGCGGAGAACGAGCCGTTGCTCTGCTCGCTGCCGAGGTCAGCGCCTTGATGTCTCATCTCGTCGCCCGCGCCGCGAGCGTCCGGTCGGTCTGTGTCGATGCGCTCCTCGACGAGTTCAGCGCGGTGACCGTGGCGGGCGCACTCGGTGTGGCACGGCAGAAGGTCTACGAACTCGCCAGACCGAACATCGATCCCGAATACCTGACGACAACTCCTTGGAGGTCCAGATGAACGACATGCATGAGGCAGTGACCCTGCCCGATCCTGCCGTGAAACGGCTCCTGCATCCGACGGTGCTACCCGAAGCCCGATCGTTGTACGTGCGCGGATGGTGGTTCGGACGACTGTGCTCGCCTCCGATCGTCGTGGCCATCGGGGCGATCGTATGGCTGATCAGCGGCAACCTGTTCGCCTCGCTCGTGGCGCCGCTGAGTACGTTCGCCATCGCGCTCGTCGCAAGCCGTTGGCTCGACGCCCGGGCTTGGGATTTCATCCCGCGGAAGCGGCAAGATCCCCGGGGCGCGCGCTCCTGGCAGCTCCTCGCAGCCGTGCTGGACGCTCAGGCGCTGCTGATCACCGCCATCGCATTCGTCCTCGCCATGAGCGACAGACCACTGTCCGACGGTGTCATCGTTTTTGCGATCGGCGCCGGCGGCGGTGTGGCTGTGGTGCAGATCATC
Source organism: Brooklawnia propionicigenes (assembly GCF_030297015.1). Taxonomy (NCBI): domain Bacteria; kingdom Bacillati; phylum Actinomycetota; class Actinomycetes; order Propionibacteriales; family Propionibacteriaceae; genus Brooklawnia; species Brooklawnia propionicigenes. The sequence goes on along the minus strand of NZ_AP028056.1, from coordinate 2,750,066 downwards.
GAACTGGCCCTGGCGGTCGCTCGCAACCGAGACTCGGCCCAGATCGGTGCGCGCATCATCATGATCGTTGCCGTCGTCGCGTCGTCGGTGACCGTCGCCGCCCTCGCCATGGGCGGCCGCTGGACCCCGGAATCCCTCATCACCGTGATCCTCGGCGCAGCAACAGTCCTGTTGGCGCAGTCGCTGTGGTGGGTCTTCACCGCCGTGCAGCGCCGTCACCGCCGCACCCCTGTGGTGGTCTCATAAAGACATGAACAGACTCGACAATGTCCTCTACAAAGTCTCCGATCTGCAAGCCGCGAAGGCACTGCACTCGTCCATCCTCGACGCCGAGCCGCACACCGACAAGCCCTTCTACGTCGGGTTCCAGATCTCCGGCATCGAAATCGGCCTCACGCCGACCCAACCTGGAGAAACTCCGGGCGTGGTCGCCCACATCAGAGTCCCCGAACTGGAAGCGTCGATCCAACGTGCCCTCGACCTCGGTGCCACACTCGCCAGCGAGCCGCGCGAGGTCGGGGGTGGCCATCGGGTCGCCGCCGTCCGCACGCCCGACGGCACGATCCTCGGGCTCATCGACGGCCCGGAAAGGGTCGTGTGATCAGATTCCCGGTGCCTGAAGGAGACCGCAAGCACGATCACCTATCGTGATGTGTGTGCTTCGCGGCGCTTTCCTCGCCGGTCAAGGAGTCGGGACCACTTGACCGAGACGACACATCTTCACCCGGGAGCTGAGCAATGCCACCAGAGCAGGACGCGAACGAGGTCCTCACCAGCCTTCGGCACGAACGCAAGAACGGCTGGATGCGGCGAATCGTTCTGGCCGCAATCGCCGTCCTCGTCGTCTTCGGACTGGTTCGCGCCTACCGCCGCATTGACGCGACTGCAGTCTGGGATGCCCTGTCGCGCCTGCCGTGGTGGACGCCGCTCGTCCTGCTGGTGCTGCTCGTCGCGCGGCAGGTACTCAACGCCGCCCCCTTGGCGATCTTCCTGCCGGGGGTCGGATTGTATCGATGCACCATCAACGATCTGTCCGCAAGCACTGCCGCAGCATTCGCACCGGCACCCAGCGACATGGTGCTGCGAGTAGCCATGTTCCGCTCGTGGAACCTCTCGACGGAGTCGGCGCTTGCCGCGACGACGATGAACGCCGTCACCTTCTTCATCGCTCGCTTCTCCGCACCGCTGCTGGGCTTCGCGCTGCTGCCATTCCTCAAGGTCAGCCCTGGCCTGCGGTTGTTCGATCTACTCAGCCTGGCCGTCGCGGCGGCCCTGATCGTCGGGGTTCTGCTGGTGCATCGCAGCCAGGAGTGGGCGGCGACCCTCGGGCGTCTGTTCGGCAAGACGGTTCGGATCATCCGCCGACGGACCGATCCCGAGAAGTGGGCGGAGACCATGCGCGGATTCCAGGCGAACATGGCCACCGATCTGTCGCGACGATTCCCGCGCGCTGTGCTCGTCAGCTACGCCGTCGTGCTCATCGACCTGCTGATGCTGGTCATCACGCTGCGAGCGATGGGCGTCACCCCTGACCAGCTGCCCGCTGTAGAACTGGCAGCCGCCTACCTGTTCGCCTTCCCACTGACCATGTTCCCTGCACAGGGACTCGGAATCATGGACTCGGCGATGATCGCATCCCTGGCACAGACCGCCGGCGACGGCATCCTGGAGCCCTCGCTGGCCGCTCTGCTCGTCTGGCGGACCTTCACCGTCGCTGGGCCTTTCGCGCTCGGGACGATCGCGCTGGCCTTGTGGAAACGAACCCCGCCACCCGCCTAGGGCCAGCTCCCAACGATCTCACCCATCGACTGGTCCCAACAGGTGAGACAGAATGGTCAGATAATGGACGCCGAGAAGGAGTCCATACATGTCGATCAGTTCTGCCAACCCCATCCAGACGAAAGCGCCACTGAACTCGCCTGGGCGAGTGATCGCCGCGAGCCTGGTCGGCACGACGGTCGAGTTCTACGATTTCTACGTCTATGCCACGGCCGCGGCCCTCGTGTTCCCCAAGCTGTTCTTCCCCACCGGCAACGAAACGACCGCGCTCATCGCATCATTCGCGGTTTTCGGCGCGGCCATGATCGCGCGTCCGGTCGGTGCGATTTTCTTCGGTCATCTCGGTGACAAGCGAGGACGCAAGACCACACTGGTGATCAGCCTGCTCACCATGGGAGTGGCGACCTTCCTCATCGGTCTGCTGCCCACCTTCCAAGGTGCGGGGCTGATTGCGCCGGTTCTGCTGCTGACGTTGCGGCTGTGCCAAGGTTTCGCGCTCGGCGGTGAATGGTCGGGCGCTGCGCTGGTGGCGACCGAGAACGCCCCCGATGGCAAACGCGCGCTGTACGGGACCTTCCCGCAGCTGGGCGCTCCGCTCGGCTTCATCATCGCCAATGGGCTCTTCCTGCTCATCAACATGGCCCTGCCGCATCCCGACGGTCCGACCATGCAGTCGGAGGCCTTCCTCAGCTGGGGTTGGCGCATCCCCTTCCTGTTCTCGGCAGTCATGGTGATCATCGGCTTGTGGGTTCGCCTCAAGCTCGTCGAGTCGCAGGCCTTCGTCCAGGCCGAGCAGAAGGGCGCGATCCGCAAGGTTCCGCTGAGCGACACCGTGCGCTACCACTGGCGTGAGCTCATCCTCGGCACCTTCATCATGCTGGCCACCTACGTGCTCTTCTACCTCATGACCACCTTCGCGCTGACCTTCGGCACCAAGCCGCAGACTGCGACCCCCGGGGGCCTGGGCATCGCCTACACCGACTTCGTGCTGATGCAGATCATCGGCGTGATCTTCTTCGGTCTGTTCACGCTGCTGGCCGGTCCGGTGGCCGACATGCTCGGACGCCGCAAGCTGCTCATCGGTGTCACGGTCGCGATCATCGTCTTCGGACTGTCCTTCCCGGTGTGGTTGACGCTGCGTCCGGATGCCATGTTGACCGGCGGAATGACGCAGGCCTTCCTGATCATCGGCTTCACCCTGATGGGCATCACCTTCGGGCCGATGGGCGCCGTGCTGCCTGAGCTGTTCCCGACCAACGTGCGCTACACCGGATCTGCGATCGCCTACAACGTCTCCAGCATCCTGGGCGCTGCGCTGGCCCCGATCATCGCGGTCGCGCTGTGGGCGAAGGCCGGCGGCAGCACCTGGATGGTTGGCGTTTACCTGGCCGTGGCCTCCGTGCTGACCCTGATCTCGCTGATCATCGTCCACGAAACCAAGGACACCGACTACAACGCCGCATCCTTCGAGGACGAACTGGCCGAGTTCGAATCCGACGAACTGGTCGGCACCGGAGTCTGAGAGACAGCGTTCAGTCACTGCAAAATGGCGGTGGGCCCACTGCGCGAGCGGGGGCTCACCGCCATCGCTATACCGTGGACACGGAAGGCTATCGCAGGATCGGACACGAATACCACGAGGGAATCTTCCATGAGCGTTTTCTTTGAGCAACTGCGCGCCCAGCAGGAATACCTGACCGGGTTACGCCGGGCATTTCATCAGCATCCCGAGTTGGCGCTGCACGAGTTCTGGACCGCCGAGGCGATCGAACGTGAGCTCGATCTCTACGGCATCCCCCATCGCCGCGTCGGCGCCACCGGGGTGCTGGGCACCCTCACCGGAGACCTCGGCGGTGACCGTGTCATCGCCCTGCGAGCCGACATCGATGGGCTGCCGGTACAAGAGACCAACGATGTGCCCTACCGCTCACAGATCGACGGCGTGATGCACGCCTGCGGGCACGATTCCCACATCACCTGCCTGCTGGGCGCCGCGAAAACGCTGAAGTCAGCCCGCGGAGCCTTCGGCGGCACGGTGAAGTTGATCTTCCAGCCCGGCGAAGAGGTCGGGCTCGGCGCCCTCGACTTCGTCGAGGCGGGTGTGCTGGACGATGCGGGGCGCACGTTCGGGCTGCACGCCGCGTCCGATCTGCTCACCGGTTCGGTGGCCGCCGTGCCCGGACTGAACTGCGCGGCAGTCGACCATTTCGGCATCACCGTTCACGGCAAGGGGGCGCACGTCTCGCGTCCGCAGCTGGGCGCCGACGCCCTCTATGTGGCGGCGAGCCTGGTGACCCAGATCCAGGCCATCGTGACCCGCCGAACCAATCCGGTCGAGCCGGTGGTCATCGGCGTCGGCAAGCTGCACGCGGGAACGACGTACAACGCGCTCGCCGAAACCGCCGAACTCGAAGGCACGACGCGCACTGTAACGCCTGAGTCGCGGATTCTGGTGAGGCAGCAGATCACTCACCTCGCTGAGCAGACCGCGGAGGCATTCGGCGCGACCGTCGAGGTTCAGTGGCGCGAGTTCACTCCCGCGGTCGTCAATCCGCCGGCCATCACCGAGGAGGTCGCCGAGATCGCCCGCCGGATCGACGACAACATCCAGGTCATCACCCAGCGTCCGATCTCTCTGGGAGGCGACAACTTCGCCGACCTGGCGTTGCGTGTCCCGGGTGTCTATGCGTTCTTGGGCACCGGAAACCCTGCCGTGGCGAACACCCAGAACTCCCACCACAACGGCAACTTCGATCTGGACGAGGCTGCCCTGCCGATCGGCGCCGCTCTCTACGCCGACTACGCCTTCTGGTGGCTGACTGCGGGGGCGGCAGCGCTGTAGCGCCACGCAGGCCGGGCGCAGATCACTCCCACCCGCGCAGAACGAGCTTGCCGACGAGTCGCCCGCCCTCCACCAACTGGTGCGCCTCGCGCAGCGTCGCCGCGCTGATCGGAGTCATCCTGCGAGTCGCCGTGCTGACCAGCTGACCCTGCTCGACCATGTCGGCAACGCGCTCGAGAAGCAGATGCTGCTCGATCATGTCGGGGGTCTGCTGAACCGGGCGGGTGAACATGAGTTCCCAGTGCCAGGTGATGCTCCTGGGTTTCAGCGGGGAGACATCTCGGGGGCCATCGTCAATGGCGGTGATCTGCCCGAACGGTCGCACGATCTGGGCGTAGGCCTCCAGCTGTCCCTCCGAATGTGCGGTGAACAGCCAATCCACCCCACCGGGTGCGATCGCGAGCACTTGGGCCACGAGGTCGCCGTGGTGATTCACGGTGTGCTCGGCCCCCAGCTTGGTCACCCACGCCTCACGTTCGGGGTTGGACGCGGTGGCGATGACCGTCACATCCGGAAGCAGTACCTCGGCCAGCTGTAGCATCGCCGAGCCCACTCCGCCGGTCGCGCCGACGATCAGCAAGGTGCCGGTGCTCTCCCAGGTCAGGCCAAATCGGTCGAACAGCGTCTCCCATGCGGTGATCGAGGTGAGCGGCAGTGCAGCGGCATCCTCGGGTGACAGCGTCGAGGGTTTGCGTCCGACAATGCGTTCGTCCACCAGATGCAGGCGTTGGTTGGTGCCCGGACGGTCGTAGCTGCCCGCGTAGAACACCTCGTCGCCGGGCTGGAACAAGGTCACGGCATCGCCGATCTCGCGGACGATCCCGACCGCGTCAAACCCCAGCACCCGAAATCCTCCCGACGGTGCACCCGCGCGGAGTTTCACGTCAACCGGGTTCACCGACACCGCCTCGACCTCGACCAGCAGGTCGTGCGGTCCTGGGGCTGGCACCTCGATGGTTCGTTCGATCAGGCTGGCCGGATCGGACGCAGGAAGATTCTCGGTGTAACCGATGGCTGTGGTCTTCATACAGCCATGATTGCACCGACATCACTGCAATCGCCGCGGCAGGAATGCTGGTTGGTTGCCCCCGGGGCCGGAGAGCTCCCGACGGCCTAGCCCTGCGGAGGAAGCTCCTCGATAAGCGGATCGTCCTTCGCGATCGGGCCAACCCTCGCAGCACCGCCCGGGGAGCCGATACCTTCAAAGAAGCCCGCGTTCGCCGGCAGGAAATCGGCCCACTCCTCGGGGAGATCGTCCTCGAAGAAGATCGCCTCTACCGGGCACACCGGCTCACACGCACCGCAGTCCACGCATTCATCGGGATGAATGTAGAGCATCCGTTCGCCCTCGTAGATGCAGTCGACCGGGCATTCGTCCACGCATGCGCGGTCCTTGACATCTACGCAAGGCAGAGCAATCACATACGTCATGTCACAACGGTAAGCCCACATCCATAACCGTGGGCCGGTTGGGCCGATACCGTTGACGCCATGACCAGCGGACCTGTGCCCTTCGAAGTGTTCCGGCCGGGCATCTACCTGCACGGGACGAAGGCGGTCCTCGTCCCGGGTGAGGTCCTGGAGCCGGGGCGAGCGTCCAACTTCGAGGACGGGCGCATCTCGAACCACATCTACATCGTGGAACCCATCGGGGAGATCGAGGACGATCCCAACCTCACCGACAAGCGGTTCCCGGGCAATCCCACCCATTCGTACCGGGCACTCCCCCGATCAGATCCGCGCCATGCGCGATGGGCTTGCCGATCTGCAGCGTCGCGGCGAGAACACGATCATCGACTGAGGTCGTGGGGCGATCTTCCGCATCGTTCCGCTTCGGTCCGGCGGATAACGACGTAGCGTGAGATGTATCACCTGATGTTCCTTGTGGGAGGCGGACAGCATGTTGAGTACCAAGCTCGAGCGCATGGGTTCTGGAGCAGGATTCATCGCCGCATTGGACCAAAGCGGCGGCAGCACCCCTCGCGCTCTGAAGCTGTATGGAATCGAAGAAGACCGTTATTCCAATGATGACGAGATGTTCGATCTGGTTCACGCAATGCGGGAACGCATCGTCACCAGTCCGGCATTCACCAGCGAGCACATTCTTGCGGCCATTCTGTTCGAAAAGACGATGGACCGTACCTTTGCCGGACAACCGGCAGCGGATTACCTGTGGGATACGAAGAAGATTCTGCCGATCCTCAAGGTGGATAAGGGCCTGGCCGATCCGGCGAACGGCGTGCGCCTGATGAAGCCGATCGGCGACCTGGACGACCTGCTGGAACGGGCCAAGAAGGCTCATATCTTCGGGACGAAGATGCGCTCTGTGGTGCTGTCGGCCAATGCTGAGGGAATCGCCAGCAATGTCGAGCAGCAGTTCGCCTTCGCGCGGCAGATCTCCGATGCCGGCCTGATTCCGATTCTGGAGCCGGAGATCGATATCAAGGCTCCTGACAAGGAAGAATCCGAGCAGATCCTGCTCGCGGAGATCATGGAGCGACTGGCAACCGAGATCTTCGACCTGCCGATCATGTTCAAGGTGAGCATTCCCACGGTCGACAACTTCTACGCGCCACTGATCGATCACCCGTCGGTCCTGCGCGTGGTGGCGCTTTCCGGAGGTTACAGCCGGGACGAGGCAGACGAACGCCTCGCCCGCAATCACCGCCTGATCGCCAGTTTCTCCCGTGCACTCACCGAAGGGCTGACCGAATCCATGACGGACGAGGAGTTCAACGCCGCGCTGGCCGCCTCGATCGACGCGATCTACAAGGCGTCCATCACCTAGTGAAGTGACGGACGGGCGGCAGGGTCAGGCCGTCTCGAGCACTTGAGGTTCCCGCACGGGTACGAACAGGCGGGTGGTTCCCGAGGGGGTCACTTCGTAGTGGTACCCGTGCGGCGAGGTCCAACGGAAGACACCAGGAGTGGTCTGTTCAAGTTGCCACTTGCCGTGGGTCTTCGCTCGATGAGCCTTGCGCGACAGTGGTCCGAGATTCTCAAGGCTGGTCTGGCCCCGTCTGCCATCCATGTAGGCGATGGTGTGGTCCATGTCGCAACGACCGGCTTTGCGGGTTCCCCACGGAAACACATCCACCGGATCCCGCTGCTCGACCGCGAACCGCATTCGGTCGGGAGTCTCATACGCGTCGACGGGTCGCATTCCTGCCGGATCAAGCACCGGGCGGACGATCACTCTCGAGTGAGCAAGGAATCGAGGCAGCTGGTCGGTCAGGATCGGGCCCCAGTCCTCGACCCTGGCCACACCCGTGGTCGTCGCCTGCTCCGTCAGCTCGCCATCCGCGGTAGTCAGCGCGGGATCTTCGGCCGAGATATGCACGACCAACGTATGGGTGGGCAAGCTGTCCTGACCGAGCGCTGACCTGGCGAGCACACCCACCGCGGCCGCTCGCCTCCGATCCAGGTCACTGCACATGGGCGTGTCCTCGCCTACCGGCAAGGTCTTGGCGATCTGGGTCAGGACATGATCGAAGAGGATCCCGTCCACGGGATTGACGACACCGAAGAAACTGACATGCCCATCGGTGATCTTCGACACTCGCACTCTGCGGGCCTCGCGTTCGGCCTCGGCCCGCTTGCCGGCAAGCTTGGTATCCGCACTGATGATCTGCCCCGGCAGCGCTCTCATGATCCGCGACCACGGCAGCGCCCCAACTCCGGCGCTCATCGCACGGTCGACTTTCAGAGCGGCTTCAGCGGACAGGTGTGAGCAGGCGATGCAGATCTTGTTCGCCTGCCACACGCGCATCTTCCCGGCCAGAACTGCCTGCCACAACATGGGATGTCGATGCCGCAGGTCCAGCGCCTCTCCGATTCGGCAGATGGCTGATGAGGCCGAAATCCCCAGGAGTGGGCCGATCTCCAGAGCCAGGAACTCGCCTACCTCCGGTGTGCCGTCATGGCCGGGCCGCATCAGGCCTTCGATGCCTTCGCCTACCGCGGTCTCGTCGATCTTCCATAGGTCGGCCGCGTGGGTGATCGCCACGAGCTCGGCGATCTCAGCGCCGATCAACTGCTGATGCGCATGATCCAGCGCATCGAACACTTCCGCGCTGGTCTTCGAGTCGACCAGCAGTCTTGGGTCATGGGTGGGGTCTTCCATAACCTCAGTTTATTCGAATCTGTGTTCGAATACAACGCTTTCGTTCGAATACTTGCGAGTATTTCCCGGCGGCAGGCTGCTTGGTCGGGCGCGTCCGATCGTCCGCCTCCTGCCTACGATCGACGTATGGCATCCACTTACTGGGCTGATCCCGACGGGTTCGCTCTGACTACGCCCACGCCGCTGGGCAGGCGTGCGGTCAAGGCGGCGCTCATCGTCCGCCTCGACCTTGATGATGCTCACCCGCCCATCTGGCGGCAGCTGCGGCTGGCAAGCGATCTCACGCTTCCGCAGGTGCACGAGGTCGTGCAGATCGCGATGGGGTGGACGGATTCCCATCTGCATCACTTCGTCATGGGTCCCGACACCCACGATCCGACCACGCAGCACTTCCTCACCCCGTTCGACATCGCCGAGGGTGACAAGGGCATCCCCGAAAGCGATGTGCATCTCGACCAGGTGATCTCCGAGCCCGGCGATTGCCTGTTCTACGAGTACGACTTCGGTGACAGTTGGTGGCACACGATGAAGCTTGAGAGCGTCGAGCCCTGGCGCGCGGGCGACACGGACGCATGGTGCCTCGCGGGCCAGCGAGCCTGCCCGCCCGAGGATCTCGGCGGGATCGGTGGCCTGGAAGAGCTCCTGAACTGGCTCGACGGACGAACCGAGGGCGCCGACCCCGAATGGGTACAACAGGTGCTGGACTGGTTGCCTCCCGGCTATGATCCGGTAGCCTTCTCCGTCGACGAGGTCAATGCGGTTCTCGCGCGTGGCCTATTGCCCCCGCTCGAACAGTTCCATCCGATGGTGAGCATCCTGATGCGGAACGCCGGTGGCTCACCACTCTCCGATCTGGGTGAGCTGATCAGGCGTGCCGACCTCGGCTCACCGAGTCTGACCGAGCGCGACATGGCGGACGCCGTGCGCGGCTACCAGGTGCTGCTTGCCGAGATAGGCGACGGCCTGACTCTCACTCAGGCGGGCTATCTACCACCGCGGGTCGTCCAACAGATCCTCGCCGAGCTCGGTCCCGAAACCGAATGGGTCGGGATAGGCACCCGCGAAGACACATCGCAGACGGTGTCGTCGCTACGCAGGTCTGCGACCGCGCTCGGTCTCGTCCGGTTGAGCCGTGGTCGCCTCACGGTGACTTCGAACGGACGAAGGCTCGCCGGCGATCCGCCCCACCTGCTGCGCCACATCGCCACCCGGCTGCCACTCGGCAAACAGCATGAACAAGATGCCGGCACGATAGCGCTGCTGTTCGTCGCGGCCGGCAAGGACTGGCTACACAGCTTCGACGAGGCCGCCCGCATCATGGAGTGGATCGGCTGGCGAACCGGTGGCGATGCGTTTCTCGATGAACGCGCGGTGCACATATGGAGCAAACCGACCCGTGACGTGTTGCAGAACCTGGGCGGTAGCGGGCTTAGTACACCGAACCGCCAGATCGCGGTCGCACGATATCTGCTCCAGACAGCGGACCAGCGATAGCTAGAGGCTTCCCTCCAGGTCGGCGATGTCCAGAGCCGGCAGCCCGTGGACGGGGTAGCTGACGGAACGGGCCGGCACGCCGGCCACCGTGGTGAAGGGCGGCACATCGTCCAACACGACGCTGCCGGCGCCCACCTTGGCTCCCTCACCGACCCGGATATTGCCGAGCACCTTGGCGCCGGCGCCGATCATCACGCCGCGTCCGATCTTGGGATGCCGGTCTCCCCCGACCTTGCCGGTACCGCCGAGGGTAACCTCGTGCAGCATCGAGAAATCGTCCTCAACCACGGCGGTCTCGCCGATGACCACCGACGTCGCGTGATCGAACATGATGCCCTTACCGATCCGCGCCGCGGGGTGGATGTCGACGGCGAACTTCTCGGAGATCCGGCTTTGCAGGTAGAGCGCCAGCTGCACGCGCTCCTGCGTCCAGTAGTAATGCGCGATGCGGTAGCCCTGCAGGGCGTGAAAGCCCTTGAAGTACAGCAATGGGGTGGCGTAGCGGCGGGCGGCGGGATCACGGCTGATGATCGCCCGCAAGTCCTCGCGGACCGCGATACCGATCGAGGGGTCATCGGCGAAAGCATGGACGAACAGCTCGCGCAGCCGCTCGGCCGGGACCGACGGGCTTGCCAGTTTGTCGGCCAACAGGTAGCTCAGCGCTTCGTCGAGGTCCTCGTGATCGAGGATGGTGGCCTGCAGGAAGTCGCCGAGGGCGGGCTCGGCCAGGAGGTCGGAGGCAGCCTCCTCGCGGATGCGATTCCAGATTTCGGTATGGGGCATGGCACAGCTCGCTTCTTTGAAGTGCGAACGATTGAGGAGTGAGGTTGTGAGATGAGCACTCACAAGGAGGGGCCAAGAATCATCGGCGCCTCGGGGCGGGTGGTCAAGTCAGTGACGACAACAACACAGCATTCGATGGCACCCTGAAGCGGGGACGCACACATCGAACCTGATACCCATGACCAACAGTGTAACCACACTCTCTAGGAGAACCGCTCCCCCGCTGCTGCGGAGCTCAATCCCCCAGATCCTGCAACCCCATCATGTCGTCATCGGAGATGACGAAGTCGACGTCAGCATTGGTGCGCTGATGCTCAGGACTCGAGGCCTTGGGCAGCGACACCGTGTTCAGCTGCAAGGTGTAGCGGATGCACAATTGCGCGACGCTGACCCGATACTTCTGCGCGATCGCCATGACCCGCGGATTGTCGAGGATCTTGCCGTGCGAGAGCGGCGAGTACGACTCGACGAGGATGTTCTTGGCTTGGCAGTACTCGATCAGGTCGGTGGGAGTGTTGCCAGGAGTGACCTTGATCTGATTCGCTTGCGGCGCGACCGTGCCGTGCTCGAGGATGTTCTCGACGTCTTCGTCCAGGAAGTTCGAGACGCCGATGGAGCGGATCTTGCCCGCCCGATACGCCTCTTCGAGGGCGCGCCAGGCCTGGCGGTTGCCCTCGGAATAGTCGGCCTGACGGAACTCGGCCCACGGTTGCGGCGCGTGGATGAGCATCAGGTCGATGTAGCCGAGGTCCAGCTTCTCGAGTGAACCCTCAATGGCGCCGACCGCAGTGTCGTAGTCCTTGATCTCGGCGGCGAGCTTGGTGGAGACAAACAGCTCCTCGCGGGGGATGCCACTGGTGCGAACGCCCTCGCCCACGCCGCGTTCATTGCCGTACGCCTGGGCGGTGTCGATGTTGCGGTAACCGATCTTCACGGCATTGCGGACGGCCTGTGCCACCTTGTCATCATCAATGAACCAGGTACCCAACCCGAGTTTCGGAATGGTGACGCCGTTGGACATGGTGAATGTCTCGTTCAAGATCATCGGGTTCTCCCTCGTAGTGGCCAATGCCCATTGTTCTCCCGTCTTGTTTCACGGCAAACGTGCGGGAGGCCGTCGCATCGCTAAGCACCCCGTGGGGACGATCAAGCCACCAGACCGGTCACGGATGCCGTCGCAGCTGGTCCTCAATCCAGGCCATCACCACGGCGACCAGATAGCCGAGTTCGTCGTCAGTGAGTTCCCGCCCTTGTGGAATGTGATGCCACTTGGCAACGCAGCCGCGACAACAGGTCGCGGTCGCATGTTGAGCGACGAAGACCGGGTGACCGCGCATCGGGGTCTGCTTGCCGTCGTTTCTTGGCTGGGCCGCACCGATCCGCCCAGCGAGCAGTTCGTGAGCATGCTGCTGGATCGTGTCCTTGCCCTTTGCGCGGGCATAGTCGACGTCCTTGCGGGAGAGGTAAAACTTCGAACGAAACTCCGAATGCCGGAGCCGTTGCAGCACCATCCTCACCTCGTTCGAGCTGGTCACAAGGATTCCGGCGCCCCAGGGTAGCGGCCCGAGACGAGATGGTCGACGATCGTGCCTGCCACGGCATCGGCCGGATCGTACTTGTAACTGAGCTTGTGGACGAAGGCGGCCTCGACGAGCATCGCGAACCGCGCCGGCTCGTAGCTGCGGAACATCTCAAGTTGCAGGAAGTGGCTCGGCACGGTGCTCACCCTCGGGACCATTGCCCAGGCGCGCTCCGCATCGGGGAGGAGATCGAGCAAACCCTCGAAGACGCGGTGGAAGAGGAAGTAGTCGGGCAGTTCATAGTGCTCGCGCCACCAGGTCTCGAGGGCTGCGCGTTCGACCGCAATGAGCAGCGAACGTGATCTGGCAGCGATGAACCAGTTCGAGATCTGCGTCCGGCTCCACCGCAGATAGAGCAGACCCCCGCCGAGGAGCGGATCGAGACACGGGCCGAGCGGCTGGGGAACGAACGCGGTCGCGTCCACCCACACCCCGCCGTAGCGTTCGAGCAGCGACAGCCGCAGCAGATCGGAGAAGTGCGCCGGACGATCGCGCAGCCGGTCCACGACCACGCCGGGCAACTCGAGATGGTCCTGCCAGGAGGTCTCGTCGAGCACGATCGCGTCCGGATGGACGTTCCTGAGCTGCCGCACGCAAGTACGCACGATCGGGGGCGCGCTGCGCAGCGGAGTTCCCCAATAGGTGAAGACGTGGCTGGTCAGTTCATCAGACGATACCGGCGCCGGGACTGCGGCACTCGCGGTGGTCGTCCTGAGCTCATCGAGGTGCTCGGCGAGGAACTCGTCCACGATCACTCGAGCCGCGATGGATCCGATGGGGTCGATCATCGGCGCAAAGCGGTCCCGTGCCCGCCGCACCTGCGCGGCGAGATTGTCGAGAGGACCAGTTTCGGACATGCGGACTAGTCGGAAGGGAATGCGTCCGGGATTGCTGTCATCTTCGTCATCGTAGCGAAGCGGCGCGGGTAGTGCAGGTTGCACCAGCCAACCTGACTGTATATGCTCGTATATATACAGTAATAACGGAGGTTGTCGTGCCGCTCCATGTGGTTCTGTCCAACCGGTCTGGAGTGCCGATCTATCAGCAGATCGTCGACCAGGCCCGCGCCGCCATCCTCAAGGATGAGCTCGCCGAGGGTGAGCTACTGCCGTCCATCCGGGGCCTGGCGAGGGACCTGCGCATCAGCGTCATCACGACCACGCGCGCCTACAACGAGCTCGCTCAGCTCGGATACATCGTCAACGTTCCCGGCAAGGGCAGCTACGTGGCACCCAAGGACGCCGAGTTGATCCGCGAAAACCTGCTTCGCCAGGTCGAGGGTCATCTCTCGGATGCCGTTGACGTCGCTGCTCAAGCCGGCTTGGATGCGCCGACACTGCACGCCCTACTTGATTTCGCCTTGGAGGAAGGAACCGACAATGATTGACCTGCAGGGGGTCACCAAGCACTACCCCGGATTCACGCTCGGGCCCCTCGACCTGGCGATCGAAGAAGGATTCGTCACCGGATTTGTCGGCGCCAACGGCGCCGGAAAGACGACCACGATCAAGCTTCTGCTGAGGATGGCGCACCCAGATTCGGGCACCATCCAGCGGCCGGACATGGCCGACATCGGTGTCGTCCTCGACACCCCCAGCTACGACGGCGACTGGCGGGTATCCACGGTCGGCAAAGCGCTGCGACCGTTCTACCCACGCTGGTCGGATGCGAGATTTCAGGAGCTGCTGGAGCGGTTCAACGTGCCCGCCGACCGCAAGGTCAAACAGCTGTCGCGAGGCATGGGCATGAAACTGCAGATCGCTGCCGCACTCGCCCAAGGTGCGACGTTCTTGGTGCTGGACGAACCCACATCCGGCTTGGACCCCCTGTCACGCGACGAACTGGCCGAGATCATCGGCGACTTCATGCTGGACGAGCACCGGACGGTACTGTTCAGCTCGCATATCACCAGTGATATCGAGCGCATCGCGGACTATGTCGCCGTCATCGACAAGGGCCAGATCGTGACATGTGCCGAAGGCTCCGAACTGCTCGGGTCGTACCGGATACTCCATGGCGGACGCACACCTCTGGATCCCGATGTTGCGGCCGAAGCCTACGGACTCCGCTCCCATGCCGCCGGCTGGGACGCACTGATCGCGACCCGCCTGATCGGCGAGATCCCTGACGATGCAGTTGCCGAAGAACCCACCTTGGACGACATCGTCGTCCGGATCGCGAAAGGACACTGACGATGCTCCCCCTCATATACCTGGACGCACGTCGCCTTCTCGCGCTGCTACCCGTCATCGGAGTCATGCTCGCCTTCGGCATGGTGCCTGTTGTGCTGCAGCAACCGCAGGGCGGCACCACCGGCATCGCCTTCGTGGCCATGTCGGCCATGGTGCTAGTCAGTCGGCTGTTCCCGTTCGATTCGTCCGGCGGCCGCATCAACATGCTTGTCGGGACGCTGCCAGTCACGCGGCGGCAAGTCATCGGCTCTCGCTACACGCTGGCACTGCTCATCGTCGCCATCACCGGCGTACTCATCGCGATGCTGCTGCCGGGCACGGACCTGGCCGACAAACTGGGGCTCACCGCCCTCTTCACGGTCATCCCCCTGATCAGCGTGGCAGTGACCGGCCCGCTGTCCAGCCGAGGAGGACTCGGGGCTGTGGGTCCGGTACTGCCCCTCCTATGCTTCGGCGTTCTCATGTTGGCGGCGGTGCTGATGCCCGAGAGCTGGCAGCAGGGGCTGCTCGGGTTCATCCTTCAGGCGCCGGCGCCCAGTGCCGGGATCGGGATCATCGTTGTGGCGGTGCTGTTGGCGGTCAGCTTTGGGTTGAGCGTGCGGTGGTTCGAGCGTCGGGATCTGTGACCATCAGCGGGGCAGAGCTTCTGCTCATCCGCGCGGACGAACCGACATCGCGACGATGACAGCACTCGCGATGATCGCGTTCATGGTGCGTGTCACGGCGTCGCCGACAGCTCCGACACCCCAGTTTCCGCGTTCGAGTTGCTGCGCCCGGGTGATGACTGCCGAGCTCCAAGGGATCTCGGGATCGAACTGAGGCAGAGTGCCGCTGGCCCAGATCAACCCCGCCAGTGCGGCAATCCGCGGGGTCGGGACTGCACCGTCGACCAGGACCGCGCGAACGTCATGGACGAGGTCGGCGCGCCTCCCATTTCGCCAGCCACAAGGGCTTTCGTCTTGAACAAGCCGAGTGTCTTGCGGCTCTCCTCGCCGAAGTCACCGCGGGCGATCAATCGCTCCAACACCGGCTGGCGAAGTGCCGGTCCAATCGCAGCAAGGACAGTCTGGACTTTGCCGGGCTTGTCAGACACGTAATCCCAGGCAGCACGGAGTAGCTCGTCCGATGGGGCACGTCCGTCGACGGCTTCCACCCTCGTGGCGCCGGTTCGGGTGGCCGCGGTCGTCACGCGCTCTTCGAGGGCGAGATCGGCGAGTACCGCTCCGGCAAGGACGTAGAAGAGAGTGTCTCCCCCGCGATAGTGCCGGAATCGGGCTGGAAGAGCAGCAATAGGAGGTCCTCCGCCAGAGTCGGGGCATCCGGTCCTCCCGCCTCGGGGGTACCGGTGCCGCTGTCGGCACCGTTGTCTTCTGGCTGCTTGGTCATGGCTACTCCTCACTTGTCGTTCGGGCCAGGCAGCGACGGGAGCTGGACTAGCTCTGCCTCTAGTAGAAACTGTGTTCTTGGAACAGGGTCAAGTCCCGGTTTCGGTCAGAGTCTTCCTATCATACAAACCCAATATCGCGTCCTTGCCTATAGTGTGCGACACATAGTATTGTGTATGCATGGACGAGGGATTCGAAGGCAACCGGCAGGAGTTGCGGCGCGGGACCATCGTGGTCGCCTGCCTGCGGCTGCTGCGCACGCCCGGCTATGGCTACGGCCTGCTTCAGGAGCTCGAATTCCGCGGGTTCACCGTCGACGCGAGCACGCTGTACCCACTGCTGCGCCGTCTCGAGAAGCAGGGGTTCCTCACGAGCGAGTGGAACACCGACGAGACGCGTCCGCGCAAGTTCTATCGGACCTCCCCTGCCGGCGTCCGCCTGGCCGAGGCCCTCACCCAGGAGTGGCTCGCGCTCACTGACGCGATCGCTTCCCTTACCAATGATTCATCTACGACATCCACCGACGAGGAGCGCTGACATGACCACCACACTGACCCAGCGGTACATCGCCGCTACCGTCAAGAGTTTCTCGCCCGCCGCGCAGGTCGACGTGCGCGCCGAGCTGGAGGCATCCATCGCCGATGCGATCGAGGGACGCGTAGAACAGGGCGAAGAACGCGAGGACGCAGAGCGCACGGTGCTCACCGAGCTGGGAGACCCGGCAGTACTCGCAGCGGGCTACGCCGATCGTCCGCTGCATCTGATCGGCCCGCGCTACTACGTCACCTGGTGGCGGCTGGTGAAGCTGCTGCTGATCATCGTCCCGGTCTGCGTCGTCGGCGGCGTTGCGCTGGGGCAAACACTGTCGGATGCCCCGATCGGCACCATCATCGGCCAGTCGATCGCCGCCGGTCTATCGAGCATCGTGCACGTCTGCTTCTGGGTGACGCTCGTGTTCGCCGTGCTCGAACGTGCCGGCGCGGACACGGGGCTGCAATGGGATGTTGACCAACTCCCCGAGCCACAGCCGGCGGGCGTCGGCCGTACCGACCTGATCGCCCAGCTCGCGATCCTCGCGCTTGCCGCCGGCGCAATCCTGTGGGATCAGTTCCGCGGTTTCGTGCGCACCGGCGGCGAGGCACTTCCGCTACTGAGCCCCGAACTGTGGCCCTATTTGATCGCGCTGGTCGGACTGGAAGCTGCGTTCGCCATCGTCTTGTACGTGCGAGGACGGTGGAGCACGACTCTGGCGGTGATCAACACCGCGCTGGCAGTGCTATTCGCGAGTCTGGTGCTCACCTTGCTCGTCCGCGGGCAGTTGTTCAACCCCGAATTCGTGGCGGTCTTTCGCGCGGTGAGCGGGGTCGAACAGGACACCCTGCGCACTCTGACCATTCTGCTGGGCTTCTCCGTCGCCGGCATCTCGGTCTGGGACATCATCGACGGCTGGCTCAAGAAGCATCGGGATGGACGCTGAGTCGGTCTGACAGGCGGCCCGCTGCTGGCGCTTGCTCAGGCACTGCTCGCGCCGAGCGTGCAGCGATACCGGGGACGACCGGGCCAGCGGGGGTCGGTTGGCCGTGGCTCGACGGTGAAGCCGAGGGCCCGGTAGAAGTCCACAGCATCATTGTCGGTCTCGGCGAGAAGCGGGAGACCAGGGTGGGTGCTGCGGATGGCGTCCACGAGAGATGCGCCGATGCCGCGTCCACGAGTGCCGGCGTCGACCGCGATGTACTCAAGCGTGAGTTCATCGGCCGTGACGGCGAAGGCCGCGAAGGCGACCACGTCGCCGTCGGTGACACCGATGACCTCAAGGGCGGGCAACTCCGTGTCGCGGATGTGCCGGAGAGCGTCGTCAGCCACCCCCGCCGCCTCATAGAGCAGCGCCCAGAACGGCGGACTCTCGATCTGGGTGCGGGTGAGCGGGTGAACGAGTTGTTTCACGGGCTCAACTCCCATCTGGTCTGAAGCTGCGTGACGAAGCACCGGCCGAGGCGCTCCGTCCTCGATCCCGTTCCCCGCGCCCGTCTATCGGACGACCGCGATACTCCTTCCAGTCCGACAGGAGATCCTCGCGCAGGCCATCTGGATGTTCCTCGTACCACGTCCGCGTGAAGCGGTTGTATTCGAACTGTGAATCAATAGTGCGTTCACCTTGATTACGACTGGCGTGCCAGCAGTCGAGTGCATCCTGCATGGTCGGGGTTCCATCAGACTGAGCGAAGAATGCGCGCATGGGGGCATCAAAACGAAAACCAGAGCCGACCTGGCCTTCAAGCCACCTGCGAACAACCTGGCTGCATCGTTGCCCGGCGGGGATGACCGTGGCTGCGCTCAGCTCGCCCACGAGTTGCCTTGGCCCGCTGCTTCGAATCGGCGCCGGCTCAGCAAAATCACGTCCATCGAGCGACGCTGCGATGCGGGCCGTGAGTAGTTCCTTGCCTCCGCTCGCACGAATGCCGAGGGTGCGGGCAAAGTCAACGAGCTCGGTCTTGAGCCAGTACCAGCGCTGGAACTCCTCAGAAGAGAGACCAGGGACGAGATCGGGGCGAGATGACGCGGGGCGAGTCATACGGCCGGCCCCGCTTGATTCTGGTGAGCCGCGCCCGGATCACTGGAGGACGCGCGCGATGACGCACCATGCAAGCCCAAGCGGTGTGAGTATTCGGGGTCTGCGCTGCGCCTGACACGAGCACCGCCACTAGTGACGTCCACGGCATCATCCTCTCGTACAGCCCTCAGGCTGCTCAACAGCAGACTGCCAGGGTGCTTGCGGCCCCTCCACTGCGATCGGCTATCGCGTTGAGCGTGCCTAGTCTTCTTCACTTGAGGGCGTTTCGAGGCGGTCCCCGCGTAGAGGTACGGTCAAGTCCAGTGGAGTGGTGTAGCGGTTCCTTCGTCTAGGCGGTGAGGGCGAGGGGTTCGGTCACCTCCTCAACGGCGTTGGTGATGGTGCTGAGTCGGCATCGTGCGAGGACGTCGAGGCCGAGGTAGCGGCGCCCTTCTGCCCACTCATCGGTCTGCTCGGCCAAGACAGCGCCGACGAGGCGGATGATCGCTTCCCGGTTGGGGAAGATCCCGACCGCGTCGGTGCGGCGGCGGATCTCACGGTTCAGGCGTTCGGCGGGGTTGTTCGACCAGATCTGGGTCCACACGTCCTTGGGGAAGCCGGTGAACGCGAGCACGTCTGCCCGGGCGGCTTCGAGGTGCTCTGCAACCTCGGGTAGCTTCTCGGCGGTGTAGTCGAGCAGACGGTCGAACTGCGCCTGGACCGACTTTTTGTCGGGTTGGTCATAGACCGAATGGAGCATCGCTTTGACCGCGGGCCACATGCTCTTCGGGGTCACGGACATCAGGTTCGCGGCGTAGTGGGTTCGGCAGCGCTGCCAGGACGCGCCAGGCAGGTTCGCCGCGATCGCCTCCACCAGCCCGGCGTGGGCATCGCTGGTGACCAGTCGGACCCCCGCAAGGCCGCGGGCCACCAGATCGGCGAAGAACGTGTTCCACGCCGGTTTGGTCTCGGAGGTGACGACCTGCAGGCCCAGGACCTCGCGGTGTCCGTCGCCGTTGACGCCGGTGGCGACGAGGACCACGGCGTTGATCACGCGTCCGCCTTCGCGGACCTTCATCGTCAACGCGTCAGCTGCAACAAACGTGAACGGCCCGGCCTCGCCCAGGGGGCGGTGCCGGAACTGCGCTACGTGTTCGTCGAGGTCGGCGGCCATGCGTGAGACCTGTGACTTCGACAGGCCGTCGATGCCCAGGGTCTTGACGAGTTTGTCCATCCGACGAGTACTGACGCCGGCGAGGTAGCAGTCAGCGATCACCGTGATCAGGGCCGCTTCGGCTCGTTTGCGGCGCTCCAGCAGCCACTCGGGAAAGTAGCTGCCGGAGCGCAGCTTCGGGACGGCCACGTCGATGGTGCCGACGCGGGTGTCCAGCGGGCGGTGGCGGTAGCCGTTGCGCTGCGCGACCCGCTCGGTTGAGGGCTGTCCCCATTCGGCGCCGCACACGGCGTCGGCATCGGCCGAGAGGAGGGCGTTGATCATGTTCTGCAGCAGCTGGCGCATCATGTCCGGAGAGGCTTCGGTCAGCAGGTTGCCCAGCACGCGGGCGGGGTCGACAATGTGAGGAGCGGTCATCGTGGTTGATTTCCTTTGAGAGAGCTTTGGTAGGTGAACTCGAAGGATCCCACGGTGACCGCCCTGCCGTCATCGACGGCCACGGCCACTGTGGGGGCTACACCACTCTAGGGGGCTCTACTAGAGGTACGACTTCGCGCCGCAACTGAAGAAGATTAGTCACGCCATGCACCTCTGTCTATGGTGCAAGATAGTGCGGCACTAGGATCAACGACCAGCGGCGGATCTGTTTCGTATGGGGCGACGCCGGACCAGAGGAGGGGGAGATCGTTGACTACCACTGAGAAGATCGCGCCAACTCATCCAAGAGTGGTACTGACGGAGGACTTCATCGACGGTCCTGCACGGCGAACAGGACATGGACCCCAGCACCTCAAAGGAACGCGAAGCCGAAGCAAACCAGTTCGCGGCAAGCTTGCTGATGCCTTCTAGCGGCGTTCTGGCTCAGTCCATGCGTGCGGCGAGCCTGGAGCGAATCCTCGCAGCCCGCTCGTTCTGAAAGGTGTCCGCGATGGCCATGACTCATCGTCTTCACGAGCTTCACCTCCTCAGCGATTGGCAGTATCGGAGCACTTGCGTCACTTTGTCTGACCTCGGCTACCGCTCCGCTGAGCCCGGTGGCATCATCCCCGAGAACTCGCAACTTCTACGCAAAGTGATGTTCGGCTCCGCCAACAAGATCAGCATCTCGGAGGCCGCGAGAAGCCTCGACCTCTCATAGCACGCATCTGCTGGGCGTTGAAGCATCGCGCTAGCTCCAGGCCGGCCAACACCACTGTGGCCTCAAGCCTTCCGCTCCCATATCGGACAGGCCGACTGTGCTTGTCCAACTAGGACCTGCTTGGCAGCCCTCAGTGTTTCTATTGCTCACCCCAGTCCGAGCTCAGAGCTCAGCCCGAAGAAGCGCTCGAAGAACGCGCTGAGCTTGGCGACAACGCGCTGTTTCTTCTCTCCGTGCCCGCCAGTGTGCGAGAAACGCGAGGTAGGTGGCAGGACCTTGGTAATCGCCGTGCCCGATGTGCGAAGCGTGCCATCGCGGAATGCTGTCTTCACGAACGCTCGAGCCTCATCGGCACGGAGGTTCTCGTCCCGGATGATGGTCTCCAGCTCTGCCTTACGCTTGGCGGCGATGAAGGCCTGCCACTCCTCGTCGATTGCGCCGTCAATGGAGACCGAGTCGACGAAGTTCTCGATGAGGTCCTTCTTGTTCCGCAGCGTCGGGCTGGCGTCCACGGCCCGGGAGATCTCGGCGCGGACTTCCTTGTCCGGCTCTTCACACTTCCGGTGGGGGTGGCGGGGTGAGTCCGCCGCCGATGAGGAGCATGCGTAGCCGGTAGTTGTCTCGGTTGCGGAAGCCGCGGGCGATGCGGCGGTGGAGTTCGATGAGCCCGTTGATGCTCTCGGTGCCGCCGTTGCTGGCGCGGCCGGTGTCGAAGTAGGCCAGGAAGGCGTCCCTCCACTGCTTGAGGGTGCGGCCCAGCTTGGCGATCTCGGGGATGGGACACGTGGGGAAGCTGGCGACGACTTGTTCAGCGAGTTGGCGGCCTCGAGCGGGGTCGGGGTGGGCGTACGCGGCGCGAACACGTTGGGCGCACTGCCAGGCGATGTGGACGGCGTCGTGGCGCTCGTCGGCGGCGATGGCAGCGGCCAGGCGGGCCTGTTGCTTCTCGGTGAGCCGCTCGGCCGCGCAGCGCAGGATGTTCCGGATCCCGTACAGCGGGTCGCCGGCACGGCCACGGTGACCGTGGATCTCCTGCTGCACGCGGCGGCGAACCTCATCGACCGCCCGGCCGGCCAGGGCGACCACATGGAAAGCATCCAGGACAGCGGTGGCGTCGGCGAGTTTGTCGTCGATGGCGTTCTTGTAGCCGTGGAACGGGTCCAGGGTGGCGACCTCGACCCCAGCCTTGAACGCCGTGCCGCGTTGGTCGAGCCATGTCTTGTACACGGTCCCGGAGCGGCCGGGTACGAGGTCGAGCAGCCGGGCTCGGACGCGTCCGTCCTTGTCACGGGTCAGGTCGACCATGCCGGTGAGTTCCTTCGGGCCGCGCTTGCGGGGACTCACGTGGTGCCACAGGTGTTCGTCCACCCCGAGGGTGGTCACGCCGGCGAACCGGGCCTCGTCGACGGCCAGCGTCGCCAGGATGGGTTGGATCGAGCCCCATACCGTCTTCCACGCCACCCCCAGCTGCCGCGCGAGTCCGTGGATGGAGGCGTGCTCGCGGCGGACCTGCTCGATCACCCACCGGCACGCCCGGGTGGTCAACAGCCCGCGCGGGCGGGCTATCTGCTCGTCCTGCTCGGTGAACACCCTGGTCGGGCACGCCGGCTCCAGGCACCGCCACGTGCGTTTGCGCCACCGCAGCCGGGTCGGCCGGGCGAAACACGGGATGTCCACCAGCGTGGTCGTGCGTCGGCCGCGACTCTCAGCGACCACCCCACACGTCGGGCAGCCCATCACCGTCGGCGCGGACTCCATCGTGACCACGAGCACGCCATGGCCGGTCTTGTCGACGTCGACCACGTGCAAGCCGTCCAGGCCGACCAGCAGGTCGCAATGGTCACAGTACGAAGGGGTCGTGGAAGCGCAGCAGCACCCCGTAGGCTCGGACACGTCGAGGCCTTCCGGTCAGGTTGAAGAGACCTGACTTGGGCCACGATTCCCGGTTTCGATGTTGATCATGGGGTTGGCTAGGTGTGTCGTGTTTGGGGTTGCGCACTAATTGGGGGGTTGTGAAGCTATCAGTGTGGCGTATGTGCGGACGGTGACCACGGGGTCGGGGGCGACGGCTGTTCAGATCGTGTGGAAGTCGGTGCGTGGGTCACGAGATATCGAACACATTGGCTCGGCGCGGGTTCCGGCCGAGGTCGAACTGTTGAAGGCAGCTGCCGTGCAGCGGATCGCTGCCGGGCAAGACCAGCTCCCCCTCGAAGACCCGGCTCTGGCGGTGGAGTCTGAGGTTGTGGTGGCCGGGATGCGGATGGGCCGGCTGCTGGATGCGATCGCCGGTGTTTATCGGCAACTCGGCTTGGAGCGGGCCGCTGGCGGGGATCTGGTGTTCGAGCATTTGGTGACCGCGCGGATCATTGAACCGTCGTCGAAACTGGACGCGGCCCGGGTGCTGGCTGAGGCCGGTATCCGGCCATTGTCGTATCGCACCGTGAAACGGCGGCTGCCTGTTTACGCCGAACCCGCGTTTCGTCACCGATTGTCAGGGGCTGTTTCAGCCAGGTCTGATCTGGGTCCTGCCGCCCTGGTTTTGTACGATGTGACGACGTTATGGTTCGAGACCGATACCGGTGACGGGTTCCGTGAACCAGGATTTTCGAAGGAACGCCGGTTGGAGCCGCAGATCACGGTCGGGTTGTTGACCGACGCGACCGGCGCCCCGTTGATGATCGAAGCGTTCGAAGGGAACCGGGCCGAAACCAAGACGATGATCCCGCTGATCCGGGGGTTCGTGGAGGCTCACGGGATCGCTGATGTGGTCGTGGTTGCTGATGCTGGGATGATGAGCGAGCAGAACCTGAAAGATATCGAGGATGCCGGTTGGTCGTTCATCGTGGGCGGGAAGATCCCGGAGATCCCGTACGCGATCAGCCAGTGGCGCAAACACCATCCCGATACTGATCCGCCCGATCAGCTCGTGCTGTCACAAAAACAGGTAATGGGTGTCAAGGCCGATACCCGGCATCGGAGCGTGTATTTCCAGTACCGGGCCGATCGTGCCCGCCGTACCCTGCACGGTGTCGATCAGCAGCTCACGAAGGCCGCGAACGCGGTCGCGGGGAAGACCCCGGTGAAACGCAACCGGTTCATCACCTTGTCCGGGGCACGTCCGTCAATCAACCGGGAACTGGAGACCAAAGTCCGGACGCTGGCCGGGTGGAAGTCGTATGTGACGAACCTGGACAAGCCGGCCGACTTCGTGATCGGCGCGTATCACCAGTTGTGGCATGTCGAACACGCGTTCCGAATGTCCAAACACGATCTGAAAGCCCGCCCGGTCTACCACCACAAGAAAGAGTCGATCGATGCTCACCTGGCGGTCGTGTTCGCTGCGCTGGCCGTCAGCCACCACATCGAACAAGCCACCGGATGGACCATCAAACGCTTCGTGCGTACCTTCCGTCAGTACCGCGACGTCACCCTCACGGTCGCCGGCCAGACCATCACCGCCAGCCAACCCATCCCCTCCGACGAAGCCGACATCCTCGCCAAGATCAACAACTCAGATGCGCACTAAATTGGCCCAAGTCGGGTCGGACACGTCGAGGCCTTCCGGTCAGGTTGAAGAGACGCTTCCGATCCTGAAGGCCTCGACCCCCAACCACCCTCACCCCGCGCTCTGGCGTGTCGCGCTCACCCCCACCTCAAGGTTGAAGAGCCCCTTGTCCTGCCCGTTACCATGCTGTTCTCGGTACTTGGCGACGAGCATCAGGATGTAGTCGACGTTGATCTCGACCTGTTTGATCAGCTCGATCTCGAAGACCAGATCATCATTGATGAACTCCTTGTCGGCCTTCTCATCCTTGCGGAAGTCCGCGTACAGATCCAGATAAACGCTGCGATAGTCCTGCGCCTGTCTCGGATCAAGGAGTTCGCTTCCGGTGAATTCATCAAACGCGGTCAGGATGTTCTCCAAGCGCAGGATTTGCCCGAATAGCCGAATGAACTCCTTCTGTGCGCTCTCCCCAATGATGGGTTGGCCCAGCGGGAAGGACTCGAGCAGTTCACCCACCTTGTCGGCGTACTCTCCGTAGTAGTCGCCGTACGGCTTCAGAAGCACAACGCCGCGCGCGTCCTTATTGCCGAACAGCTCAAGCGCCGCGTTCGTCTCGTCTTCAAGATCGCGGAAGGTAACGATGTTGCCATAGGTCTTCACCGAGTTGAGGATGCGGTTCGTTCGGGAGAACGCCTGGATCAGCCCGTGTGCGCGCAGGTTCTTGTCGACAAACAGAGTGTTCAGGGTGGTCGCATCGAACCCGGTGAGGAACATATTGACCACAATCACGAGCTCGAGTTCGCGGTTTTTCAGCCGTTGCGAAAGGTCCTTGTAGTAGTTCTGGAACTTGTCCGCGCTGGTGTCATAACTGGTGCCGAACAGGTCGTTGTAATCCTGGATCGCATCCTCGAGGAAGCCGCGTGCATCGGCCGTGAGGGCATCGGTGTCGAAGGCCTCATCGTCGAGAATGCCGTCATCGCTCGCATCGTTCGCGCTATAGGAATAGATCAAACCGATCTTGAGACGCCGATCCGGCGGCAACTCGTCCTGCTGAACTCGAAAGTGGTTGTAGTAACGACGCGCAGCATCAATCGATGCGGTCGCGAAGATGGCGTTGAACCCGCGCACTCGCTTGTGCTCACGCACGGCCTCCGCTTGGTTGCGGATTCGCGTCGCCTCGGACACGTTCGTAACCACGGAATGCTCGTAACTGGACGACCGCTTCGTCTTCTGATCGAAATGGTCCAACGTGTACTTCACGATCTCGCTGATCCGCGCGGGCGCGAGTAGGGCCCTCTCAGTGTCGATCGCGGGGACCTGCTTGTCGACGACTGTGCCGACCTTTACGGTGTTGATGTAGTCAATCCGGAAGGGCAGCACGTTCTTGTCGGTGATCGCGTCCACAATCGTGTAGGTGTGCAGCTTCTCCCCGAACGCCTGTTGGGTCGTCTTCAGCTGCGGCCGGCCACCGGAGCTCGCGTTGGCGGAGAAGATCGGCGTGCCGGTGAATCCGAAGAGGTTGTAACGCTTGAAGGCCTTCGTGATGTCGGCGTGCATGTCGCCGAACTGCGACCGGTGACACTCGTCGAAGACGATGACAACATGCTCGCTCGTGATGGCGTGACCCTTGTTCGCCTTGATGAACGTCGACAGCTTCTGGATCGTCGTGATGATGATTCGCGCGCTCGGATCTTCCAACTGCTTCTTCAGCATCCGAGTGGACGTGTTGGAGTTCGCCGCGCCTTTCTGAAATCGGTCGTACTCACGCATGGTCTGGTAGTCGAGGTCCTTGCGGTCGACCACGAACAGGACTTTGTCCACGGTCGGCAGCTTGGACGCCAGTTGCGCCGTCTTGAAGCTTGTGAGCGTCTTGCCTGACCCGGTCGTGTGCCAGACATATCCACCGGCGGCCAGAGTGCCGAGCTGTCTTTGGTTCGTCGAGATGCTGATTTTCTGCAGTATTCTCTCGGTCGCCACGATCTGGTATGGACGCATCACCAGCAGCATCCGATCTGCTGTCAGTACGCAGTAGCGGGTGAGGATGCTCAATAATGTGTGCTTTGCAAAGAACGTCTTCGCAAAGGAGGTGAGATCCTGAATCGGCTTGTTTTGTGCGTCCGCCCACCATGACGTGAATTCGAAACTGTTGAAGGTCTTCCGCGCTTTGCCTGGCTTCTGTCCTTCTTTGATGTGCTGGCCGCGGGTCGTATTCGAGTAGTACTTCGTCAGCGTGCCATTCGAGATGACGAACAGTTGCACGTATTCGAAGAGCCCAGAACCGGCCCAGAAGCTGTCCCGCTGATACCGGTCGATCTGGTTGAACGCCTCCCGGATATCGACGCCGCGTCGCTTCAGTTCGATGTGCACCATCGGAAGGCCATTGACGAGGATCGTCACGTCGTACCGGTTGGCGTAGCGACTACCAGCGCTCTGCGGATCCTCGGGATGGCCTTGATCAACCTCGTACTGATTGATGACCTGCAGCCGGTTGTTGTGGATGTTCTGTTTGTCCAGCAGGGTGATGTTCTTCGTCGAACCATCATCACGCTTCAGGAGTTGGACGTAATCCTCTTGGATGCGGGTCGTCTTCTCGATGATGCCGTCGTTCTTGCCGGCAATCTTGTTGCCGAAGAAGTCCTGCCATTCGGCATCCGAGAACCTGATGTGGTTCAGTTCCTCAAGCTGGGCGCGAAGGTTCACCACCAGTTGCGTCTCGGACGTCAGGGGCAGATATTCGTAGGCCTGCGACTCCAGCAGCCGGATCAACTCGCGCTCCAGCGTGGCCTCCGACTGATATGCCGTCTCCGCCGTCGCATCCGGCACATACTCGGCGACGACAGTGCTTTCGGCGGAGACGGCGATGGGATCGTATTTGCGGTAGGCGATATCAGCCACGGGCGGGTTCTTCCAGTGGGTCGAGCGTATGCAGACCTATCTGTTCGGCGACTCGAAGTTGGTTCTGATCGTGGCTCACGACGATTACCCCACTGCCCAACGACAGCGCGGTCGCCAAGTGAATCGCGTCAAGCGTCTTCACATGTTCCATGATCGCCTCGGCCGTGGCGAGCACACCCTCGGTAATCGGGACGATACCGACATAGTCCAGCACGTCGTCGCGTTCCGAGATCGCACGGTCCTCTCGACGAAGGGTACGGGTGAGTTCTGTCTGCAGCAATCGGGAAGAGAACACTGCGTACGTCGGGTTGCTGGTGGTCTCGTCCAGCCAGCGAGCTGCCCGTCCGCCTCGCAGGAGAGCGTGCGCAGCTATGGACGTGTCCAGGTAGTAGCCTGTCACCGATTCTCTTCCATCTCAGCTAGCAGTGCCTCGACTTCGTCGTAACCATAGACGCGGTCGCGGGGACGATCAGCAAGCCGCGAGCCCCCGGGCTTCCGAGGCGGAGTTATCGTGATCGTCTCAGCCTCGTATGGCACGAGCTTCGCCACCGGGCGACGATGCTTCGTCACGAGGTATGTCTCCCCCGCCTCAACCCCGTTGAGTGCTTCGGTGGGGTTCTGGCGCAATTCTGCCACCGTGATGGTCTTCATGAAGCCAGTGTAGATGCCATATCTAGCTAGATCTAGATTTGGTGTGCAAACGTCTCTCTCAACTTCGATCAGTCAGCCGAAGTTCCGCGATTCCGTGCGCATCCTCGTTGATCTCATCGACCCCTCGGTCTTCCCACTGCGCGTAAGTTCCGCCCGACCACGTCCACGAAATCCGGCCATTGCAGGAGCGCCCGAGCGCAATAGCCCCCGCTCGCGAGGGAGAAGTGAAGCGGATGTCGCGCGCCACGCGTCCCACCCCGTTCTCGACGACGATAGAGCCATCAGCGAGCAGCCGCTCGTGTTCTTCTCGATAGACGGCGTATGCCCTTTGCGTCGCCTCGGCTATTCCCTTCGAGATCCACTTTGCGATTACGGTTGAGCCGGTAAGCAGAGTGAACTCTCCGTCGATAACCTGCGCACGCGCGTCCACCTTTCGCCTGGTATCAGTGAGGGTGAACTCTGGGGAAACGGACTCGATCGAATCCGCTGCTTTCGCGGTCTCACGACTGCGGATCACATCAACACCGAGAACAGGCAGCACGATCTGAAGTTGAGCAAGGAAGGCTTCCATGTCTGACTGCGCGGCTTCGGAGAGCCTCCTTCCCTGCGGATCATTGCCGTTGGTCAGCGTGCAACGGTTGGCCAGCCGCGCGAGCTCCACGAGGCGAGATTCGAGGTATCCCCAATGCCCTTCCGAGAAGGAATCGTCCTTGTTCGTCACGATGACGATCCGATCCCACTCACGAGACTTGAGTTCGGCATGGGCAGGGAATCGCCGCGCAAAGTTCTCAGTACGCCCGATATAAGTGCGAACGCCGGCAACCGCGTCAGAATCGTCGGACAGGAAGAGGTAGGCGCCGTTTCGCTGCGCTTCAGGCCGCCGCAAGAGCGCGCCCAGGCTGGATCTCTCGGAGGCCAGAACATGACCGGTCCATCCTGCGATCTCCGCGGTAGTCATGCCTCCTGGCACACCGTCGACCAGGAAGATCTCTATGTGCTTACCGTTCACGACGCATCCTCGAAGGTCAGGAGCTTGTCGCGGTAGTACTCGTACTGCTTTCGGCGGGCGGCAAGCTCAGCAGGAAGACCGGCACTCAGGTCATTTACGAGTGCGTCGAACTTGCTTAGGACCGTGACTATCCGGCGCTGGTCTTCAATCGGCGGAATAGGGACTACGATCTTGCCTAGGTCCTTACCGCCGATGCGCTTGACCTTGGCGCGGGAGACGTACTTCTCCTTCTGCGCATGAAACGCCGCCGTCTGTAGAACGTAAGAGATGTAAACAGGATCCTCATCAGACCGGAACGCGAAGCTGTCATCATGGATTGCGACCTCGGAATCACCCAACCATGCAACGCCCTTCGCAACGTCCTCAACTGTCTCCCCGACACAGGCAATCACAACGTCTCCAGGCTTTGCGTAACGGAGCCGCCCTGAGAGGTCGCTTCGGACATGCGAGAGAGTTTCGGTGGCAGAGATCCCGTAGTGTGTGTAGATCTCACCGTAGTGGATGCTCGGGATACCCTCCGAAGTCATGTCGTCCTTCGTGAACCGGCGCCCGCGGACGAACTCGCCGAACTCACCCATTGGAATCCACCGCACCCCCTTCACTTCGCGGAACGCCAGTAGTTGATCTCGATAGTGCCCGTACTGGCGGCGGCGGGCTTCCAGCTCTGCTTCCAGCTCTGCTTCCAGCTCTGCTTCCAGCTCTGCTTCCAGCTCTGCTTCCAGCTCTGCTTCCAGCTGAGTGAACTGGTCCAATACTCTCACGATCTCCCGCTGAACTTCGAGAGGCGGGACGGGGATCCGATAAGCCCGGACAAGATTGTCGGGGATTGAGGGGTAGTTTCCCGCGACCTGATTCGCCTCAACGTATTGACGGAAGGCGTCGGCACCGAGAAGGTGAGCTAAGAAGTTCGTGAGAACGACGGAGGTGTCTGGTCGAAGCACACAGTAGCCCGTGCTTGCGACCTGCCCGTCATGATCGGCCGGGATCACCGCCCATCGCATTTGCGCGGGACGTGTGGTTGCGAAGATCACATCGCCTGTGTGAACGATCTGTTGCGCGCGGCTTGGAGCGTTGCCTGCAGTGATGGATGCCGTTTCACCAATCCTGCGCGTCACGCGGTCCACGGAACTCAGATCGATGTACTGGAACTCGTCGTCACCCACATTGGCCCATTTGATGTTGGAGCCTCTTGCCGTGACTTCGCCGACAGGCTTGAATTCGACGCCCTTTGGCGCCAGTTCCGCGATCAACTCGTCGATGCGGCTCATGCTGTTCCCTCGAGGTCGGCGACGATCTCGTCAATCGAGGCGCGAAGTTCGGCTTGGCGCGCGACGATGCGGGCGATCTCGTCATTCAACTCGGTGATGTCAATGACCTCACGGCTATCTTCCTGCGCGACGTAGCTGGAGACGGCAATGTTGTAGTCGTTCTGACCAATGTCCTCGTTCGGGACCAGCTTCGCGAGATAGTCGACGTCAGCGCGCGCAATGAAGGCGTCGAGGATGTGCTGCTGGTTTGCGGGCAACAGCTTGTTCTTGTTGCCGACTCGTCCAAACTCCCCGGATGCGTCTATGAACAGGACGGCGTTGTCGGCCTTCGACCTCTTCAGCACGATGATGCAGGTCGCGATCGTGGTGCCGAAGAAAAGATCGGGCGGCAATTGAATGACCGCGTCGACGTAGTTGTTGTCGATGAGGTACTTGCGGATCTTCCGCTCCGCTCCTCCGCGGTACAGCACGCCCGGGAATTCGACGATCGCGGCAGTGCCGTTGACGGCGAGCCACGACAGGATGTGCATTGTGAAGGCCAGGTCGGCCTTCGACTTGGGCGCGAGCACTCCCGCAGGCGAAAAGCGCTCGTCATTGATGAGCAACGGGTTCGCGTCGCCCTCCCATTTGATTGAGTAAGGCGGATTCGACACGATCGCCTCGAATGGTTCCTCGTCCCAATGCTGCGGGTCAAGAAGAGTGTCACCGTGAGCGATGTCGAACTTCTCGTAATTCACGTCGTGCAGGAACATGTTGATGCGCGCAAGGTTGTACGTGGTCAGGTTGATCTCTTGACCGAAGAAACCCCCGACGTTCTCCTTGCCGAGCACTTTGGCGAACTTCAGCAGCAGCGATCCGGAGCCGACGGCGGGATCGTAGACCTTGTTGACCCGAGTCTTACCGACGACGGTGATCTTCGCGAGCACCTCGGAAACCTCCTGCGGTGTGTAGTACTCGCCACCTGACTTACCGGCACTCGAGGCATACATCTGCATGAGATATTCGTATGCGTCACCGAAGGTATCTATTGCGTTATCGGCGAAGTCCCCGAACTCCAGATCGCCGATGGCATCCAGAAGCCGCACCAGCTTCTCGTTGCGCCTGGCGACCGTGTTTCCGAGCTTGGGACTGTTGACATCGATGTCATCGAACAGGCCCTTGAAGTTGTCTTCGGCATCGGTTCCGATGGCGGACGCTTCGATGTTCTTGAAAACCCGAGCGAGGGTCTCATTGAGGTTCGCATCTTGCGCAGCACGCTCGTGGACGTAGGCGAACAGCTCAGACGGGAAGATGTAGAAGCCCTTCTCCTCGACCGTGTCCTGTCGTCCGAACAGTGCTTCGGGGTCAGGCAGGGTCGCGTAGTCGAAGTCCGAATCGCCGGCGTCACGTTCGCCCTTGTTGATGTAGTCGGTGAGGTTCTCGGAGATGAACCGGTAGAAGAGCATGCCGAGCACATAGCTCTTGAAGTCCCAACCATCGACGCTTCCGCGCAGATCATTCGCTATGCGCCAGATTGTCTTGTGCAATTCGGCGCGCTGGGCTTCTTTGGTGGTGGGTACCATGCATTCACCTCCTGCGCCGGCGGCGCGAACTCATCGTTGGTTACTGTCTGCTCACACCGTAGCGGGAGGCACTGACATCGGCAGTCTGGCACGCTCACTGAGCCCCCACCTCAATCCCCCACCCCCAGATGTCATCCACTCGCTGACCCCCGTTCACCCTACGTATCCCAACGCGTCCGACACCGCCCCTAGATTCACCCCGTGCCCAGTTCGCGCGAGGAGACGCAGAGGTGACGAGGACATCCCTATCCGCCGAAGCGGCAGCCCCACGACGACCGCGGATGACCCGCCGAAGCCTGCGCGAAAAGACGATCTTCGTCCTGCTAGCGGCGCCAAACATCGCGCTGATTCTCGCGTTCACCTACCGGCCGCTGCTGATGAACATGTACTACTCCACCCTCGACTGGACGCTCGGCTCCGACTACGCGCGCTCGGTCGGGCTGGGCAACTACATGGAGTTCTTCACCAAGCCGGAGTCGATGCAGGTGCTGCGCACCACGCTGATCTTCACCGTCGCCACCGTCGGCGGCTCCATCCTGCTGGGGCTGGCGCTCTCGACCGTCCTGAACCGTCAGCTGGTCGGCCGCGGCTTCGCCCGCGCCACCGTCTTCGCGCCGTACGTGCTGTCCGGCGTCGGCGTCGGCCTGGTGTGGATGTTCATCTTCGACCCCACTTCGGGCGTCCTGTCGGCGCTGCTGCGCCGCGGCGGATTACCGGTGCCGCAGTGGTTCCTCCAACCCGACTTGTCGCTGGCGATGGTGATCATCGTCTACGTCTGGAAGAACCTCGGCTACTGCGCAGTGATCTATCTCGCCGCGCTGCAGGCGATCCCCCGCGACCTGCTCGAGGCAGCCGCCATCGACGGTGCCGGACGATGGCAGGTCTTCAGCCGAATCGTCTGGCCGCTGCTGTCACCCACGTCCTTCTTCTTGCTGATGACGATGCTGCTGTCCTCACTGCAGGCATTCGACCTGATCCGGATCATGACGCCACTCGGCAACGGCACCACCACGTTGATGTATGCCGCCTACCTTCAGGCGTTCGGCGGGTACAACCGGGCCGGCTACTCCGCGGCGATCTCCACGATCCTGTTCGTCATCCTCATCGTCGTGACCATCGTCCAGCTACGCGTCATCGAGCGGAAGGTCCACTACGCGTGAGCACTCTGATCAGCGACCGGCCTGCCTCGGCCCCCACCTCCCCGGCGCCCACCGTCCTCCAGCTCCGTAAGGGGCCCAGCTCCGCCCGGGCCGACCGGCGCCGGGCAAGGGCATCTCTCATCTTCGGCGGATACCTGCCGCTGATCCTGGCGACCTTGATCATCGCGCTTCCCCTGCTGTGGATGGTGCTGGGCTCATTCAAGACGAGCAGCGAAGTGATATCCCGCGAGCTCGTCTGGCTGCCCGGCTCCCCCAGCTTCGATGCCTACCGGGTCGCCTCCGAAAAGGTCGACTTTCCCCGGCTGTTCTGGAACTCGCTGGTCGTCACGGTCATCGGGGGCGGCCTCAAGGTGATCTTGGCGATCACGACCACCTACGCGCTGGTCTTCGTCAAGTTCCCATTCAAACGCGTCATCTTCATGGGCATCCTCGTGGCACTGATGGTGCCCTCGCAGGTGTCCCTGCTGCCCAACTACGTCCTGGTGGCGGGGCTCGGTGGCGCGAACACCTATTGGGGCATCATCCTGCCGGGCCTCGGGACGGCATTCGGCACCTTCTTGCTGCGGCAGCACTTCCTCTCGTTGCCCGTCGAGATCCTGGAGGCCGCCGAACTCGACGGTGCCGGGCACCTGCGGCGGCTGGCGTCCATCGTCGTGCCGATCTCGACCCCGACGATCGCCACCGTCGCCCTGGTGACGCTCGTCAACGAGTGGAACGACTACATCTGGCCGCTGATCATCACCAGCGACGACTCGATGATGACGCTCCCGGTGGGCCTGACCCTGCTGAAGAACCTCGAGGGCGACCCCAGCTCCTATCCGATCCTGATGGCCGGCGCTGTCGTGGTCATCCTGCCAGTACTGATCGTTTTCATGTTCCTCCAGCGCTACATCGTTGCTGGCCTGACCCAGGGTGCGGTCAAGTGACCGCGTCCGTATGACGTAAGCAAATAGATCCCTATGCCCCGACTTCTCCGGTCGTCACCGCCGGTTCCAACTGGAGGTCGCCACCAAGTTCCAGGCCGCCCAGGCCGGTAGTCAGCTGCCCGACATCGTCGTGTTCTCCGACGTGTGGTGGTTCCGCCACTTCCTGGCCGACTCGATCATCCCGCTCGGCAACGCGCTCGAGGCCGCCGAGGTCGACACCTCCGACTACCGCACGGCCTGTTCGCCGACTACCAGTACGCGGACGCGCAGTGGGCCGTGCCGTGGGCCCGCTCCACGCCGCTGTTCTACTACAACAAGAGCCACTGGAGCGCCGCCGGGCTGGAGGACCGCGCTCCCAAGACCTGGGCCTGCAGAAGACCACGGCTGGCAAGTTCGACCTGGGCGTCGGCTTCCTGCCCGGCGGCCCGGAGGAGACCTCCCCGGTCTGCCCCACCGGTGGCGCCGGAGTCGGCATCCCGAAGAAGATCGCCAAGGAGAACCAGCTGGCCGCGGCGAAGTTCATCGGCTTCCTGACCAACCCCGAGAACACCGTCAAGTTCTCCGCCGCGACCGGTTACATGCCTGTCCGCACCTCGGCCGACACCAGCAGCCTGCTGGCCGCCAACCCGCTGGCCGGTGAGGCGATCAAGCAGCTCGACGTCACTCGTCCCCAGGACTACGCCCGCGCATTCCTGCCGGCGCCGACCAGGAGATCGCCAAGGCGGTCGCCGAGATCGTCACCCAGGAGGCCGACGTCAAGACCTCACAACCACGCTCAAGGGTGTCCTGGAAGGCATCTACACCAGCGAGGTCAAGGACAAGATCTAGGCCGAGGTCACCCCCCTCAGGCCTGCGGGCCCGCAGCATCTTCACCCGGATGCTGCGGGCCCACATTCATCTCCGGGTGCGCCCGCCCGTGATTCTCGCGATACCCCCTGGGCCTCATCCGGCAGAATGGCGTCCGTGAACCACGCGCTTGGCCTCATTGCCGGAACCGCCGCCGACGCAGTCTTCGGCGATCCCCGGCGTCATCACCCGGTGGCCTGGTTCGGCAGTTGGGTGTCCTGGCTGGAAAGCCGCATCTACCGCGATTCCGTGGCCCGAGGCGCGCTGTTCACCGCCACTGCACTGGCACCGGTCGCAGCCCTCGGAATCGCCGCTGACAAGCTCACCCGCGACCACCCGATCGCGCACACCGCACTGACTGCCACCGCCACCTGGGCGGTACTGGGCGGCCACAGCCTCGCTGCTGAGGGTCACGCCATGGCTCGCGAGCTGCAAGCCGACGACATCGCCGCCGCCCGTGATCGGCTCACGCACCTGTGCAGCCGCAATCCCGAGCACCTCGACGCGTCCGAACTGGCCCGGGGCACCGTCGAGTCGCTGGCCGAGAACACCTCGGACGCGGTGGTCTGCTCGCTGTTCTGGGGTGCTGTCGCCGGAATACCCGGATTGCTCGTCCATCGGGGCATCAACACCCTGGATGCCATGGTTGGCTACCGGAACCCGCGTTACGAACGTTTCGGCAAGGCTTCGGCGAAACTGGACGACGCCGTCGCCTACCTCCCGGCCCGGCTGTCCGGGGTGATCTCCAGCGGCTTGGCCGCCACGGTGGGCGGCAGCCCCACGAACGCTTGGCGGGTCATGAGGCGCGATGCCCGCAACCATCCGAGCCCCAACGGAGGCTGGTGCGAGGCTGCCTGGGCGGGTGCGCTGAACACCCATCTGGGTGGCGCGTCCATCTATCACGGACGCGTCGAGGAGCGCCCACAGCTGGGTGATCCGGACACACCGGCCCCCGATGTGCACACCATCGAACGCGCGTCGACCCTGGTCAGCGCGGTGACCGTGGCGTCCGCGGGGCTGGCGGCGGCCGGATCGCTGCTGGCGCGGCGGCTGGTCAGTGCAGCAGTTGCTCGGCGCGCTGGTTCCAGGTGACCAGCTTCCAGTAGCTGTCGGGTCGGGCCGCCAGCATCGTCCAACCACAGTTCGACATGCTCGCCAGCGTCGTCGAGGTCGGGTAGTCCCAGCCGAGCACACCGGCGGTGCCCATCCTGATGGCCAATCCGTGGCTGGCGACCACCACGGTCTGTCCGAGATGCGCGGACGCGATCTCGCGCAACGCCTCAGCCATCCGTGCCGCGACCTCCGCGCCGGTCTCCCCCGTCGGGGAACGCCGAGCATCGCGGCCCTCGCCGAGGGCGAGCACGAACTCAGGATTTGCGCGGTAGATGT
This sequence comes from Brooklawnia propionicigenes, assembly GCF_030297015.1. Taxonomy (NCBI): domain Bacteria; kingdom Bacillati; phylum Actinomycetota; class Actinomycetes; order Propionibacteriales; family Propionibacteriaceae; genus Brooklawnia; species Brooklawnia propionicigenes. Next base: position 2,713,814 of record NZ_AP028056.1, on the reverse strand, counting down.
CTTCGGCGTACAGGCCCTCCCACTCGCCGACGTCGATCTCTTTCAACCGGTCATCGGTCGCAATGGGCAGATCGACCCTGCCGGCCAGCGCCTGAGCGGTGATGTACGCCCGCTGCAACGGCGACGCATAGATCGCATCGATCCGCAGCTTCGACAGGCCGACCGCGGCCACCTCGGCCTGGGCGAGCCCCACATCGTTCAGCGGGGCATCGAGCTGGCCCTGGAAGCGGTTCTCGACGTTGAAGGTCGTCTGGCCGTGCCGCCACAAGATGATCTGGGTGCGTCCCTCAGTCACTTCCGGTCGCCGCCCTCACCCCGGCCGGCTCGTGCTGACCGGGCAGGTCGTCCTCGTCCTGATCGTCGCCGAAGTCGTCGTCATCGGGTAGTTCGAGATCGATGACCGGGCAGTCGCGCCAGAGCCGCTCCAAGGCGTAGAGCTCGCGCTCCTCGCTGTGCTGCACATGCACCACAACGTCGCCGTAATCGAGCAGCACCCAGCGGTTCTCGCGGTCGCCTTCGCGGCGCAAGGGACGAAGCTTGTCCACCTCGATCAGCTTCTCCTCGATGGCATCGACGATCGCTCCCACCAGACGCTCATTGTTCGCGCTCACGATGAGGAAGATATCGGCGATGGCCAATGGCTCCGACACATCGCAGGCGACGATGTCGCGGCCCTTCTTGTCGTAGGCAGCCTTCGCGGCGAGCCGTGCGATTCTGATGGCTTCTTCGGTAGCGCTCACATCACATCCAGACTGATCCTTGACAGATCTCGAGGTCCTCTTACCAGTCGACAATATCGGCCGCAAGCGTTTCTCCCTCATTCGCGGGGGTATAAAGACCGCGTTTCGCAACATATTGGACGACGCCGTCGGGCACCAGATACCACAGCGGCAGCCCCTCACGGACTCGCTTGCGGCACTCGGTGGAGCTGATGGCCAGCGCCGGCACCTCCAGTCTGGTGACCTTCTCGGCCGGCAGATGGCTGATGTCGCGGGCTCGCAGATCCACTCCCGGCCGCGACACCCCGACGAAGTTCGCCAGGTCGAACAGCTCGTCGGCGCCGCGCCAGGTGAGGATCGAGCCCAGCGCGTCCGCGCCGGTGATGAACGTCAGATCGACATCCTCGCCCCGCTCGGCCTTCAGCTCCTTGAGAGTGTCGACGGTATAGGTATTGCCGGGCCGGTCGATATCGACGCGCGACACCGAGAAGCGCGGGTTGGACGCGGTCGCGATCACCGTCATGAGGTAGCGGTCCTCGCGGTTGCTGACCTTGCGTCCGACCTTCTGCCAGGGCGTGCCGGTGGGCACGAACACCACCTCTTGCAGATCGAACCGGGCAGCGACCTCGCTGGCAGCCACCAGGTGGCCGTGATGGATGGGATCGAAGGTGCCGCCCATCACACCCAGGCGATAGCGATGCTTGCCATCACGGATGCGAGCGAGTCCCAGATCAATGGACTCATGGAGCAGCTCACCAACGTCGGTCATGGCAGAACAATAGTGGTCCGGCGCTCAGGGTAGGTAGTCGTTGGTGGTGGCCTGCGCGCCGTCGACCTCGCTTTCGAGCAACCCGTTGTCGTGCATCCAGGTGGCGTAGGTCGCCCAGTCGTCGGCGGACTGACGTCCGAAACCGTCGGCCGGCAGCAGGGCCAGCGTCGCCTCGACCATCTTGGCGAGCACCTCCGGGTCGTAGGAGCCTTCGGTTTCGGGGGTCAGCGCGTCGATCGCCACCTGCGGATCGGCCAGCGCGGCCTGCTGGCCCGCGGCCGTCGCGGCGAGGAAGGCCTTCACTCGTTGGGCGTAGTCGGCGTCGTCCTGCAGGCGCCGCGGGTTGGCGATGATGACCAGTTCAGCGTAGTCGGGCACACCCAACTCGGTGGCCGGCAGGATCACGAAATCGCCCTGGGCAGCCAACTCGACGCCCTCGATATTGCGGAACGCGCCGAAGATGGCGTCCACCTGGTCGGTGAGCAGCGCCTGATTGAGGCTCTGCTGCACATTCGGCAGCGAGATCGTCGCGGGGTCGACACCGGCATTGCGCGCGATGAAGTCGATCGTCGGTTCTTGGGAGGCCAGCCCGGACAGCCCGATGGTCTTACCGCCAAGATCGGCGGCGCTGGTGATGCCGGAATCGGCCCTGGTGATCAGTGAGGTCAGCGAGGTGGGGATCAACGCGGCCACCGAGATCACGTCCAGCCCCGATTCGACGGCGATCAGGGTGTCGGGTTCGTACGAAATGGCCAGGTCGACGCGGCCCAGCGAGACCTCGCGGGCGGCGTCGGCGGTGTTCGACGGAGTGGCGAAGCTCACGCTCAGGCCGGCGTCGTCGTAGGCGCCGGTGTGCTGGGCGGCGTACAGCGCGGCATGGTCGGGATTGGGTGCCCAGTCGAGCAGCATGCTGACCTGGGTGGGGCCGGCTCCCGAGGTCGAATCGCCGGTCTGGGCGCCGGACGAGCCGCAGGCGCTCAGTGCCAGGCCGGCGGCCAATCCGAGTGCGATCGTCGCGCCGAATCGTGTCGTTTTCATAGGGTGGTGGTTCCTTCCGTGGGTTTGTTCCATGGGCAGACGAGTCGTTCCAGGCCGATCACGGTGGCCAGCAGCACCGCCGACATGATGGTCAGGACGATGACCTGGGCGAAGACGAAGTCGGTCTGCATCCTGGGGATCGCCTGCAGCATGAGGTAGCCGATGCCGTCGGTGGAGCCGGTGTATTCGGCGAAGACAGCGGCGACAGGGGCGAAGGTCACCGAGACCCGCAGCCCCGCGAAGCCGCGTGGCGCCGCATACGGCAGCCGAACCCGCCAGAACAGTCCGTGGCGGGTGGCGTGCAGGCTGCGCAGGGTGTCGATCAGCCGGGCGTCCACCGACCGGATGCCGGAGAGCAGGTTGAGCGCGACCGGAAAGAAGCACAGCAGTGCCACCACGATGACCTTGGGGGCCATCCCGTAGCCGAGCGCGATGGTCAGCAGCGGGCCGATGACGATCACCGGGATGGCCTGGGAGGCGATCAGCAGCGGCGTCATGGCCGAGCCGATGACCGGGAGATAGCCCGAGATGATGACCACGATCACCGCGACCGCCACCCCGAGCAGGACCCCGATGACGGTTTCGCTGAATGTCAGCCAGGTGGCCGAGGCCAACCGGGTGGGCCAGGTGGCGATCAGCGAATCCAGCACGGCTTTCGGTGCGGGAATGACGTAGTCGGGGATGAGCCCGTTCGCGGTCACGGCGATCCAGCCGGCGAGGATGAGCAGCACCGTGATGGCTGGTGGTAGCACCTTGTGCTTGAGATACCAGCTCATCGGGGCGCTCCCGGATTCGGGCCGAATCCGGAGTCGGCGAACGATTGCAGGATCTGCCTTCTGACCGTGGCGAAGGCCGGGTCTCCGAGCAGGAGTTCACGGGGGCGGTCGTCGGCGAACCAGCCCGGCCAGCTCGCTGCCGTGCTGACCGGTTGGCCAGGAGCGGGTTCGGCCAGCAGCACGACCCGGTGGGACAGCAGCAGAGCTTCGTCCACGTCGTGGGTGACCATGATCAAAGTGGCGCTGGAACCGATGATGGTGGCCCGTAGCCACTGCTGGACCTCGGCGCGGGTGATGGCGTCGAGCGCGCCAAGGGGCTCGTCGGCCAGCAGGATCGGCTTGTCGGCGAGCAGTGCGCGGGCCAGCGCGGCGCGCTGCCGCATGCCCCCGGACAGTGCCGCGGGGCGTTCCTGCTCCCAGTCGGCGAGTCCCCACTGGTGCAAGGTGGCGTGCGCCCGGGCCCTGGCCTGTGGACGTGTGACTCCGCGGTTGCGCAGGCTGATCGCCACGTTGTCGAGCAGGTTCAGCCACGGCAGCAGCGAGTCGCCCTGGGGCATGATCGCGCAGGAGGCCAGTCGTCCGGCTGGGTCGTCGCGTCCCAGGACGCTGAGGGTACCGGTGGTGGGTTCGTGCAGCCCGGCGATCAGCGAGAGCAGGGTGGACTTGCCGCAGCCGGAGCGTCCGATCAAGGCGAGATGCTGACCGGCCGGCACCTGCAGCCGCAGTCCGCCGAGCACGCCGCGCTCGGCTTTCGGGTAGCGGAAGCCCAGATCGTCGATGGTGATCGCGGGCGTTGGAGGGTCGGCCGAAGCGTTGATGGCCATTCGACATCCCTCCGCTCATACGAATGAGTTCAGGTTCAACGGGTGTCATCTCAGCCTGCTGGGCAGGCACCCCGTGTCGCTTTCTGTTGACCTGGCGAACTATAGCAAGCCCGCCCCCCGACCGCCCGGCCGGTTAATCGATTGTGTGGTTGAGCAGGATCAGGGAATCGCGGTGGACGATCTCGCGCTCGTACTGGACGCCCAGCTCGGCGGCCAGTTCGGACGAGCGGCGGCCCAGCATCGCCGGCAGCTGATCGGCATCGAAGTTGACCAGGCCACGGGCGACCGCCTCACCCGACGGGGTGACCAGGTCGACCGGGTCACCGGCGACGAAATCGCCGGTCACCTTGGTGATCCCGGCAGCCAGCAGTGACGCATTGGCCTGGGTGACCGCCCGCACCGCACCCGAATCCATGTACAGCGCTCCCCTGGCCATGGACGCATGTGCCAGCCACAGCAGCCGGCGCGGCCGGCGCTTGTCGATGGGCGAGAACGCAGTGCCGACCGGTTCGCCGACGAGGATCTCCCCCACCTGCGATGCCCGGCCGAGCACCACCGGAATGCCCGCGCCGGTGGCGATCTGGGCGGCCTGCAGTTTGGTGGTCATCCCGCCCGAGCCGATATTCGAACCGATCCGATGGGTGTCGACCGTCAGCGCCTCGACATCGGGCACGAAGCTGATGGGCAGCGAACCCGGTTCGTCGGGATGTGCGGTGAACAACGAATCGACATCGCTGAGCAGCAGCAACGCGTCCGCGCGCACCAACTGGGCGACCAGCGCGGCCAACCGGTCGTTGTCACCGAAGTGGATCTCGTGGGTGGCGACGGTGTCGTTCTCGTTGATGATCGGCACCACGCCCATCCGCAACAGCGTGCCCAGTGTGCGCAGCGCATTGGCATAGGTCGACTGGCGGGTGACATCGTCCACGGTCAGCAAGACCTGACCGACCAGGATACCGCGATCTCGGAAGAGTTCGGTGTAGCGCTGCACCAGCAGCCCCTGACCGACCGCGGCGGCAGCCTGCTGGTGAGCCAGGTCGCGCGGACGCCTGCGCAGCTGCAGCGGAGCCAAGCCCGCGGCGATGGCGCCCGAGCTAATCAGCACGATGTCGTGGCCGTCGTCGTGAGCATCGGCCAGCGCGCTCACCAAGGCGGCGACCCGATCCTCGGCGAGACCACGCGAGGCGCTGCTCAGGGACGAGGAACCGACCTTGACCACCAGACGGCGTCCGGTGGCAACCTGCTGACGGACTTCTTCCTCGGTCAGCACACCATCGAAATCGGGGCTCAACGCTATTCGCCATCCTCGTCGAAATCATGGGAGAGTTCGTCGGCCAGCGCCTGACGGTGCAGCTCGCGCCAGTCGGCCTCCCGGTCGTGGCCCACCAGCTCATCACGGGCAGCATGATAGGCGGCATCCAACTCGCGGCGGCGCCGCACCGATGGACGCACCTCTTCGAGCCGCTGGTCTTCACCGCGGCGCGACAGCAGTTCGGCACCGGTATCGACCTGCGGAGCGAAGTCGAAGACCACCGGATGTTCCCCGGCGCCGATCGCCACCGCATCGCCGGGGGTTGCCCCCATGGCCAGCAGTTCGTCCTCGATACCCAGCCGGTTGAGCCGGTCGGCGAGATACCCGACGGCCTCGTCGTTGCCGAAATCGGTCTGCCGCACCCAGCGTTCGGGCTTGTCACCCCGCACCCGCCAGACGAAACCGCCCTCGCCGTCGCCTTGACGTTTGATGGTGAACTCGCGGCCGCTGGAGGCTACCGGCTCGGGACGGATAACGATCCGGCGCGGCGGCGCGGCGGTCATCTCGGCACGACGCTCGCGCACGATCTCGGCCATCGCGAAGATGAGCTTGGTCAGGCCCTGACCGGTCTTCGTCGAGATCGGGAAGACCCGGTATCCGGCTGCCTCGATGTCGGGGGTGACGATTTCGGCCAGGTCGCGGGCATCGGGCACGTCGATCTTGTTCAGAGCCACCAGGCGCGGCCGGTCTTCCAGGCCGCCGTAGTTGGCCAGCTCCTTCTCGATGACCTGCAGATCGCCGAGCGGTTCGCGTCCGGGTTCCCAGGTGGCGCAGTCGATGACGTGGACGATGGCCTGGCACCGCTCGATGTGACGCAAGAAGTCGTGGCCCAGGCCGCGGCCTTCGCTGGCTCCCTCGATCAGGCCGGGCACATCGGCGACGGTGAAGGTGGTTTCTCCGGCCACCACCACGCCCAGATTGGGGACCAGCGTGGTGAACGGATAGTCGGCGATCTTCGGCTTTGCCGCCGAAATCGCCGCGATCAGACTGGATTTGCCGGCGCTCGGGTAGCCGACCAGGCCGATGTCGGCCAGCACCTTGAGCTCGAGGTCGACGATGCGTTCGTCGCCTTCCTCGCCGAGGAGGGCGAAGCCGGGCGCCTTGCGGGCCGCCGAGGCGAGCGCGGCGTTGCCCAGCCCGCCCTTGCCGCCGCCTGCCACCACGACCTCGTCGACCTCCCCGAGATCGGCGAGCACACGGCCGGTTCGTTCGTCGGTGACGATGGTGCCCTGGGGCACCATCAGGACGATGTCTTCGCCGTTGGCGCCGTTGCGGTGCCCACCCATGCCGGGTTGCCCGTTCTGGGCCTTGCGCACCGACTGCCGGTGGTAGTCGACCAGCGTTGTCAGACCGGGATCGGCGCGCAGGATGACCGATCCGCCGTTGCCGCCGTTGCCGCCGTCCGGGCCGCCGAGCGGCTTGAACTTCTCGCGGTGCACGGACGCGCAGCCATGGCCTCCATTGCCTGCGCTGACGGTGAGCCGCGCGCGGTCAACGAATGATGGAATCGCCATGAAGTGCCTTCTGAATGTCCGTACCAGCGCCGCGATGGCCTGGCTGCGCCCAACGGACGCACTTGTCCATTCTACCGAGACCGCCAATGGCGCGCCTCAATGCGACTCTCCCGCACCGTAAAGTTGAAAGGGCTACGACCAACAAAGGGGTTACCGATGCTCAACGCTAGTCCGTACGTCATTTTCTCCAGTCAGGCCCGCGAAGCGCTCGAGTTCTACCAGTCGATTCTCGGTGGTGAGCTTCGTGTCATGCTGCAGTCGCAGTACAACCCCGATCCCGCCGTCGCAGATCTGGTGATGCACGGCCAGCTGGACCTGCCCGGCTTCTCGCTGATGGCCGGCGACGACCCGTCCGGGAACACGCCGGCCGAGTCCGGCAGGATCACCATCACCTTGTGGGGTGATGATCTGGACGAGGCCCACCGCATCTTCGACGCGCTCGGCGAGGGCGGTACCGTCAACACCGCGTTCAGCAAGCAGATGTGGGGCGACTACTACGGCGACCTGGTCGACAAATACGGGGTCTCCTGGGCGATCGACATCGACGTGTCCGGCGAGAGCTGAGTCCGCGCGACGCCGTTGATCGTCGCCCGGCGGCCACGGTGGCACGTGCAAGAATGACCCTGCAGGAAGGCAGGCATTCGTGGACGTCACCGTGGGCAACATCGTCTTCTTGGCGTTCGCCGGAGTCGCCGCCGGGCTGGTCGGCTATCTGGCAGGGCTGATGTCGCTGATCAGCTACCCGGCGCTGCTGGCGGTCGGGCTTCCCCCGCTGACGGCCAACGTCACGAACACCCTGGGTGCGATCGGTGTCGGCGCCGGAGCCGCCGTGCGCGCCGGCGACCAGGTGATGGCCGCCGGACGCAAACGCGCCTGGCAACAGTTCGTCATCTGCGCAATCGGCGGCGGTACCGGCGCCGCCTTGCTGCTGATCACCGGGGAAGGCGTCTTCGAGGCGGTGGTCCCCTGGCTGATCGCGTTCGCGTCCCTGACCCTGTTCGTCAGCCCGCGCCTCAAGAAGCTGTCCAGCGGCACCGAACGCTGGCGCATCTACCTGTGCTCGCTGTTCTTCGTCTGCCTGTACGGCGGGTATTTCGGCGCAGGTGCCGGGGTTGTCTACTTCGCCCTGGTGCTGCTGCTGACCAGCTATCCCTGGCCGCGGGCCGTGCTGATGAAATCGGTGCTGTTGAGCATCTCCAATCTCGCGGCCACCGTCATCTTCGTCATCTTCGCGCCGATCGATTGGCTGGCGGCGCTCATCTTGTTCATTGGCAACCTGATCGGCGGCAACATCGGGCCGCTCGTTCAGCGGTACATCCCCGAAGCCATCAGCCGCTGGGTGATCGCCATCGGCGGCCTCTTCCTGGCCTGGTCGTTGTGGAGGTGACCCCGCTCCACATGAGGGATCACTAGACTCGAGCAAACGGTCCCGACGCTGAGGAGCAAAGATGCCCGAGGTACTCGCCTATGCCACCGACGACCACAATGCCGAGTTTCACCGCACCACGATCACCCGCCGGGAGCCCGGGCCCACCGAGGTCTACTTCGAGATCAAGTACGCCGGAATCTGCCACTCCGACATTCACACCGCTCGCGCCGAGTGGGGGCCGGCGATCTACCCGCTGGTGCCCGGCCACGAGATCGTCGGCATCGTCACGAAGATCGGCGATCAGGTCACCAAGTTCACGGTCGGCGACAAGGTGGGCATCGGCTGCTTCGTCGACTCCTGCCGCGAATGCGAGCAGTGCAAGGCCGGTCACGAGCAGTTCTGCACCGCCAAGCCGTACACGATCTGGACCTACAACTCGATCGGACGCGGCGGTCAGCCGACCGCCGGCGGATACTCGCAGGCCATCACCGTCGAGCAGGACTACGTCATCCGGATCCCCGACGAGATCCCCTTCGAGAAAGCCGCGCCACTGTTGTGTGCAGGCATCACGCTCTATTCACCACTCAAGCGGTGGGGTGCCGGACCGGGTAAGAAGGTCGCCATCATCGGCATGGGCGGCCTTGGACATGTTGGCGTCCAGATCGCGGCGAAGATGGGCGCCGAGGTCGTGGTGATCAGCCAGACCATGAGCAAGAAGGACGACGGCCTGCGCTTCGGTGCCTCCGACTACTACGCGACCAGCGAGCCCGAACGGCTGCGGGAACTGCGCGGCAGCCTCGACCTGATGGTCTCGACCGTGGCCGCGGTGGCCGACCTGGACGCGATGCTGAAGCTGCTGAAGCCCGGCGGCGTCCTCGTCGATGTCGGTCTGCCCGAGCACGCGAGCACGCTGAGGCTGTCGAGCCTGACCAGTGGCAACAAGGTGCTGGCGGGCTCCCAAATCGGCGGCATCGCTGAAACCCAGGAGGTGCTGGACTTCTGCGCGGCCAACGGCGTGGTGCCGCAGGTGGAGATCATCTCCGGCGAGGACATCACCGCTGCCTACGACAAGGTCGTGCACTCCCAGGTGCGCTACCGCTACGTGATCGACACCTCGACCTTCTAGGTCGCAGGCTCGGCGCGGCATCCGCCGCCACACAAGCAGCAGCTCCCGAAAGCCTCAGGCCTTCGGGAGCTGTCTTCGGGATCTGAGCTGTTTGGGCTCAGACCTCGCTGGGCTCAATGTTGATGACGCGGCGTCCGCGGCGGGTGCCGTACTGCACCTTGCCCGCGATCAGCGCGAAGAGGGTGTCGTCGCCACCACGGCCGACACCTTCACCCGGATGGAAGTGGGTGCCACGCTGACGGACGATAATCTCGCCTGCGTTGACCTGCTCGCCACCGAAACGCTTCACGCCGAGGCGCTGAGCATTGGAATCACGACCATTGCGCGAGCTGGACGCGCCCTTCTTGTGTGCCATCTCTGCCTCCCTCAGCCTTCGATTCCGGTGACTTTGACCTGGGTGTACTTCTGACGGTGCCCCTGGCGCTTCTTGTAACCGGTCTTGTTCTTGAATTTCAGAATGTGGATCTTCGGGCCTTTGACCTCGCCGAGTACCTCAGCAGTCACCGAAGCCTTACCCAAACCATCGACATCTGTGGTGATGTCGTCGCCGTCAACCAGCATCAGCGGCTGCAGGGAGATACTGCTACCGACCTCGTCAGCAACTCGGTCGATCTCGACGATGTCACCCACGGCCACCTTGTGCTGGCGGCCGCCACTGCGCACGATCGCGTACACGCCTGACTCACTCTCGCTCATCTGCCCCCAACCTTCAGGGGCGGAACTTCGTTCTTCTGTCTGGGAGCGTCCTGCCGCCATCACTGACTGCCATGACGCCCAACGCTCTACGGTGCCCCAGCCGAACAGATGACGGCCGAGGACGCACCGAAGATCTATGTTATGTCGTGCCCTGCCAGCCGGTCAAACCGTCTGGACCAGATCGGCATCCTGCTGATCGGCGGCCTGCGGCGCGCCGGCCTCCAACTCACCGGCCGGTTTGTCTCCCGGCAGCAGTTCGCCCGGCCTGGTTTCTGCGGGCAGTTCGGCGTTCTGCGGGCCGGCACCATCGGTGTCGAAACCGGAGGCCTCGCCTTCCACCGGCTCTGCGGCGGTCGCGGGCTGCTCGACGTGATGCCGTGATGCCGCCGCGGCCAGCCTGGCGGCTGCCTGCCTGGACTCCTCCGACGGCTGCACCTGTTTGGCCTTCGGCGGCACCGGGGCCTCCTCGGGCTTCGGCTTCGCCTTGTTGCTCGAGCGCCGATTGTTGCTGCGGCTGGCGTTGGACGATGCCTTGCCGCCGTGACGCTCGCCGCCGTCGGCCGGAGCCTGCGAATCGACGGGCTCGTCGTGGCGCACGTAGCCGCGTCCACCGCATTGTTCACAGACCTCGGTGAAGGCTTCTGCCAGGCCGGTGCCGATGCGCTTGCGGGTCATCTGCACCAGACCGAGGCTGGTGACCTCACTGACCTGATGACGGGTGCGGTCGCGTCCGAGGCATTCGACCAGCCGGCGCAACAGCAGTTCGCGGTTGCTCGGCAACACCATGTCGATGAAGTCGACCACGATGATGCCACCCAGATCGCGCAACCGCAGCTGCCGGACGATCTCCTCGGCAGCCTCCAGGTTGTTGCGGGTGACGGTCTCTTCGAGGTTGCCGCCGGTGCCGGTGAACTTGCCGGTGTTGACGTCGATGACCGTCATGGCCTCGGTGCGATCGATGACCAGCGAGCCGCCACTGGGTAAGAAGACCTTGCGCTCCAGAGCCTTGCTGATCTGCTCATCGATACGGAATTTCGCGAACGGATCACCCTGCGTGGCGTCCCACTTGACCAGCCGTTGCGCCAGATGCGGCGCGACACGCTCGAGGTAGTCCTTGATGGGCTCGTAGACATCGTCATCGCTGCCGTTACCGGCCACGAACAGATGCTTGAAGTCCTCGGTGAAGGTGTCGCGGATGATCCGCAGCGTCAGATCGGGCTCCGCGTAGAGCTGATGCGGCGCAGTGTTCTGCTTCGCCTTCTTCTGGATCGTCTCCCATTGCGCCTTCAGGCGCTCGACGTCGGCGGTCAGCTCATCTTCGCTGGCGCCCTCGGCGGCGGTGCGGACGATGACCGACGACTCCTCGGAGACCACCGAGTCGAGGATCTTCTTCAGGCGATGCCGTTCCGAATCCGGCAGCTTGCGGCTGATCCCGGACAGGTGACCGCCGGGCGAATAGACCAGATAGCGTCCCGGAAGCGAGATGTGGCCGGTCAGCCGGGCACCCTTGGCGCCGACCGGGTCCTTGCTGACCTGGACGAGCACCGGCTGGCCCGACTTGAAGACCTGCTCGACCTTGCGCTTGTCGGAGCTGACGTCGAAGGCGTCCCAGTCGACCTCACCGGCATACAGCACGGCGTTGCGGCCGCGGCCGATGTCGATGAAGACGGCCTCCATGCTGGGCAGCACGTTCTGCACGCGGCCCAGGTAAATGTTGCCGATCAGCGAGGTGGACGTGCTGCGGTCGACGTAATGCTCGACGAGCACGTTGTCCTCAAGCACCGCGAGCTGGGTGTAGTCGGCGCGCTGGCGAACCATCATCACCCGCTCCACCGATTCGCGGCGGGCGAGGAACTCGGCCTCGGTCAGGATCGGCGCACGGTGGCGTCCGGCAGCGCGTCCTTCACGGCGGCGCTGCTTCTTGGCCTCCAGCCGGGTCGACCCCTCGATCCCGGAGACCTCATCGCTGCTGGCGTGCTTCGGCTCGCGAACCCGCACGACCACGTCGCTGTCCTCAGACGAGTCATCGCCGCGGCGACGGCGACGACGACGCCTGCGGGTGGACGATCCGGCCGACTCGCCGGATTCCTCCTGCTCGCCGGACTTGTCCTCGTCGGTCTTGTCGCCGGATTGGTGGTCACTTTCGACGGCGGCTGCCTCGGTCTCGGCGTCGTCCTCGGCGTGCTCGTCGCTCTCATCGCCGGCGCCCGACGACGACCTGCGACGGCGGCGACCGCCGCGGCGACGGCGACGACGCTGGGACGAACCGCTCGATTCCCCCTGCTCCTCGTCGGAGGCCTCAGCTTCGTCCGTGGCCGCCTCGCTGTCGTCGGATGACTCGTCGGCTTCGGCGGGCTTGGTGTCGGCGTGCTCGGACTGATCGTCGGCGGAAAGCTCATGGGTGACCGCGGCGATGAGAGCCGCCTCGGCGGCAACTTCTGCCTCGGCGAGCGCGGTTTCGGCCTCGGCCGCGGGTCGTCCGGCGATGGCCGCGGCCAGCGATGCGAGCATCTGCTCCTTGTCGACCTCGCCTTCGGCGGCCTTCGCCCGACGGCGCCCGGCCGCTGCGTTCTCGGCTGCGGCCAGCGCTGCCTCGATCTCGTCGGCGCTGCCGGCCAGCGATTCGTCCAGGGCCTGCACCGGCCTGCGCGATGAGCTGCGGCGGCGGGTCTGCGACCGGTGCCCAGCTGCCGGCTCGATCGGCGTCAGATCGGGGATCTCGCCTTGCGGATGATCGTCCGCCTCTTCGACAACCTCCGGGGCCACGGCCTCGGCAACGGGTTTGGTGGCGCGCCGGGTGCGGGGGGGACGCTCGGAGCCGGTGGTCTTGTCGATCGCGGCCTTCTTGGTCGCCGCCTTCTTGGCAGCTGCCTTGTGGGGGGCGGCCTTCTTGAGGGCCACCTTGATCTGCTCGTCCTCGTGCGCGGGGTCGACAGCCGCGGCGGCGGGGGTCGGCTCACTCACCTTGGGTGGACCTGCCGGACGGGTCTTCGAGCGACGACCGCTGGGGGGACGCGGCAGATCGTCAGCGACGGCGGGGGCGGGTTCGGGGGTCGTGATCTGCTCGGCAGCAGCCGGGGTTTCGATCACCGATTCGGGGGATTCATTGTTCACTGAAGTGTCATCGAGCATGGACGCTCCTCTTGCACCCGAGGGTGCGGCTCACTACCGCGGCAAGCCGCGGTACAAAACTGTCGGTGCATCCGGGGTTCTCTCATCCCCGCGGTCGCCGCACCCAGTAGGGCGTCGGACTCGCACTGGCACTCGACGTGACCATCTCGATCAGCGGTGCAGTTTGCGTCGCGGTTGGATGATGAGGATCATCCCGGAGCTCGTGCCGGCGGCACGATTACCTAACGGCTAGTATGCCACAGCTCGGCAATCCAGCCCCTGTTTCGCCGCTGGTCAGGCCAGCGGGTCGCCAACTTCGTCGCCGATCAGGGGACCCTGGGCCCGCCGGGTGGCCAACGGCGCATCGATCTCGGACAGCACATCGGGGGCCAGCAGGCGCAGCGCGGCGACCACATCGTCGGGGCGTACCAGCGGCTCGCTGTGCCGCACCACCAGCTCCAGGCCGTCCTCGCTCGCCCAGACCTTGATCAGGCCGGCCCGCACGTCGAAACGCCGCTCCCCCTTCTTCGTCATCCGGGTCACCTCGACCTGCTCGGCGTCGCGCAGGATGCCGGCCAGCTGCGCCAGCACTGCCGGGTCGACTCCGGGCAACTCGATCGTCCACCAGGAGGCCTCGAGCAGTTCGTGCAGCGGACGACCGCCGGCCTCGACGATGGTGACGACATCGAATCCCGGTGGCAGCACCCGGTTCAGCGCCTCGCGAACCTTCTCGGGATCGCACCGCTCGCTCAGCCCCAACTCGACGTACTCGGCTTCGCTGGCGGCACCGGTCGGCGCAGCCCCCGCGTAGGAGACCCTCGGGTGCGGCGAGAACCCCGACGAGTAGGCCATCGGGATGCCCGCGCGGCGCAACGCCCGCTCCAGGGCGCGTCCGAAATCGCGGTGGCTGGCGAACCGGGCGGTACCACGCTTCACATGCCGGAGCCGCAGCTTCTGCACGGGCGGTGGTTGTTGGGGCGGTTGTGGACGTGCCATGTCACGACAGCTTAATGTCCGATATATCGCGTATGCTCGCAGCTGACCTGGTCCGGCTCTGGAAAGGCGCCATGCGCATCTCGAAGACGTCCGTGCTGCTCGCCCTGATGGTGACGGTGACGTCATTCAACCTGCGCACGATTGCGGTGGCGATCGGGCCCGTCCTGCCGTCGATCCAAGACGAGCTGGGCATGTCGCAGACCATGGGCGGGCTGCTGACCTCACTACCCACGCTGTGCTTCGCGCTCTTCGGATTCCTGGCCGGACGGATCAGCGGACTGCTCGGACTGCACCGGGCGATCCTGGTGGCGTTGATCGTCAACATCGGCGGGCAGGCCGCCCGCAATGTCAGCGACTCCACGGTCGGTTTCATGCTGGCCACCTGTGTGGCGCTGGCCGGTATCGGCGTCATCAACGTGCTACTGCCTCCGCTGGTCAAACGTCATTTCCCGGCGCGCAGCGGACTGGTCACCTCGCTCTACACGACCGGCCAGTCGATCGGCCTGACGATGGCCAGCCTCTACACCGCCCCCCTGGCGATCTCGCTGGGCAGCTGGCGCGGCGCCTTCTGGGTCTGGGTGGCCACCACTGCCCTCGCGCTGCCGCTGATCATCTGGTCGATGCTGCGGTTCCGCGATTGGTCGGGGGGTTCACGCACCCGGATCTCGCTGGCCGCGGTGGCCCGCACCCGGCTCGGCTGGATGATGGCGGTCTTCTTCGGCATGCAGTCCGCGCAGGCCTACGGCCAGTTCGGCTGGCTGCCGTCCATCTACCAGAGCGCAGGATTCACGCCGATCCAGGCCGGGAACTTCTTGGCCATCGTCGCGGGCATCGGCATCCCATTCTCGTTCATCATCCCGAACCTGACGATGCGGATGAAGAACCCGGCCCCGCTGGTAGTGGCGCTGGCCGTGTGCGGCAGCATCGGCTACGGTGGCCTGATCTGGAACCCGACCGTGCTGCCCTGGCTGTGGCCGGTCTTCCTGGCCATCGCGGGCTCGTTCTTCCCGATGATCCTGGTGCTGTTCAGCAGGCATGCCAGCACGCCCGCCGGCACCGCCGCGCTGTCGAGCTTCTCACAGGGCATCGGCTACGTGCTGGCCTGCATCGGACCGTTCCTGCTGGGCGCGCTCAAGGACGCCACCGGCTCATTCCTGTGGCCGATCTGGATCCAGCTGCTGATGTTCGTCCCGCTGACGATCTGCGGGCTGATCGCGATCGGTTCGGGCACGATCGAGGACGAGCTGGAAGCCACCGCCTCAGGCCAGTGAGCGCTGCACGACCCGCAGCGGCAGCAGTGCTGCCCCGCTGGGGCCGATCTCGATGTCGACGCCCATCTCGGGGCAGACGCCGCAGTCGTTGCACTCGTCCCAGCGGCAGTCGTGCACCGCGCGGCCCTTGGTCGCGTCCTGGTAGTCCTGCCACAGCCAATTGCGGTCGAGGCCCAGGTCGAGATGATCCCACGGCAGCACCTCGGTAGCCGGACGCTCGCGCGTGGTGTACCAGGCCAGATCGACGCCTTGGGGTTCCAGTTGCTCCGCTGCGCAGCGGATCCACCGTTCGTAGTTGAAATGCTCATTCCAGCCGTCGAAGATGCCGCCGTCACGCCAGACCGCCTCGATCACCTTGCCGACGCGCCGGTCGCCGCGGGCGAGCAGACCCTCGATCAGGCCGGGGTGGCCGTCCGACCAGCGGATCGTGATGGCTCGCCCGCAGGCGCGATCGTCGCGTACCCGCTGTTTGAGCTGGCGCATCCGGTCGTTGGCGATCTCCGGATCGGTCTGCGCAACCCACTGGAAGGGAGTGTGCGGCTTGGGGACGAACGCGCCGATGCTGATGGTGCAGGCGATATCGCGACGGCCTGCGGCCCTGCGCCCGGCCTCGATGACCCGGTGCGCCATGTCGGCGATGGCGAGCACGTCCTCGTCGGTCTCGGTGGGCAGCCCGCACATGAAGTAGAGCTTGACCGAACGCCAGCCGGACGAGAACGCCGCGGTCACGGTGTTGATCAGGTCGTCCTCGGAGACGTTCTTGTTGATCACCGCGCGCATCCGCTCGGTGCCGCCTTCGGGGGCGAACGTCAGGCCGCTGCGGCGCCCGTTGCGGGCGAGTCTCTCGGCCAGATCGATGTTGAAGGCGTCCACCCGGGTGCTCGGCAGCGACAACGAGACATTCGTACCGTCGTAGCGCTCGGCGAGCTGCTCGGTGATCTGGTCGATCTCGGTGTGATCGGCGCTCGACAGACTGAGCAGGCCGACCTCTTCGAGCCCGGTGGCCTCGAGCCCGGCCTCCACCATGGTGCCGATCACCGGCAGGCTGCGTTCCCGCACCGGGCGGGTGATCATGCCGGCCTGGCAGAAGCGGCAGCCGCGGGTGCAGCCGCGGAAGATCTCGACCGAATAGCGTTCGTGGACGGTCTCCGCCAGCGGAACCAGCGGTGCCTTGGGGTAGGGCCATTCGTCCAGATCGGTGAGGATCCAACGCTGTACCCGGTAGGGCACGCCGGGCCGGTTCGGTGAGATCTTGGTGATGGCACCGTCGGTGCCGTAGCTGATGTCGTAGAACTGCGGCACATAGAACATGCCGGTCTCGGCGAGGGACTGCAGCAGGCCGAGGCGTCCGCCCTGGTCGCCGGAAGCATGCCAGGCACGGACGATCTCGCTGAGCCGCAGCACCGCCTGCTCGCCATCGCCCAGCACCGCGACGTCGATGAAATCGGCGATCGGTTCGGGATTGCAGGCGCAGTGCCCGCCGACCACCACGATCGGGTCATCGATGGTTCGGTCCGCGCTGCGCAGCGGGATACCTGCCAGGTCGAGGGCGTTCAGCAGGTTGGTGTAGCCCAGTTCGGTCGACAAGCTGACACCGAGCACATCGAACGCGCGCACCGGACGATGGGTCTCCAGGCTTGCCAGCGGCACTTTGTGCTGCCGCATCAGGGCTTCCATATCGGGCCAGACCGAGAAGACCCGCTCGGCGCTGATCCAGCTGGTCTGATTGAGCACCTCGTAGAGGATTGCGTTGCCCTGGTTGGGCTGGCCCACCTCGTAGGCGTCCGGGTACATCAGCACCCAGTGCACATCGGCATCAGCCCACGGCGTGGTGACGGCGTTGAGCTCGCCGCCCACGTACTGGATGGGTTTGGTCACGTGGGGCAGCAAGGGCTCGATGCTGCCGTAGATGGACGCCGGTTCTGTGGTGTGCGCAGTCATATCGCAGGCAATGGTAACCGGCCGGCGGGCTAGGGCCGGTCCCCGGATTCCCAGGGACGCGGATTGAACAGCGGATCTTGTTCGATGGGCGCGGTCTGAGGTGGCACGTCCTGCGGCCACCGCGGCTGCGGGACGCCCGGGTAGGTGCCCCAGCCGGGCTCCGGCGTCGAGCCCGGCGCCAGGTAGGGGTTCGGTGCCGGCGGCGGGTAGCTCATCGGCGCTGCGGGGACTTGCATTGATGCCGCGGGGGCGGCGGTGATCGCGATTCCCCGGCGTCGCGCCTGCCAGATGATCAGCGCTGTCGCGACGGCGATGACCGCCATCCCGATGAGGACGTCGGGACCGCCGGCGCCCGAGGACCGGTCGAACAGCCCGCTGATGTCGCTGAACGGCAGGAATGCCTCGCTGAGCAGGTTGTTCACAACATGCATGACGATGCTGGCCTCCAGGCCACCGGTACGCCAGACCAGAATGCAGGACGCCGCGCCGAAGCTGAAATAGTAGAGATTCAGCCAGAGGTCGGATGCCGAGTGGGCCCACATGAACACGCCCGACGAGACGATCAGCCCAGCCACCAGGCCGGCCTTCTCGTTGCGGAAGAAGCCGGCGATGGCGCGGTTGACCACCCCGCGGAAGCCGTACTCCTCACCAGCCGACTGCAGCGGCGTGGTGATGAGGATGCCGACGACCAGCAGCCAGGTGTCCTGGTTGACGGCCAGGTCGTCGAAGCCACCGGCTTCGGCGGTCAAGAACCAGTCGAAGCCTATGTAGATCAGCCAGAGGGGCAGCACGATGAGCACGCACCTGCCCAGCCAACCCCAACGCAGGCTTCCGGTCACGCTGGCCAGGAAACCCGGGCGCTGCTTGAAGATGACCGCCGAAATGAAGAAAGCGACCAGGATCAGTGCGGCCAGTGAAAGGTTGTTCGCCAGGAAGACCGAGGCCGTCAGCTGGTCGAGTCCCAGATTGGCGAGGTCTTGGGTCGTCAGCCTGCCGCGGGAGATGTCAAAGGCGATCGCGCCGGCGGACAGGACAAGCGCCAGGACGAACATGGCGACCACGCCGAGCGCCAGAGCGACGACCGGGCGCCACCAGCGCCAGCGGGGCGTCCGCCAGAACGACGCATAGCTAGTCGGTGTGATGGGCAGGGACGGCTCGAACGCGGGCGGCTGATTCATCAGTGGCTGGTAGGCGGACGGGGGAAAGATCGGTGCGCCGTAGCCCGGCTGCTGAGAGTAGCCGCCCTGCGATGGGCGATCGTCCTGCTGGGGGTAGGAGTTCTGCGGGTAGTCGGTACCAGACATCAAACCTCCAATGCCGGGAACCACAGCCCGATCTCGCGAGCGGCCGAGTCCGGCGCATCCGAGGCGTGCACGAGATTGCGGTTCTTGTACAACGAGAAATCACCGCGGATGGTGCCGGGCGCCGCAACCGCGGAGTCAGTGACCCCGTTCAATGTCCGGACCGCGTCGATCGCCCGCTCGCCCTCCAGCACCATCGCCACCAGCGGTCCGGACGTGATGAAGGCTTCGAGGGATGGGTAGTAGTCGCGTCCAACGTGTTCGACGTAATGCTGGGCAGCCAACGCGGCGTCCGCCTGACGCAGCTCGAGCGCCCGGATAGTCAGGCCTTTGGCCTCATAGCGGGCGATGATCTGACCGATCAGTCCGCGGGCCACTCCATCGGGCTTGACAAGAACTAACGTGCGATCGATTGCGCTCATGACTGAACTTTACAAGCCAGTTCCCGCACGCCCCGGGTGCCCGCCGCGGGCACGCGCATTGATGCGCATCGTCAGGTCCGACTCACAGCGGTCGGACGTGGCGCTCGGCGATCTCGACGACCTTCGCGACCCTGCGGGCGTACTTCTCTTCGGACGTGCCCAGCCAGTCGGTCGACATCCAGGACTTAACCACTTCCATGGCGAGCGCCGACCCAATGATCTTGCCGCCGATGCACAGCACGTTGGTGTCCGAATGCGAGCGGGCCAGCCAGGCGCAGAACGGGTCCTGCGCGACGGCGGCGAAGACACCTGGCAGCTTGTTGGCGATCATCGCCGACCCGTAGCCGACACCGTCCACGAAGATGCCTCGTTCGCATTCGCCACGTGAGACGGCCAGTGCCGCAGGATAGACGTAGTCGGGTAGGTCACAGGGCTGCTCGTCGAAGGTGCCGAAGTCGACGACCTCGTGGCCGAGCGACTGCAGCCAGGCCGCGATCTCATTCTTCAATGCCGTTCCGGCGTGGTCGTTGGCGAGAGCAATGCGCATGTCTGGACGCTACCTTCTCGACTCGGCTCCTGGTGCGGGTACCGGTCAATCACCACCAATGAGTCGGACGACTGGACTCGCCAACGCAGTTTGCTAACACGGCAACGAGCCGGTGTCGGGGTTCGGAGTTCAGCGCGCCCGGAAGTACCTATACATTGAGGCTCGTCTAAGGCTCGCGGCGCCCAGCATCGATCCCAAGATGAGCGACACCGAACCCGCGGCAGGACAAACCGCTGCGATCAGCCACAGCTCGTGAAAGAACTGCTTATCGTCGCTGTGTATTCGCGAGAGTATACCGAGGGCCGCTCCGCTCAGGACCAGAGCGGGCACAGCGACCAGTCCGGCCTCGATGGCTACCTGCAACAGCAACGCACTCCGGCTTTGCCCCTTGGCCAGCCCGTCGCACAGTTCAACGCGCCGTCGCCTCGCCCACAACAACCCCACACACAGGCCAAAGGCCGCTGCTCCTACCCAAGCGAATCTCGAAATCCGTGATTCAAACTCCCCGGAGAAGTCGGCATTCGTTCCATTCGACGGATTTGCCTGCCGGATCTGCGCCGCATCTGCATTTTGAGATTCAGTAATCACAGTGCTACGCAACAATGCGCCGGAATCCTCCGAGACCGGCCATTCTCGCAGCCAGCACTCATCGAACGCCGAAGTCGTGGGCGTCGGGACAAGAACTGCGAATCCCAGCCGAGCATCTCGTCCATCGCTAGGCCACACATAGGTGCCAGCGATCACGATCGGGCCTTCAGGAGTCTCCAGACGTGAACCAGCACTCAACCCGAGCTGCTCGGCAAGCGTGTCATGAATCAGCACGCCCGAGTCGGTGATCGGGCTTCCCGCGATCAGTTCGGCAAACCCGGGAGAAACGTCGTACGCCGCCACCGACAATCCGTACAGCTCGTGCAGCACCAGCGGCGAACGCTCCCGTAGGCCGCCACTGTTTTGGACTGAGTCAAGCTCCGAAAGCCTGTCGCAGGCGCCACCATCCACGGTCTTGTTCGCGGTGACAAGTATCACATTTGACGCCGTATCGCGATAGTGCATCATTTCGGTGTTGACGGCCGTCACCTGCAAGACTTCGGCCGCTCCCAAGGAGCCGAAGACGGCAGCGGCTGCCACAATTAAAAGCACTGCCTGCATCTGTCCGCTCGCAAAGTCGCGCCATGCCCAGCGAAGAATCGATCCTATTCTCATAGCGGCTCACGGGGCACTGACATTCGGTCCTTGCCCAAATCGATTGTCCGATCACAAACACCCGCCGTCGCTGCGTCATGCGTTGCCACGACGACGATTGCTCCCTCGTTCGATAGCGACCTCAGTACGCCATTCACAGTACTGGCCATTTCAGCATCGAGTTGGGCGGTCGGCTCATCGACCAGGATCAACTGCGGATTGAATGCCAGCATGCGCGCAAGCATGACTCGCTGCCCCTCACCTCCAGATAGTGCGGCGAACGGCTTTTCGGCACTCGCGGTCAACTGGAATGCTTCTAGGATATCTCGCGCTCGTAACTCCGCAGCAGCCCAACTCAGCCCTTGGGTCAGTAGCGGAAAGGTCACGTGATCCAACGCGGTCCTGCGGGCCATACCGTGGGGATTCTGGAAAACCCAGCCACTACGTGCCACTCCATTGCGCCTGATCTCCCCAGATCGAGGGCGTTCCCAGCCTTCCAGGATCGATAGCAAGGTTGATTTCCCGCTGCCCGACGGGCCAACAACTGCAGCGACTTCGCCGCCCCTCAAGCGAAAGGTAAGATCCTCAAACAAATGTCCGGTGCCTGGATACCAATGAGATATATTGCGAGCCTCAATCATCGGCACATCGCGCTGGATCATAGCAGCTAGCAGCCGCCAGTAGTAGCGTCGCCGAGGTCAACCTCAGTGAGTTCGGCGGGCTCGTCCGGCACAACGACAGCAGCACCGAGGGTCGCCGCAAGAATCTCCACCCGGAAGCTCACACCGCCAGATTGGATACACCCGCGAGATCCGTCCATATCAAAGACTGCGCCGATGGGCACTCGAAGCGCCGGTACCGGGCTCTCCAATCGCAACGAACCCACGGTTTCTTGATCTGGAGCGGCCAAGTAGTCGCGATATTGAGGACTTGTTTCGATTGCCCGCAGAAACTCAGGAGCCGAAACTGTTACTGGCAGCTCACCGAATTCCCCAATGGACGCGCTGGCTCCCATCAGGGTCAGAACGCGTGCTCCTGGCCGCATCGCCGGGCCTTGCACGTCGTGGATGGTCACAGAGATCAGTTTCCCCGGGATCGTGCCGATGACACCGTCTGAGGGCACCGACGCGCCCACCGCGGGACGCCAGACATTCAGCGACACAGGATCGGAGGGCAGCCACACTGTCTGTGCCAACGACACTTCGTCCGCTGGTTCAGTTACCCCCGCATGAGATTGAAGCCTTCGCCATCCCGCGGAGCTTCCCGAATCGAAAACGTCACCACTAGATTCCGACAAGAACCCCAGCCGGACGAGCTCATTGTTGAGTGCGGACACATCTGGCCCGCTGGTCCCGAAACCGATGTCTCGGTAGAGCGGGGTTTGGGTTGCCAATCCGAGGATAGGCTGTCCATTGACCTGCATCAGCAGTTGACCTGAGTCGATCGTTGTGCCTTCGCTAGCTAGAAATGTCACCACTCCCGGCATGCTTGTTCGAATGTCCACCCGGGGGCCGGTGAGAAAGCTCACGTCTGCCACGCGGGCATCATCGAACTGCTGGGATTCGACCGGGGCGAAGGTGTGCGGTGACGCTGCTTCCAGCCCACGCGGCGGCGAACCTGAAACCCTCAGGCCGACAAGCACTCCGACAGACACGGCGACGATGATCGCCACAACCCAGGCGGTCAGCGATTTGGTGCGGGCTCCGGCGTGCTGCGGACCTGGTTCAGCCTTTGTGGGCACCCGCGCTCCTTCCGCCTTAGTGTGGGCAGGTCTAGCCGATTGAGATCCCGACCGCATACAAACAGCTTTGTGCCACCGGATCGCTCACTTCGAATGGAAAGGTCATTGCACGACGGTCAGACTCGAAGTCACTCGCGTGATACTCGGGACCGACAAGACCGCCTCTGAGTAGGCACCGCACAGCGACCTCGTTCTCATCCGCCAACAAGTCGGGATTGTTCACCTGAATGTTGTAGAGCGTCTCGACAAGGCGATAGGTACTCGAGCATTCCACGCTGACCTGGGCGAACCTTTCGCGCGTGACCGTGGCGTCGTTGACAGTTCCCAGTCGGTAGATTCCGTCAATTCCCTTCGTGAATGGCAGCCCGGTCACGCCACCGGCCTCAAGACAATCGACATATTCAGCGAAGACGAGCTCGTAGTCCGCCGTAGAAATCGATCCAGAGGCGGCTGCTCTTTCGATGACAGGGATGGCATCCTCGGGAATATCCGGCCTGGCAAGGGTCCGTTCAAACAACTCATTCAGGTTTTCCGCCAGTCGTCCGCCGCTGGCAGTAGCGTCTGGGCTCGAATCAGCTGAGCACCCAAACAGCGCCGCAGCCAAGAGCAGGCAGGCACCGGCACGACGCCAGCCGCGACGTACCGGCGACCGCTGCCCGAGGCTGCGCCGCCCGCGCGGAGTCAGCAGTGTTGCCATCCGTATCCCCCGCCAGAGCCTGATACGCCCACGAAGGCGTTACTTGTCTGACCGGTGCCATACCAGGGATCTCGGCACGCACCCGTGTTCCAAGCACCCGCTCGCTGGGCCCAGGCTTGGAACCTCAGGTCGCTACTTGACGACGCAGTTGCCTGAGAGTAAACCCCCCATGCCTTAATCTCCCCGTATACGCTTACTGCGGCGGCAGCTGGCGGAGCAGTCCCAAGCATCAGACCCAAGCCAACTGCGACCATCCCAGTGCTCTGCACAGTATTTTTTTCATTGTTGCTCCTGGTTGAATTCGACATCGAATGGGTGTACTAGCCACACTATGACCGGTATCACAGGTTGTCAACAGACATATGCGTATCGGATCAGCGCATAGGAGCCAGGACAGCTGACCTACAACCCCAGTTCGGCATCCAGCCGCCGCAAGACCTCACCCACCTCGCCAGCGAGGTAAACCGATCCGATCACCAGGACCGCAGCGTCGTCGCCGCCCTGCTCGGCCAGACCACGGGCCAGATCGATCGCCCGTGCGGGATCCGCGGCGGTACGCACCCGGCTGGGGCCGAACGCTTCCTCCGCCACCGCAGCGAGATCGTCGACCGTCAGGGCCCGAGGATTGCCGGTCATCGTCGTCACCACGATCGTGTCCAGTTCGTCGGCCAGCAGCTCCATCACCTGAGCGGCATCCTTGTCGCGCATCATCGCCACAACGCCGATCAACGGCTGGGCGGTGAAGGCCTCTCGCAGACCCGCCAGGGTCGCGGTGATCGCTTGCGGGTTGTGTGCGGTGTCAAGGATCAGCAGCGGATCGGAGCTGATCGCCTCCAGCCGTGCAGGCGCCGCGACCGATCCCAGACCCTCGGAGATGACCTCGCCGCTGAGCCCCGCGCCCCGAAGCGCCTCCACGGCCGCCACTGCCAGGGCGGCATTGTGTGCCATGTGGGCTCCGTACAGCGGCAGGAAGATGTCACCCATCGGGCCGTCGGCGGCATCGATGCGCAGCAACTGTCCGCCGACGGCGGGCTGCCGATCGAGCAACCCGAAATCGACGCCCTCGCGCACCATCGGGGCACCGACCTCGACACACCGCGCCATCAGCACCTGGGCGGCTTCGGGAGTCTGCCCGGCCAGCACGGCCACCGAGCCGGGCTTGATGATGCCGGACTTTTCGCCCGCAATCTCAGCGATCGTCCGGCCGAGCAGATGGGTGTGGTCGAGCGAGATCGGCGCCACGACCGCGACCTGGGCGTCGGCGACGCTCGTCGCGTCCCAGCGTCCACCCATGCCGACCTCCATGATCGCCACGTCGACTGGGGCATCCGCGAACGCCGCATAGGCCATGGCAGTGATGACCTCGAAGAAGGTCATCGGGACCCCGCCGAGCAACCGGTCGTCCACCATCTGCACCAGGGGTGCGATCTGCCACCAGATCTCGTCGAAGCGTTCCGCGCTGATGGGCTCGCCGTCGACGCAGATGCGTTCGGTGACGTCGATCAGATGCGGGCTGGAGAACCGTCCCGTGCGCAGCCCCATCGCCCGCAGCAGCGCATCGATCATGATCGCGGTGCTGCCCTTGCCGTTGGTGCCGGTGATCTGGATGACCGGGCAGGCCCGCTGCGGTTCGCCTAGCAGGTCGCACAGGGCGGCGATGCGCTCCAGTGAAGGCTGCGGATGGCTCTCGGGCCAGCGGCTGATCAGCCAGGAGACCAGCTCGTCGTGACTCGCATGGACGGACGGCTGCACGAGGGAACTCATAACGCGCAAGTTTAGGCTGTGGGTCCACAAGAGCGTTGACACGCGCGAGCGACCTGCGCCACAAACCGGATTCAGGTCTGAGTTGCACAGATATCATGGGCGCGTGGATGCTTCGTCCCGGCCACCGAGTGGAAAGCGACCAGATGAGCAAGAGCAAGCAGAACCAGCCGCGCGCGGGCAAGGACAACGCTGCCGGTAAGGCGGCGTCCGCGAAGGCTGACACCCCCAGAGCGGCCAGTGCTTCGCGCCGCGAGCAGCTGCGTGTTCAGCAGGAGGCCGAGTCACGGCGCAGGCGCACCATCGGCATCATTACCGCCGCCGCAGTCGTGCTGGCCGTGGTGATCATCGTCGTCGTGGTCGTGGTGATCGTTCAGAACCGTGGCTCCAGCGGTGGCCAGTCAACCCCCGGGTCGACCGCGGACCAGATCGTTCCGCCGAGCGCCAATGCCGACAACACCGGGCTGGTGTACAACCGGGCTGATCCAGCCGCTGGCGCGCCGGAGGTCGTCGTCTACATGGACTATCAGTGCCCTGGCTGCGGCCAAGCCTCCAAGTTGGTCGAGCCGGGCCTGGAAGAGCTGGCCGACAACGGCGAGATCTTGCTGACCTACCAGATCCTGCACGGACTTGATCGCAACTTCCCAGGTGATCACTCCTTCCGCGCCGCCACTGCGGCCACCTGCGCCGACGTGCAGGGGGTCTTCCCCAAGTACTCGAAGCTCGTCTTCGCCGGTCAGCCGGCCACCGAGGGCGACGGTTGGACCGACCAGCAACTCGGCACGGACTACCCGAAGCTGGCCGGCCTCGACGGTGATGCACTGAGCGCCTTCCAGACCTGCTTCACCGACCAGGCCACCGCCGATTTCGTCAACAGTATGCAGGACGCGTTGCCGTCCTACGTGACGTCGACGCCGTTCTTCACCGTGAACGGTGACCAGTGGAGCCCGACGACCGCCGATCTCGCCAGCACGGACGCCATGCGCCAGGCCATCCAGCAGCTCGCCGGCTGAGCCTTCGACGCCCTCGAGTCCGGCTGACCAAAGATGCTGGAGGTCGGCCGGACTCGTTAAGATGCACACCATGAGTTTTGAATCCAGCATGTCCTCCTCAGCCGCCGACACCACCGGCTGGCAGGTACCGGAGCGTCCAGTGCTGGAGGGCCTCGAGGACCGGTGGGCCGCCCGCTGGCGCGATGAGGGCACCTACGCCTTCAGCCGGCCGGAATCCCGCGAGCAGGTCTATTCGATCGATACTCCCCCGCCCACGGTGTCCGGTTCGCTGCACGTCGGCCACATTTTCAGCTACACCCACACCGATCTGATCGCTCGCTACCAACGGATGCGCGGCAAGAACGTCTTCTACCCGATGGGCTGGGACGACAACGGGCTGCCCACCGAACGGCGCGTCCAGAACTTCTACGGCGTGCGCTGCGAGCCGGCGCTGCCCTACGATCCTGACTTCACCCCGCCCGCCAAACCTGACCAGAAGCACCCCGTCGCGATCAGCCGACGCAACTTCGTGGAGCTGTGTCTCGAGTTGACGGCCGTCGACGAGAAGGTCTTCGAGGATCTGTGGCGCCATATCGGCTTGTCGGTCGACTGGGACACGCTGTACAGCACGATCTCGGACGAGGCACAGTCGGTCGCCCAGCGGGCATTCCTGCACAACTACGCGCGCGGTGAGGCCTATCTGTCGCACGCTCCGACGCTGTGGGATGTCACCTTCCAGACCGCGGTCGCCCAGGCCGAGCTCGAGGCGCGGGA
Source organism: Brooklawnia propionicigenes (assembly GCF_030297015.1). Taxonomy (NCBI): domain Bacteria; kingdom Bacillati; phylum Actinomycetota; class Actinomycetes; order Propionibacteriales; family Propionibacteriaceae; genus Brooklawnia; species Brooklawnia propionicigenes. Next base: position 2,686,935 of record NZ_AP028056.1, on the reverse strand, counting down.
GTACGACGGCTTCTACCACGCGCTGAACTTCCATCGTCCCGACGGCGGCGAGGTGCTGATCGAGACCACTCGTCCCGAATTGCTGGCCGCCTGTTGTGCGCTGATCGCCCACCCCGACGACCAGCGCTACCAGGCGCTGTTCGGGACGACGGTCACTACGCCGGCCTTCGGTGTCGAGGTGCCCGTGCTGGCTCATCCGGACGCCGAGCCCGAGAAGGGCTCGGGTATCGCGATGTGCTGTACCTTCGGCGACCTGACCGACGTCACCTGGTGGCGCGAGTTGCAGCTGCCGACCCGCACGATCATCGGACGCGACGGGCGCATCGTGCGCGAGACCCCGGATTGGATCGTCAACAAGGCGGCCTACGAGCAGATCGCCGGCAAGACCGCCTTCTCGGCTCGTGAGGCGACCGTGGCGATGCTGCGCGAGAACGGCGAATTGGTGGGCGAACCCAAGCCCACCAAGCGCATGACGAACTTCTACGAGAAGGGCGAGAAGCCGCTCGAGATCGTCTCGACGCGCCAGTGGTACATCACCAATGGTGGGCGCGACCCCAAGTTGCGTGCCGAACTGCTGGCCCGCGGCGACGAGCTGCAGTGGACGCCGGAGTACATGCGGCATCGCTACGCCAACTGGGTGAGCGGGCTGAACGGTGACTGGCTGATCAGCCGGCAGCGTTTCTTCGGGGTGCCGTTCCCCATCTGGTACGCGCTCAACGCCGACGGCGAGCCCGACTACGCCCATCCGATCACCGCCGACGAGGCTGCACTACCGGTGGATCCCGCCTCACTACCGGCGCCTGGCTACGACGAATCGCAGCGGGGCAGGCCGGGCGGCTTCATCGCCGACCCCGATGTCATGGACACCTGGGCAACCAGCTCGCTGACCCCGCAGATCGTCTGTGGTTGGCAGCGTGACCCCGATCTGTGGAAGCTGACCTTCCCGATGGACCTGGCCCCACAGGCCCACGACATCATCCGCACCTGGCTGTTCAGCCGGGTGGTGCGCAGCCATCTGGAAGAGCACAAGCTGCCGTGGCGCCGGACCACTATCTCGGGCTTCGTCGTCGACCCTGATCGCAAGAAGATGAGCAAGTCGAAGGGCAATGTCGTCGTCCCGACGCAGATCCTCGACAAGTTCGGCGCCGACGCGGTGCGCTGGCGTGCGGCGATGGCTCGTCCCGGGATGGATTCGCCGTTCGACGAGACCCAGATGAAGGTCGGACGCCGGCTCGCGATGAAGATCCTCAATGCGTCGAAGTTCGTGCTCGACAAGCATGCGCCCGCCGATCCGGCAGCGATTACCGAGGCCGATGACCTGGCCATGCTCGCCGGATTGGCCGAGGTGGTCAGGCAGGCGACCGAGGCGTTCGAGGACTACCAGTACACGGACGCGCTGGAGGCTGCCGAGAAGTTCTTCTGGACCTTCTGCGACGACTACCTCGAGCTGGTCAAGGAGCGCTCGTATTCCGACGATGCCGCGGCAGCTTCGGCGGCGGCAGCTCTGCAGCTGGGATTGAACGTGCAGTTGCGGCTCTTCGCGCCGTTCATGCCATTCGTCACCGAGGAGGTCTGGAGCTGGTGGCAGCCGGGCTCGGTGCACCGCGCACCGTGGCCCACCCTCGACGAGCTGCCTGCTGGTGGCGACCCCACGCTGCTCGACGATGTGGCCGAAGTGCTGATCGCGATCCGCGGCGCCAAGTCACGGGCCCAGGTGAAGATGCGCACCGAGGTCGATCGAGCGGTGATCAGCGGTCCGGCCGAGTCACTGGCCCGCCTGGAGACCATCGCCCGCGACCTGCGCGCGGTCGGCCGGATCACCGGCGACCTGGAGTTCGCCGCTGGCGCGGACCAGATCAGCGTCGAGGTTGTGCTGGCCCCGCAGGCCTGAGGCCCGACGGGCTGGATCGACAGAGATTGGGTACCGTTATAGCTCGTCTGAGCTACAGCGGTACCCAATAATCGTGAAACCCCGGTTCTCGCCCGGTCAGCAGGCCTGGCAGCGGCCTCAGTGGTGCTGGCGGGTCAACAGCGCCGAGGCTTCCTGCAGCGCGGAGCCCTCGTCGGCGATATGGGCCAGATGCGCCGGGATCTCGCGTCCGGCTTTCTTCATGGCACGCGCCCACAGCCTGCCGGCCCGGTAGGACGAGCGCACCATGGGGCCGGCCATGACACCGAGGAAGCCGATCTCGTTGGCCTGCTGCGCGAGTTCGACGAACTGCTTGGGCTTGACCCAACGATCCACCGGACGGAAGCGCGGCGACGGACGCAGGTACTGCGTCAGAGTCAAGATGTCACAGCCGGCGTCGTAGAGGTCGCACATCGCCTCGTACACCTCGGCGTCGGTCTCCCCCATGCCCAGAATGAGGTTCGACTTGACGATCATGCCGCCCTGCTTGGCCTGGCTGAGCACGTTCAACGAGCCTTCATAGCTGAACGCCGGACGGATCTCGCCGATGATCCGGGCAACGGTTTCGAGGTTGTGCGCGAAGACCTCGGGCTTGGCGTCGATGACCTGCCCGATGGCGTCCGGATCGCCCTTGAAGTCCGGCACCAGGATCTCGACCCCGGTCGACGGGTTGATCGTGTGGATCGCCCGCACGGTCTCGGCGTTCAGCCAGGCTCCCCCGTCGGCGAGGTCGTCGCGGGCCACCGAGGTGACCGTTGCATAGCGCAGCCCGAGTTCGCGGACCGATTCGGCGACCTTGCGCGGTTCCAGGATGTCCATCAGCGCCGGGCGTCCGGTGGCGATATCGCAGAAGTCGCAGCGCCGGGTGCAGGTATCCCCGCCGATCAGGAAGGTCGCCTCGCGGTCCTGCCAGCATTCGTAGACGTTCGGACAGCCGGCTTCCTCGCATACCGTGTGCAAGCCCTTACCGCGGGCCAGCTTCTTCATCTGCGTGAAGTTCTCGCCCATGTGCGCGGTGTTCTTCATCCACTCGGGCTTGTCCTCAATGGGCGTCGCCGCGTTGCGAACCTCCAGCCGCAGCATCCGGTGGGTATCGGTGGTCACCTGTGGACTCTCCTATCAGTTGGCTGCGTGGCTCAGGCCGTGCAGGCCGGACAGATCGAGTGGTGCGGCAGCGGTTGCCGGCTCGAAGCTGTCGATGATTCCCGCATTCTCCAAGGATGCCAGTTCCAGCTCCATCCGCTCCACGACATCGGCCGGCTTGACCTCGCGGGACACCTCCTGGCTGATCGAGGTGACTCCGGCATCCGAGATGCCGCAGGGGATGATCTTGCCGAACGGGCGCAGATCGTTGGAGCAGTTCAACGCAAAGCCGTGCATGGTGACCTTGCGGGACACCTGCAGGCCGATGGCGGCAAGCTTGCGGTCGGGGCCGCGGCTGTCGGCTCGCACCCAGGCCCCCGAACGGCCCTCGACGGTGCCGGCCTGGACGCCGAAGTCCGCCACCACGGCGATGATGATCTGTTCGAGCAGGCGCACCATCTTCACCGGTTGGATCGGCACGGCGAGCCGGACGATCGGATAGCCGACGAGCATGCCCGGGCCGTGATAGGTGATCTTTCCGCCGCGTCCGATCGGGACGACGGGAGTGCCGTCATAGGGGTATTCGGAGGCCTCGGCACGCCGCCCTGCGGTGTAAACGGGGTCGTGTTCGAGCAGTAGCACGGAGTTGCCTCGGGTGCCCGCCAGCACCTCATCGTGTACTTGTTGTTGCAGATCGAGGCAGGCCCGGTAGTCGACGAAATCGGGGTTGAATCCAAGTCGTTCGAAGTGAAGGGCCATGGTCCAACCCTAGTCACCGGAGACGAATCGGGTGACCTCTGTCCGCCTTGGGCGGACGCCGGATCGGCATGCCTAGCTCGTCGCAGCGATGTAGTCCTTCACGGCCTGGACATCGTTCGGCAGGTCGACCACCCGGCGCGGCGCGTCCATGATCGCGGCGAAGCGGGCGGGGATCTCGGGCTCGACCTCGATGGCCTCCTTGATGGTCGCGGCGAACTTCACCGGTAGCGCCGTCTCCAGGACGACGATCGGCGCGGCTACCCGCGAGATCCACTCATGTGCTACATGTACTCCGTCCGCGGTGTGCGGGTCGATCAGCACGCCGTTGTCGAAGTAGAGCCCGCGAATGGTCTGCAGTCGATCGGCGTGGGACGAACTGCCGCTGACGAAGCCGTAACGGTCGGTGAGGCGCTTGAATTCAGGGGTCTCGGACAGATCGAAGTAACCTTGCTCGGGCAGCTGGCGGCCGAACAGATCGGCCACCCGGGCTCCATCGCGGCCGAGCAGATCGAAGATGAACCTCTCGAAATTGGATGCCTTGCTGATGTCCATGGAGGGGCTGGACGTGGCTGCGACCTCGCTGGACGCACGCACCCGGTAGCGGCCGGTGGTGAAGAACTCGTGCAGCACGTTGTTCTCGTTGGTGGCCAGGATGAGCGTGTCGATCGGCAGTCCCATCTCGCGGGCGATGTGGCCCGCGCAGATGTCGCCGAAGTTGCCGGTGGGCACCGCGAAGCTGATCCGCTGATCGTTCTGCGTCGTCACCCGCAGCCACAGTGCTACGTAGTAGATCACCTGCGCCGCCAGCCGCGCCCAGTTGATCGAGTTGACCGCACCGATGTGATACTTCGCCTTGAATTCGGCGTCGGCGTTGATGGCCTTGACGGCGTCCTGGCAGTCGTCGAAGACACCGTCGAACGCGATGTTGTGAATGTTGGGATCTTGCAGCCCGAACATCTGTGCCTGCTGGAAGGGACTCATGCGACCTGCCGGAGTGAGCATGTGGACACTCAGCCGATCTCTGCCACGCATCGCGTACTCGGCGGACGAGCCGGTGTCTCCGCTGGTCGCGCCCACAATGGTGAGATGCTCATCGCGTCTGTCCAATTCGTAGGCGAACAGTTCTCCGAGCAGTTGCATCGCCATGTCCTTGAAGGCCGCGGTCGGACCGTTGGACAGATGCCCGAGCCACAGCGGTCCGTCCCCGATCCGCTCGACCGGCACGATGCTGGACGATCCGAACTTCTCCGGGGTGTACGCGCGCCGGCAGATGCCCAGCAGGTCATCGCTGGGAATGTCGTCCACGAAAAGACTCAGCACACGATGCGCGAGTACCGGGTACCCCTGGGTGGCGAGCACATCGCGCCAACTGGCCAGTGTCGCCGCGTCCAGCTGAGGGTATTCGGCGGGTACGTACAAGCCACCATCGCCGGCAAGACCTTCGAGCAGGATGTCGCTGAAGCTGGACGCCTGCGAGCCAGCCGAACCGCGAGTCGAGATGTATCTCACAAACCCAGCCTATCTGTCCTGGCCAGCAGGCCCATGCCAATGAAACACCGCGGACTACGGGTTGACGAAGCGGTCAGTGTGGATCGCGTCAGGCGGACAGTTCGGCGCGCTGGGCCAGTTGCTCGCGGGTGACCAGCGTCGGGGCCTCCTCGCCCCGGACCGCCTCGGCGGTCACCACGACCTGGCCGATCTCCGGACGGCTCGGCACCTCGAACATCACGTCGAGCAGCAGTTCCTCGAGGATCGCCCGAAGGCCACGGGCACCGATGCCGCGCTCGAGCGCCTTGGCGGCGATCGCGGCCACTGCCGAGTCGGTGAAGTGCAGTTGCACATCGTCGATATCGAACAACTTGGCGAACTGCTTCACCAGCGCGTTGCGCGGCTCGACCAGAATGCGCTGCAGCGATTCCTGGTCGAGATTGGGCACGGTGGCGATCATCGGCAGTCGTCCGATGAACTCGGGAATGAGCCCGTACTTGTGCAGGTCTTCGGGACGGACCCCGGCGAACGGATCGTCGCTGCGCTTGGCACGCACGTCCTGGGCGGCTGTGAATCCGAGGGGACGCTTGCCGATCCGCGAATCGATGATGTGTTCCAGGCCGGCGAACGCTCCCCCGACGATGAACAGCACATTGGTGGTGTCGATCTGGATGAACTCCTGGTGCGGGTGCTTACGCCCGCCCTGCGGGGGGACGGAGGCGACGGTGCCCTCCAGGATCTTCAGCAGTGCCTGCTGTACGCCCTCCCCCGAGACATCGCGGGTGATCGAGGGGTTCTCCGACTTGCGGGCCACCTTGTCGATCTCGTCGATGTAGATGATGCCGGTCTCGGCCTTCTTCACGTCGAAGTCGGCGGCCTGGATCAGCTTGAGCAGGATGTTCTCGACGTCCTCGCCCACATAGCCGGCCTCGGTCAAAGCGGTGGCGTCGGCGATCGCGAAGGGCACGTTCAGCATCCGAGCCAGAGTCTGAGCGAGATAGGTCTTGCCACAGCCGGTGGGGCCGATCAGCAAGATATTCGACTTGGCCAGCTCGACATCCGAATCATGGGCGCGGCCCGACTCGGCCTGAGCGTGAATGCGCTTGTAGTGGTTGTATACCGCCACCGACAACGTCTTCTTCGCGGAGTCCTGCCCGATGATGTATTCGTCGAGGAACGTCCGGATCTCGGCGGGACGCGGTAGATCACCGGGAGCGTTGCTCGACGACTCCTCACTGAACTCTTCTTCGATGATCTCGTTGCACAACTCGATGCACTCATCGCAGATGTACACGCCGGGTCCGGCTATGAGCTTCTTGACCTGTTTTTGACTCTTTCCGCAGAAAGAACACTTGAACAGGTCGCCACTCTCGCCGATGCGAGCCATCGTCTCTCCTTCGACCCTAAACCGATGTGAGCAGTCCCACGTTGGACTCCTGCCAGGGTCTCAACCCTAACGCCCATGAAGTTCGCTGGGGTTGAGACCTGCCGGAATGTGGAACTTACCTCCCCGTGTCCGACAGCGAGGTGAGAATGTCATCGATGATGCCGTATTCGACGGCCTCCTGAGCGGTCAGGAACTTGTCTCGCTCGACATCGGCGCGCACCTTCTCGAGGCTCTGCCCGGTGTTGTCGGCCAGCATCTGTTCCATCTGGCTGCGGATACGCATGATCTCGCGTGCCTGGATCTCCAGGTCGGACGACTGACCGTAGGACCCGTCGCCGGCCATCGAGGGCTGATGGATGAGGATCCGCGAGTTCGGCAGCGCGAGCCGCTTGCCTTTGGCTCCCGCGGCGAGGATCACCGCGGCCGCCGAGGCAGCCTGCCCGAGGCAGATGGTCTGCACGTCCGGCTTGATGTAGTTCATGGTGTCGTAGATGGCGGTGAGCGCCGTGAACGAACCGCCGGGCGAGTTCAGGTAGATCGACACCTGGCGTTCGGCGTCCATCGACTGCAGACACAGCAACTGCGACATGACCGCGTTGGCGATCTCATCGGTGATCGGGGTGCCGAGGAAGATGATGCGTTCCTCGAACAGCTTTGTGTAGGGATCGACACGGCGCACACCGTAGCTGGTGCGCTCCTCCCACTGCGGAATGATGTAGTCCATCCGCGGCTGGGAACCGGCCGTGCTGAACGGCTGGGCCGGCAGGTTCGTGCCAGGAATCAGGTTCGGAGTCATCTGCTGCCTCACTGGTTGGGTGCGTCGGAGCCGGGAATCTGTGACGCACGCTCGAAGACGTGGTCGATGAAGCCGTAGGACAGCGCCTCGGAGGCGGTGAACCAGCGGTCCCGATCGGAGTCCTTGGTGATCTGCTCGACAGTCTGCCCGGTGTGCTGGGCGATGAGTTCGGCCATCACCTGCTTGAGGTGCAGCGACTGTTCCGCCTGGATCTTGATGTCGGACGCGGTACCGCCCAGGCCGCCGGACGGCTGGTGCATCAGGATGCGCGCATGCGGCAGGGCGAAACGCTTGCCGGGAGCACCCGCGCACAACAGGAACTGCCCCATGGACGCCGCCAGCCCCATGGCCACGGTCGCCACGTCATTGCTGATCCACTGCATGGTGTCGTAGATCGCCATGCCCGAGTCGACCGAGCCGCCCGGGGAGTTGATGTACAGGTAGATATCTTTGGTTGGATCCTCGGCATTGAGAAGGAGCATCTGCGCGCAGATCGCGTTGGCGTTCTCGTCGCGTACCTCGGAACCGAGGAAGACAATACGGTTCGCCAACAACGACTGGTAGACATTATCGGTCATGCCTGCACCGGATCCGGCCGCAGCCGCGGCTTGCAGTGTTGTCATGTCTGGATTCACATTCACGAACTTACAACCCCGCGCTGACAAAAGCCGAACACATCCGTGAGGTGTTCGCTGGAGGCATGGCTTGGCCGAGTATGCCGCAGCGGTCAGGTCTGGCTGGCCGCCCCCCGGACCTCGGTCTCATTCGAGATCAACGAGTTGACCCAGCGGACCTTCGGGTCGGCGTCCACCAGCAACGCCTTGACCAGCTGGGTGCACGGCAGCGCGATCAGCGCACCGATCGGGCCGAACACCCACGCCCACAGCAGCAGCGAGATCAACGAGATCGTGGCATTGACACCGACCGCGTTGCCGGTGACCTTCGGCTGGAAGACCCCCTGCACGATCCAGGTGGTCACCAGATAGACGATGAGCAACCACAACGCGGTCTGCCAGCCGTTCGCGACCAGCGCGACCAGCAGCGGCGGGATCAGTGAGAAGAAGAACCCGACGCTGGGCACGTAGGTCATCAGCCAGGTCAGCAACGCCCAGATGAGCGGCAGCGGGACCCCGAGGGTGACCAGCTGCACGTAATTGAGTGCGGCCATCAGAGCCCCGAAACCGGTGCAGACCAACCAGTAGCGCCTGGTGCCGTCGCCGAACTCGCGCATCGCGGCAACGATGCGGGGATGCGTCGACCCGGCCACCGCGATCCGCCTGCCCCAGGTCGACACGTCGATCAGCATCATGATGAGCGCCGAGATGATGACACCGAGCATGCCGACAACCCCGGAGAAGCCCGAGAAGACCTGAGTGAATGCCGTGAAGATCTGGTTGAGGTTGATGTTGGCCAGCCCCTGGAGGATCGCCTCGCGTTCGACACCGATACTCACCAGCCAATCGAGCCACTGCTCCTGCAGTTCGATCAACTCCGGCACATACTGCGGCACCGCGGTGACGATCTCGCTGATCGCCCAGGTCGCAACCAGTCCGATGACAGCCAGCGTGACGAACAACGCGAGCGCGGTCAACGCCACCGCGATGGGCTTGGGAACGCCGTGACGGCGCAGCACATTCTGCAGCGGGTAGACGACGATGACCATGTTGAGGGCGAGGAATGCCGGTGCGATCAGCCAGCTGAGCTGACGCAGCAACCAGAATGCGCCGGCTATGCCCACCACACCGAGCAGGATGACGACGAACCTGGGCAATGACGGAGGCTGCCCACCGTGCGGCCCCTGTGGGACACGCGCGGGATCGGAACTGAATGCCATGTTGAATCGCCGCTGCTCGGCGAGCAGTTCCCGGCCGGTGATGCCGGCCGGAGCCGCTGCAACAATGCGTCGATCGATCGCCGTTGCGCCCGGACCATCGATGCTGGGGGGTTCGACCGTGTCATTGAACTCGCGCATCTTGTGCAGCAGATGTGGTTCTTCGGTGCCCCGCACCTTGGGATCTGGCATGGCTTCCTCCCCTGCCGTCAGGTGGCCGGACGACTAGTCGTCGTCACCTGCTTGGTCTTCTTCGGGTATCTCAGCGTCCTTGGGGTCACTGGCGATAAGCGCGTTCACCCAGCGCGCACGGGGATCGGCGTCGATGACCAATGATTTCACCAGCAGTGTCATCGGCAGAGCGAGCAGCGTGCCCATTCCGCCCAGGACCGCCGCCCACAGCAGCAGCGAGACGAATGAGACGGTCGGCGTGACGCCCACCGACTCGCCGGCGAAGCGCGGCTGGATGATGGACTGAATGACGAAGTTCAGCACCGAGTACATGACGATGACCAGCACCGCTGTCTGCCAGCCGTTGGCGAACAACGCGACCAGTGCGGGTGGTATCAGACCGATGACGAATCCGATGTTGGGGATGTAGTTCGTCAGGAAGCTGAAGATGGCCCACACGATCGCGAGCGGCACTCCCATGATGGCCAGCGCAATGCCGTCGAAGACGGCCACGATCAGGCCGAAGACCGTCGTGACAAGCCAGTAGCGGCGCACCCCGCGCGCGAAACTGCCGATGGCTACCGAGATCCGCGAACGGTTCTGATCGAGCAGCCGCATTCGCTTGTCAAGCCCCGGGGTGTCCATCGCCATGAAGACGATTGCGGCGACGATGACACCGATGAGCCCGATCATGCCGGACGCCCCCGACAACAGGGAGGTTGCCGCTCCCAGGAACCGCGTCGGATCCAGCGAAGCCAGCATCCGATTGAACGCCGTGCTGTCAAGGTTGAGTTCGTTGACCGCCCAGTCGCTCGTCTGCTTGTACAAGACGGTGAACTCGTCGGAGTACTGAGGCAGGATGCCGATCATCTCACTGACCGACCAGACCAGTCCCGAGACCATCGCCACCAGCACGGCAAAGACGGTGAGCGATACGACCATCGCACTCAGCCACGAGGGAGTGCCTCGGCGCACCAACCAGGTGTGCAGAGGATAGGCGGTGATCATCAGATTGATGGCCAGGAACCAGGGCGCAATGATGCTGGAGAATTCACGCAGGCAGATCAGGCAGATGAGGGCTCCGGCCAGCCCGATCACGACGTTGTTGAAGCGGGGCGTGCCAAATGCGGAGTGCGGGGGGCTGGACGCCGCCTGGGCGCCCATGGGTTCCGACGGGCCCAACGGCATTGCTACCTCCGATTAAACGCGGACGGCTTGCAGCCTATGACAAACCGCGGCTCCCTCGGGCAGGTGCCCAAAGAAGCCGCGGCAGCGGAGGTCGTCACTCGACGGGTTCAGCCTTGTCGGCTTCCGCCTTCTTGGTGGTGCGCTTCTTGGGGGCCGGCTTCTCGTCCTCGGCAGGAGCCTGCTCGTCTGCGGCTTCTGCCTTCTTGGACGTGCGCTTCTTGGCGGCCGGCTTGGCCTCCTCGGCGGGAGCCTGCTCGGTCTCGGCCGTCTGATCGGCGGCTTCCTCAGCAGCTGCCGGGGCCTCGTCCGCCTCATCGTCAGCCGGCTCCGAGACCGTGCCGTCATTGTTCAGGCGGGACAGATCGATCTCGTTACCCTCGGCGTCGATGATCTTGGCGGCCGCGACCAGTTCACCCAGAGCCTTGCCCCGGCGAACCTCGCCCATCCACTCGGCGGCGTGGTCGTGCTCCATCATGTGCTGGAGCTCCTGCTCGGGAGACGTGCCGTTCTGCTGCGCCTTGGCGAAGATCAGCTCGGTGAGTTCGCTCTGGCCGACCTGCAACTCGGCGTCCTCGGCGTACTTGTCGAGGATGATCTGCGAGCGCAGCCCCTCGACGACACGGTTGTTGATGTCGGCCCAGAACTCCTCGGGGGTCTGGGCATCCTCGTCCTCGGCCTCATCCAGGTACTGCTCGATGGTCAGGCCGGCCGCACTGAGCTGCTGCTCGATGCTCTGGCGACGGCTCTCCTGCTCGGCAGTGATGAGCGCCTCGGGCAGCTCGAACTCGGTGGCCTTGATGAGCTTGGCCAGCACGGACTCGCGGGCCTTGTTGGCCTGATCGATGCGGGCCAGCCGCTCGAGGTTGTCACGAAGATCGGCGAGCATCTCTTCGGCGGTGTCGAATTCGCTGACCAGCTGCGCGAACTCGTCGTCCACATCGGGCAGATCCTGCGACTGCACCTTGACGATCTCGACCTCGATCTCGGCTTCCTCGCCGCGGTTCGGGCCGCCGACCAGGGTGGAGGTGAAGGTGGCTTTGTCGCCGGCCGACAGACCCACGACGGCCTCATCGAGACCATCGACGAAGCCGCCGGAGCCGATCTTGTAGCTGACCTCGGACGCCTCGGCCTCAGGCAGGACCTTGCCGTCCTGGCTGGCGGTGAGGTTCAGCACGACGACGTCGCCGGTCTCGGCGGGGCGATCGACCTCGGTCAGGGTCGCGAAACGCTCGCGCAGCAGTTCGACGCGCTCGTTGACGTCCTCGTCGCTGACCGCGGCAACCGGAACCTCGACCTCGACACCGGCGATGTCGGCGATCTCGAAGTCGGGGCGTACGTCGACCTCGGCGGTGAACAGCACATTGGTGCCGTCGTTCAACTCGCTGATGTCGATGTCCGGCTGGCCGAGCGGACGCAGATCATGGGTCTGAACGGCCTCGCCGTAAGCCTCCGGAAGAATCGAGTTGATGGCCTCCTGCAAGACCAGCCCGCGACCGAAACGCTGGTCGATCAAACGTGCCGGAACCTTGCCCTTGCGGAAGCCCGGAATGTTTACCTGCTGAGCGATGTCTGTGTAGGCGGCGTCGATCGCCGGCTGCAGGTCTTCAAAGGGCAGATCAATGGTGAGCTTCACCCGCGTGGGGCTGAGCTGCTCTAGGGTGCTGGGCACGTGGTCTCCTGGCATATTCGGGGCTGGCCGCCAACGGCGGTCTGCGCTAACCGTTTGATTCTAACCAGCCTGATGGAAGCCAGCCAATCAACCGTGCTCACGACGACGATTCTTGCCTGATCACACTCCAGCCGCCGGGCACCTTCTCGACCGACAACTGCGCCGGGATCGATTCCTTCATGGAAGCCACATGGCTGATCAGGCCGACAGTCCTGCCGCCCTCGCGCAGATTGTCGAGAGTGGCCATCGTGACGTCGAGAGTTTCCGCATCCAGCGAACCGAAGCCCTCGTCGATGAACAAGGTGTCCAGTCGCATGCCTCCGGCGCGGTTTGTGACCACCTCGGCCAAGCCGAGCGCCAACGCCAGTGACGCCTGGAACTTCTCGCCGCCCGACAACGAATCGGGACCGCGGACGCCACCGGTGTGCGCGTCCAGCACCTCCAGGCCCAGACCCCACTTGCCGCGGTTCTTCTCGATGGCGTCGGAATGGCGCAGGGTGTAGCGGCCGTCGGTCATGGTGTACAAGCGCCGGTTGGCCACCTGGACGATCTCCTCCAGCTGGGCGGCCAGCACGAACGTCTCGAGCTCCATCCGCATGATGTTGGGATCCAGGCCGCGCAGGGTGCGTGCCAGCCGGTCGACTGCCTGGAACTGCTTGTCGTCTTCGGCGATGGTGACGCGTCGGTCGGCGATCTCGCCTGACAGTCGCCGCAGCTCGGCGAGCCGCGGTTGGATCGTGGCCACCACCGTGCGGGTCTGCTCAAGTTCGGCATCGACCTTGGCCACCGTCTGTTTCGGGGCATCGAGATCGACCGGCTGAGCGGGCAGCCCGATCAGCTCCGGCGATTCCAAGGTGAGCTTGACTGCCGCGATGCCTGCGGCGTGACGCTCAACCTCGGCTCGCAACCGCTCTTGCTCGGGCCGCGAGATCCGAGCCTTCTTGGCCTCACCTGCGTCGGCAAATCCCGCGTCCGCCAACGCTGCGGCAAGGCGTTCGCGTTCGGACGATGCCCGTTCCACAGCGCCCTGGTGTTGCGTTCTCGCCTCCAGCAGCAACTCGCTCAGCTTCCGCCGCAGCTGAGCTTCGGCCATCGCTTCATGGACGCTGGCCTGGTCACCGCGTGCCTCGGTCACTGCCCTTTCGGCCTCGGCGAGACCGGTCTGCGCGGTGGTTCGGGCAATCACCAGGCCAGCACGAAGCTCTTGGGCCTGGTCCAGGCTTGCGGTGATCGCGTCGGTCTGCTCCTGGAGCTTCGTCAGCCGGTTGCGGCTGCGACGCAGTTCGTCGCCCGCCGCGGCGGCCTCAGCCATCACCTGCCGAGCCTGGGACGCCACTGCCTCAGCTTCGGGGACCGATTGTTGCCCAGCGGCAAGGAACTCGCTCTGACGGCGTTCCTCCAGTTGCTGGCTTCTCGCGGCAGCCTTCTTCGCTTGAGCATAGGTGAGCTCCACCGCGGCCTGAGCGCGGTCGATATCGGACTGATCGACGTGGTCTGCCGCGAGCTCGGCGAGCTTCGGATGGTCGAGCGAGCCGCAGACCGGGCACAGCTCGCCGGCGACCAGGCCTTGAGCCAGATCACCGGCGTAGCCGCTCAGCTGCCTTCTGAGCAGCGCCGAGAGTTCGTCGGAGGCCGCGGATGCCCGCTTGACCGCCGCCTGGTCGTCCTGAGCTGCGAGCTGTAGGTCAGCACTCAGTTGCTCTGCGCGTTGGGCTGCCTGCAGTCGTCTGGCCGCCTCATCGGCCGCGGCCTTGGCTTCGGCGAAGGTGCCGGCGGGTTCGTCCAGGGCGGTGATCGTGTGCCGCAATTGCTCCATCTGCTCGGTGAGGGATTCCCGTTGCTCCTTGTCGGCCGCAGTCCGGTCGTCGTGCTCGGTCACCTTCTCGGCCGCCAGTTGGGCGGCTCTGCGTAACGCCGGCAGCGACTTCTCGACCTCCAGTTGCGGCCGAAGCCTGCCGATCAGCTGGTTCAACTCGCTGATCGATTCGGCGACCTCGCCAACGGTCTCCGGTAACGCCGCAGCCACGGTGAGGTAGCCGGCTTCGGCGTCGTGGCGGGCTCGCTCGGCCTGGGCTGCGGATGTGTCGGCGTCCTCGGATGCTTCGATCGCCGGAGCCACGGTGTCGGCACGGGCGGCGTTGTGCAGCGCGGCTTTGGTGGCCGTGATCTGCTGCGCCTGGCCTGCCAACCTGGCCTGCTCGTCCAGCGCACGCGCTCTTCGCTGCTGCCGGGCAGCAATCTCGGTGGCTTGAGCGAGCTCTTCCTTGGCCACGTCGAGCGAGTCGCGCAGCGCCTGCTGGCGCCGGGTGGCTTCACCGAGTTCGGCAGCCTGGGCTGCGACTATCCGCGCACACCACTGTTCCACCGTGTCATCGACGGCCTCAGGGGTAGCCGAATCGTCGCTGACGCAGGCCCAGCTCGCGAAGGCGTGCACTTTATCGGTCAGGCAGTGCTGCGCGTCGTCCAGCTGGCGTTTCAGATCACGGGCCCGCTCGGAGAGCATGTCGACGTAGTCGGCGAATCTCTTGGTGCCGAAAAGCGTTTGCAGCAGTGAGCGTCGTTTGTCGGTGTCGGCAACGAGGAACTCCTGGAATTGTCCCTGGGCAAGCAGCACCACCTGCTGGAATTGGCTGCTGCTCATCCGGATCAGATCGTTGATCTGTCTGCTCGTGTCGACCGCTCTGGTCTGCAGCCGTTCCCATCGTCCGTCCAGGAGTTCGTCGAGTTCGGCACGGGCCGGCGCGGAGGTGGTGCCGGTGCCTCGTTGTTTGGGACGCTCCCAGGCGGGCGCGCGCGTCACCTTGAACCGCCGTTCGCCGACGCTGAACTCCAGTTCGACATGGCAGGGCTTGTCAGCTGCCAGCCGGTCGCAGCGCACGGCGTTGCCTGCCTGGCCCGCGTAGCGCGGAACGGTGCCGAACAGCGCGAAGGTGACGGCATCCAGAATCGACGTCTTCCCGGCCCCGGTGCATCCGGTGATGAGGAAGATGCCGTCGTCGTCGAAGGCGTCGAAGTCGGCGGTTTCGGTGTCGCGGAACGGCCCGAATCCGGTGACGGTGACGCGGTTGATCTTCATCCGCGAAGTGACTGGTTCTCGTAGCCGGAAATGGTTTCGCGGAGCAGATCCGCCTCTGTCGCATCGGAGGCGATGCCGTTGCGCACCCTGGTGAGGAATGCCCCGATGAGTTCGAGGTCGGTCTTGCCGCGGACGAGTTCGGTGTAGCTGACCCCGTCGTCCGCGCTGATCTGAGCCGGCTCATGGCGCAGCAGAGCGCAGTGGGGGAAACGGGCTTGCAGTTTGCGCATGGCGTCCATGGGGTGCTCATTGTCGGTCAACACGGCGCTGATCCAATGATCGTGCAGGCTGTCGTAGCCCGGATTGCTGAGCAGATCGTCGAGGGTGCCGCGCAGCTCGGCCAGCGGACGGGGCACGGGCAGGTCCAACCATTGCGCGCCCGCGAAGCCGTGGGCGTCCAGGTCGACCAGCCAGCCGCCGCGCGGCTTGCCGGCTTCGGAGAACGAGTAGTGCAGCGGCGCGCCCGCATAGCGAACCTGCTTGTCGAGAGTCATTCGTCCGTGAATGTGACCGAGCGCCGCGTAGTCAACGCCGCGGAACGTCGGCACCGAGACCTTGTCGAGTCCGCCCAGGATGTCGCGCTGGCTGTCGTAAACCGCGTCTTCGGCACCCTGCACGAACGTGTGGGCCAGCACCACCGATCGTCCGTCACGCGCGGCCGCATCGGCCCGGACGAGGTGCATCGCATGCCGCAGCGCGTCCGCCTGGGATCGCATGGGTTCGGCATCGGGCCACTCGGTACGCATCTTGGCCGGATCGAGGAACGGGATGGCGTAGAAGTGCACCGGTCCGTGGTCGTCGGTGATCGTGACCGGCTCGGCGATCTGTTGGGGCTTGGTCTGCACGAACACACCGGCAGCGGCTGCGAAAGCTGCCTTCGCTCCCAGACGCGCGGCGGAGTCATGGTTGCCGCTGGAGGCGACCACCCGGGCTCCGGCTTTTCGTAGGCCGAGGAGCACCTCATCGAGCATCGTGACGGCCTCGGCCGACGGGGTGGAGGAATCAAAGACGTCACCGGCGACCACGACGACGTCGACATGGTTGTCGCGCACCGCGGCGATCATCGCGTCGAAGACCACACGCAGGGCATCCAATGTCGACCAGCCGTGGAAGGTGCGGCCGATGTGCCAATCAGAAGTGTGCAGGATTCTCACACTCAGGACCCTAGAGCGTGGGTCTGACAGTTTTGCGCCGGCCTCCTCGGCGAGTCGCAAGGGCGGAACTCCGGTGAAAGTGAGTTGGAGCGGACGACGGGAATCGAACCCGCGTAGCCAGTTTGGAAGACTGGGGCTCTACCATTGAGCTACGTCCGCGCGCCCCGCCGAAGCGGTGCGGAACTACTGTAGCCGATCTTCTGCCCCACCATCGAACCCGCGTGACCCCGCCGATCCGTCGAGCGGGTGCCGACGCAGTAAGTCGAGCGAATCCCGCGACGCGGGACCGGCAGGCCGGTAGCCCGGCGAGACGATCTCTCGCTCTGTCTCTCCGGGCCACCAGAAGGGCTGACCATCGTGCGGCTACAGCCACGATGCCCCGTGATCTCAGACCGTGGTGGTGAACCCGCCGTCAAGGCTGATGGTCCAGCCATTCACATAGTCCGAGGCCTGGCTGGCCAGGAAGACCGCGGCGCCCATCAGGTCATCGAGCCGCCCCCAGCGTCCGGCCGGGATCCGATCGGTGATCTTGTTGTAGAACCCCGGATCCTCGCGGAGTTCGCGGTTCACCTCGGTGGCCAGGAATCCCGGGCAGATCGCATTGGATTGGATGTTGTGCTGCCCGAGTTCGTTTGCGAAGACCCGGGTCAGACCGATGATGCCGTGCTTGGCCGTCGAGTACGGAGGACAACGCTTGTCGGCCGTGAACGACAGCGCCGAGCCGATGTTGATGATCTTGCCGTTGCCCTGCTTCATCATCACCAGCGCAACGCGCCGGCCGAGGAAGTAGGAGGCGTTCAGGTCGAGTTCGATGCAGCGCCGATAGTCTTCGTCCGCGTAAGTCTCGAAGTCACCGAACTTGCTCATTCCGGCATTGTTCACGAGAATGTCGATCCCGCCGTATGTCGACAAGCAGTCGGCGACGATGCGGTCCATATACTCCGAATCGGTGAGATCCCCCTGCAGAAATGCGACCTTGCGTCCTTCGGTCTCGACGATCTCCGTTATCTCGGCAACATCGCCGGTAAAATGGGGAATGTAGAGATCGGCACCTGCTTTGGCGAAGGCCGCAGCATATGCCATCCCCAGGCCCATATTCGCGCCGGTAACGATGGCAACCTTGCCGTCCAGCCGGAAATAGTCCATGGAAAAGCGATCAATTTCGTCGTTCATTATTCTTGAGCTCCTAACAAGCGGAATGCACTATGCGCGAGATGGTCACTGCTCGGCGTAGACCGAGCGGATGATGTCGACAGCTTCGGCGGCCACCGCGTGCGGATCGGAGTAGGTCCGGCGCCAAATAGCCAGGGCATTCGCACCACCGGTAACCAGTAGCTGACGGGTGAAAGCCTCCAGGCCGAACCGGCCGGTGTATCCGGCTTCCTTCGCCGCCTGCACCGCCGCCCGGATGTCGACCGATCCGGTGAGCAGCGAGCCTCGTCCCGATTGACCGAGTTCCAGGTAGCCCAGCACCGGCAGCGCGCTGCGGATCGCGCCGGGGATGTCAGCCTCCTCAATGCCCATGTGGTAGCTGTCGAGGTGGACGAACAGGTTGTCCGAGCCGGACTGCCGAACATAGTCGATCGCCTGCGCGGCGGTGTTCAGCATCGATGTCTCGTAGCGGTTGACGACCTCGAAGGTCATCCGGATGCCGGCCTGCGCGGCGTAGTCGGCAGCCTGGCCCACCAGCCGTGCCGACTCCGCGATGCGCTCGCCCGAGAAGGGCTCCTGGTGATCACCGAACAGCGCGTACACGACGCCGTTGAGCTGGTCCGCCTCCAGCTCGTGAGCGAGGTCGATGGACGACTTCAGCAGATCGAGGCCTCTCGCCCGGACTGCCTCGTCCGCGGAGGCGACATTGGCCTGCGGCGCCTGACCGGCCATGGGGATCGGACGTATTCCGGAGTCGTTGAGCGCCTTCTTGAGTGCGGCCACATCGGTGGCGTCCTCGGAGATCGGGGACAACGCGATGTGCGAGTACCCCAGCTCGGCCATGTCGTCCAGGGCGCTGGGCAGGTCGGCTGCATCCGGACCGGTGCAGTACACGTTGATGCCGCAGGCGATTTCGGGACTGTTCATTGTCACGTTCCTTTCGTCAGCCGGTGGATGAAGCGATGCCACATCCACCGGCTGACAGTTGTTGTCAGTGGACGGCGGCTTCGCGCAGCGCCGCGATCGTGTCCTGCAGGCCGTAGCCGTACTTGTCGCGCAGTTCCTTGTCCTCACCGAATCCCGCGAAGACCTGAGGAATGCCCAGCCGCCGGAACCAGTCGAGGTGAATCATCTGGTCGGCGAGCACATTCGCGATGCACTGCGCAAGACCACTGGCCATCAGATGGTCTTCCAGGACGACGAAGCGGTGCGTGTCGTCGGCGCACTGCTTGATGAGGTCCACATCGATCGGCTTGAGAGTGAAGATGTCGACCACGCGCACCGAGACGCCCTCATCGGCCATCGCGGCTGCCGCCTGCATAGCCTGGGCGACCATCTCCCCATGACAGAACAGCGTGATGTCGGTGCCCTCGCGGGCGACGATGCCTCTGCCGATGCTGATATCGAGCTCGTCAAAGTCGTAGATGACAGTGTCCTTCTTGCCGACACCGGTGCGGATGTACAAGGGCCCGGGCAGCGACATGGACTGCTGCAGCACCTCTCTGACCATCATGGGATCACTGATCGACACGACCGTCATGTTCACCAGCGAGCACATCAGCCCCAAGTCCTCGACGGCGTAGTGCGTGGAGCCGCCGTTGCCCTGCAGGCCACCGTGCGTCCCGATGATGCGCACCGGAAGGTTCGGATAACACACATCGGTGCGCACCTGCTCGAGTGCCCGCATGCTCAAGAAGGGCAGCATGCCCGACACGACGCAGATATTGCCCTCGTAAGCCAGTCCGGAGGCCACGCCGACAGCTGCCTGCTCGGACAGACCCACGTCGACGAACCGTTCCGGGAATCGTTCCCGGAACTCCACCAGCGTCGCGCTGATATCCGGGGTGATTGCCCACAGATTCGGATGCTCCTCACCCAACTCAGCAAGGGTTTGACCCGTCACCGAGCGTGACGAGATGACCACATCGAAGTTCGAGGTCACAGGCATAGTTCACTTCTCCTTCCGGCTCTTGTTCAACGAATCCAGTGCCCGCTGGAGATCTGCCGCGCCCAGCGAGCCGGCGTGCCAGCCCAGATTGCGTTCCATGAAGTCGACTCCATGACCCTTGACTGTCCGGCAGATCACCGCGGTCGGACGATCGGAGTCGGCGCCCGGCAGGGAATCGATGGCCTGCACCAGCGCCGCCATGTCGTGGCCGTCGACCTCCAGCACGTTCCAGCCGAATGCCCGCCACTTGTCGGCGTAGGGTTCCAGGACGATGCGGTCTTCCGAGAAGCTGGTCATCAGCTGGCAGTTGCGGTCGATGAAGGCCACCAGATTGCCCAGCTCGCGACTGCGTCCGGCGATCGCCCCCTCCCACACGCTGCCCTCGCCGGTCTCGCCGTCGCCCATGAGGACGAAGACTCGATGGTCCAGGCCGGCCTGGCGAGCGTGCAGTGCCATTCCGACCGCGATGGGCAGGCCATGGCCCAAAGACCCGGTGGATGCCTCGACGCCGGGCAACTGCACCTTGCACGGGTGCATGCCGAAGGCACTGCCGAGCTTTCCATATGTGCGGACGATGTCGTCGTAGTCGAAGAACCCACGGATAGCCATGGCGATGTACATGCACACGGCCGCATGGCCCTTGCTCAGGATGAACCGATCACGTCCTGGGTTGGCGATATCGGACGGGTCCACCCGCATCCCGTACTGGAACAGTGCCGTCAAGATGTCGGCCACCGACAGGTCGCCACCGATATGCACGGCGCCCTCATATGAACCGCACAGCCGCAGCAGCTTCTCTTTCAGCTCATAGGCGCGATCCTCTAGTTCTCCAATGGTGATCTGCTGGCGCTCAATGCCCAGCGGCCGCTCGATCGTGTTAGTCATCTGCCCTCCTGTGGTGTGGAGCGTGACCGGTGAACCGGTCACTCCCCCTCGATCTGATTGCAACGAATAAGGACCTTCGGGTACTTGCCGGACACCTGGGCCTCGAAGGCCGCGACCGCGTCATCGAGCTCAAAGACCGCCTGGGTGAGTGCCTCGAGATCGAGCCGCGACATCACCTGGGCAGCCCGCGGATAGGTGTACGGCGAGATGTACAGCCCGGTGATGGTCAGCTCATTGAGGTAGCAGTACTGGTGAATGTTCAGCGGGAACTCGTAGCTGCCGGGATACATGGCGGCGAAGACAAGTCGTCCCCCTCTGGCCGCGATCCGGGGAAGAGGCTCGATCCCGCGAACCGAACCCGAGCAGTCGATGACCACGTCGTAGCCCAAGCCACCGGTCAGTTCCCGAGCGGTGGCAACGACGTCTTGGCTGATGGGATCGATGGTGTGATCGGCCCCGTAGGCAATCGCAAGCTCCCGGCGTTCGGCGATCGGCTCGATCAGCGTCAAGCTCGTGGCGCCCATGATCTTGATCAACTGAAGGGTCAACAAGCCGATGGGACCGGCGCCGCAGATGGCGACCCGCTCGCCCACCTTCGGGCGCACCTTGTCCATCACCCGCACGGCCACCGACGTGGGCTCGAGCAAGCAGCCGACCCGCAGCGGCACGTCGTCGGGCAGCTTGTACACCTGCGACTCGTGCCACACGATCGTCTCGGCCATGCCGGGACGGTTGTACTCCTGTAGCGACTCGCAGAACTGCTGCTGCCCGTTCTGGCAGTAATAACAGGTCCCGCAGAAACGGACGAAGTTCCCCGCGACCCGGTCGCCGACCTTCAGTCCCTTCTTGGTCGCTTTCGGGCCCAGCTCCACGACAACACCGGACAGCTCGTGGCCGATACCGATGGGGACGTCGGTTCCGAAGATTCCCTCGACCAGGTGGGGATCCGAACCGCAGATCGAGCAGTAGGCCACCTTGATGCGGACGTCCTCGTCCCCGAGCGGCTGCTGGGGTATATCGAGGACTCCGACGGCGCCCCGGGTCTGGGGATCGGGATCCCTCAGACTGCCGATCTTCACTACATGCACACACTTCATTTCTCGAAGCCTTCCGTTGTTTCGCGTTCGTCATGGGAATCGATCGTGGAAAGGGATCCCTGCGCGCCCCCGAGCAGGGTGTCGGCGTCGTGCTTGCGGGCCGCGGCAGCGCGCAGCGCCTCGCCCTCGGCGACCAGAGCTCGTTCCTCGTCGTTCACGGGAGCGAGCAACCCGTCTCGGACGGCGATCTTGTGCTGGATCTGGGCGACCTTCTCCTCAGTGAGGTCATAGGACAGCCCGAAGATGATCAAGGTGACGATGAGGATGCCGGCCGGCAGCCACGAGGACATCAGATGGATGCCGTTGAGCGACTGCTGGGTCTGCTGCGCAACTCCCGGCTCGTAGTGCACGGCACTCAGGATCAGGGTCGGCAAGACGCCGCCGAGCAGCATGGAGAACTTGAGGCCGAGTCCGATGAGCGTCATCACGATCGCGGTCAGCCGACGGCCGGTGTGCAGATCGCCGTACTCGACCGGGTCGGTGATGATCGCCCACAGGCTGCCCATCAAGATGCCGTAGCCGAACGAGCTCAGACCGCGGAAAGCCAGCATCAAGGCGACGCTGGTCGCCGGCAGCAGGCCGAGCAGCAAGGCCCCGGCTGCGCCGACCGTCAGCCCGAGCATCACAGTGCCGCGCTTGCGGAAGTTCCTGATCAGCCACGGCACGACGGCGACGCCAACAACCGACGGCAGCACGTTCATCATCGAGAACCAGGCGACCATATCGGGCCGCATGGCGAAATAGGTCATGTAGTACACGCCCGAGGACGACTGAACCGTGTTGAAACCGTAGACGCCGAAGAACAGCAGGAACATCAACACCACGTACTTGTTGTGGGTCAACTGGTAGATCACGTCCTTGAATCCGGGCGGGTCCTCGTGGGAGGTGACCTTGATTCGCTCCACCACCTGAGTTGAGGCCCAGAACAAGGTCGCAACCATGACAATGGCGAGCACGCCGGTGGTGACCATGTAGCTGCTCTGCAGCGACAGGAATTGCGAGAGCCAGCCGCTGACCAGCGGCAGTGCCAGGGCGACGATGACGCCGCCGCTCTGCGCGCACATCATGCGAACGCTCTGTAGCTTGGTGCGCTGCGCCGGATCTGCCGTCATCACGCTCGCCAGCGAGATATACGGGTTGATGATCACCGAGTAGAGGATGTTCAGCAGGTTGTACGTCACATATGCCCACAGCAGCTTCCATCCGTAGCTGAAGTTGGGCGTGGTGTAGGTGAGGACTGCCATCACACCGAAGGGCACCGCCCCGTAGATCAGCCACGACTTGTACTTGCCTCTGGATGGATTCGATCGCTCCGCGATCGTGCCCATGATCGGGTCGGCGAAGGCGTCCACGAATCTCGACAGCAGGAACATCAACGTCACGTCAGCTACCCGCAATCCGAAGATATCGGTGTAGAAGAAGGTGATGTACATCATGATCGCCTGGAATACGAGGTTCATGGCGAAGTCAACGGATGAATAACCGAGTATTTCTCTGGTCTTGAGCAGATAGTATCCCGGCGCGGCGCCCGACATCTCCCATTTGGGTTTGTCTGAAGTGGCAGCCGAAAGCGCGCTCTGATAGCTCACGAGCCATCCTTCCTAGACTGAATCCTGGTGCTGGCTCGGGCGTCATCGCCCGCAACGACCAGCTGGCGGTAGTCACTATATGACACGTATCACCTGGATTGGAAGAGCCAACTCGAAATCTAGACGCTACGTGTCACCTATGAGTTTCTGAACGCCCTCCGGATTGGTCGTGTCAGCGTTACAAAGAGGCGACTGCGGCCGCACACATCAAGCACCGCGCCCGCAAGATGAGCCGGATGTGCGGCGCAGGATGCCTTAACATTGCTTCTCAGTGCGGTCAACGCCTGGCGGGCCGGGCGCTTGTAGCCGGACTCCGGACGTCCGATCGCCTGGTAGCCAGAGGAGTACTTCGTTTGTCGTCCACAATCCCCCGCAGGAACCCCACCAGAGCCGACGTCGCGAGGCGTGCCGGGACGTCGCCGGCCACTGTCAGCTACGTCGTCAACAACGGACCGAAGTTCGTGTCCGAGGAGACTCGACAACGAGTACTGCGCGCGATCGAGGAGCTCGGCTATCGCCCCGATCCGGTGGCGCTGTCCTTCCGGGGGTCCGACTCGAACGCCATCGGGATGCTGGTGCCCAACTTCAACGGCCCGTTCTTCTCCGACCTCGTCGCCGAGGTCGAACGCCAAGCCTCCAAGCGGGGCAAGGCCGTGCTCGTCGGATCGACGGCCTATCATCCATCCGCTGAGCAGCAGATGCTGCAGACCTTCTGGCACCGGCGGGTGGACGCAGTGCTAGTCATCGGACCGACGCTGCAGGTAGGCACCTCATCGGTTGCGCACGGAGCCGTCAATGTGTTGCGCTTCGGGTCCGATCAGGTCGTGCCCGTGGGCATCGCGCAGCGCGCAGCGGCCCGCGCGGCGGTACGGCACCTGCTGGAGCATGGACGCCAGCGCATCGCCGCAGTGCTGGGTCCTGTCGAGCATGGGGTCTTCAGCGTCCGGTACCGGGGCTGGCGGGACGAGACGGCTTATCCGCCGCAACAGACCCAGCACCTCGTGCGTCGGGCCGAATACTCATTCCAGGGTGGCTTCGATGCCACCATGGAGCTCTTCAGCCAGCCAGAGCTGCCGGACGGGCTCTTCGTGTCCAACGACACCCAGGCGATCGGAGCGCTGAGTGCGCTTCATCGCGTCGGATTGTCGGTTCCGGGCGACGTCGCCGTGGTCTCCATCGACGCCACGGAGTTGAGCCCGTTCCTGATTCCCCCGCTCACCTCGGTGCGCCAGCCCACCGACCTGATCGCCGAAGCCGCACTAGACATCGTTGACAGTCCGCCCGAGTCGGTACCCAAGTTCGTCCGGGTACCGTTCACGCTCGAATTGCGCGAGTCGTGCGGATGCCCCTTACGGCGGACCACCCCAGCCGAGTAGCACCGGATGCTCGGTGCGCTCCGCGCCCTGCTAGCCGACGACGAGTCCGGCGACGATGTTGGTGACGAAGTGAAGTGCGGCGCCGGGCACGAACGTTCCCGTCTTGTATCGCAGCCATCCGAACAGCCAACCCGCAGCGAACTGGACCGGAATGATCGGCCAGATGCGGGCGTCGATCAGGACAAGCGCGAGGTGCGGCACGATGAATGCTGCCGCCTGAAGCAGATTCCCCCAACCGAATCCGAGCCGGCGCATCAGCACCCCACCCAGCAACCCGCGAAAGAAGACCTCCTCGCCGACCGCCCGCGCCACCACGCCGACCGCGGCGCCGACCGAGGTGATACGGCCAACCGTGACGCCAGGATCGTCCAGAATCTCAGCGGGGATGACTGTGATCGCCAGCCAGCCGGTCAGCAGGATCGGAAGCAGCAGGACGAGCGCCCATCGGTACCCGGAGGGAGATCCCCACGTTGCGCCGACTCGTTGAAGTGACGATTCCACGTCCTGACCCTGCCCGCGAGACTGCACGATCACATAGACGACCGACGGGATGCAGAAGACGATGAACTCGATCATCGCAGCAGCCTATCGAGCGGGATCATCGGATCGGGGTTTCACCCTTGGTCGGGGCGACAGGACTCGAACCTGCGGCAAGTCACCTGCATAACCCCCATCTGACAAGGGACGATGCGGAGCGGTCTTGGGTTCCGGGCACCACTTGGGGCTTATCTGGGGCACCGAGATTGCTCGCCGACCTGTCGCCCCACCCTGGCCCTGACAAGGCCTTTCGCGTGCGCCCATCTCAATCGGGCGCTACTCCATCCCTGAACTCAACAGTCCGCCGGGGGGTTGCGTGAGCCGCCTGGGCACGGACCGCGGACACTCAGTACGTATAGCCGTTGCTATAATGAGGCCATGACGAGCAGTCTGGCAGAGGTAGCCCGCGACGCCGACTACCGAATCTCGCGTGCGCGCGCCGAACTGGTCCGGGCTGTGCGGCAGGCGGCCGCAGCGGGAATGACCCAGACGCAGATCGCCGCCGAGATCGGCCGCAGCCAGCCCGAGGTGTCCCGTCTGCTTCGCTTCCATGGGACATCCTCGCTGGGGCGTCGGCTGCGTAAGCACGCCGCCGAGGTGAAGCGTCTGGTGGCTGAGGCTGGTGGCAGCAACGTCCGAGTGTTCGGGTCGGTCGCCACTGGGGAGGATCGGGAGGATTCCGACATCGACTTGCTGTTCACCATGGAACGACCCCTCAGCTTGATACAACTCGGCGTCCTGGAGCGCGCCGTAAGCCGAGTGGTGGGTTGCCCGGTGGATGTCGTGCCCGACTCGGTGCTGCGGCCCGAGCTACGCGACCGGATCCTGGCCGAGGCCGTGGCACTGTGAGCCGGACCACGATCGAGATCCTTCAAGACGCGTTGGCGCACTTCGAGATCATGCAGACCCACGCCGAGCAGGGCCTTGAAGAGCGTCTGGTCATCGACGCGGTGTGCATGCGCTTGTCCGCTGGGATCGAGGCGCTCGCCGCGATCGACTCCGACGAGCGGGAGGACATCTTCGGCGAGGTCTGGCCGCTCATGTGGGGCATGCGGAACCGCATTGCGCACGGCTACCTGCTGGTCGACACCACCATCATCCGCGAGACCATGATCCACGACGTTCCCTCCATCATGAGCCGCATCAGGCAGCGCGTCCTCCTTCATCAATCAGCCGCAATCGGCGACGAGCGGGCCGTGGGTGACGCCGCGCTCGGCGAGCCCACGCATGTCGACAGGCAACTCAAGGACACACGCTCTGTTGGGAGCGCAGGCGCCAGTGAGAGCGACCGGGACTGACTGTGATGTCGGTCTCCCGGTTTGGTGACGCGCAGGCGCGCCGGGCTGATCTGGAGCGCCAGTTGACGGCGCTTCGGGTGGAGAACCTGCGGTTGAGGAACCTGCTCAAGGTGACCGACGGGGTGGAACCACCCCCGTCCCAGCCGACATTGGCCCCATCCGATCCAGGCTTGGTGACGAACGCGTCACCGACGGAAGTGAAGCTGGCGTTGTACGCGCAGCTCTTCGCGGCGCGCCGGGACGTGTACGCACGATACTGGGAGAACCCGCGGAAAGGCACGAAGGGCTGGTCGCCGGCGGTGCGGGACTCGTTCGGCAAGGGCTCGTTGTGGGATCGTCGACCGCTTCCGTTGACGAACGAGGTCCTCGAGGCGCACCTGCGGTCTGGCAATGAGTTGTTCATCGGTCTGTATCCGCTGCTGCCGGACGGAAACTGCTGGTGGCTGGCCGCCGACTTCGACGGTCCCCAGGCCATGCTGGACGCGCACGCGTACGTGAAGGCCGCCGCGTCCCTCGGTGTCCCCTGCGGGCTTGAGATCTCCCAGTCCGGCAGAGGCGCACACGTGTGGACGTTCTTCACCTCCCCAGTTCCCGCGGCGGACGCCCGGGCGATGGGGACCGCCTGCATCCACCGGGCGATGGCGTTGCGCGGATCGATGCCGCTGGCCAGCTACGACCGGTTGTTCCCGAACCAGGACACAGTCCCGACAGGCTCGTCCGGGGTCGGGAACCTGATCGCCGCACCCCTGAACGGCAACCGCCGCACCAAACGCGGCACAACCCTGTTCGTGGACCTGGCCACCTGGGAGCCGTGGCCCGACCAGTGGGAGTACCTGTCACGCCTGGACCGGATGACTCCCCGCCAAGTAGCAGCAGCCGGCCGAATGGAACGGCTCGTCGTCGGGCTCGAGGTCACCAGACTGGAAACCTCGCCCGCGACCGCCATCCACCCCAGCCCCCCGACTCGCGTCCGGGCGACGCTGGCGGCGCAGTTGACGATCCGGGACGAGGACCTGACGCCCGAGTTGTCGGCAGCCCTACGACATGCGGCCACCATCCACAACCCGGCGTTCTACGAGGCCCAACGCGCCCGCCGGTCGACCTGGAACATCCCCCGCTTCATCCAGGGCTTCGACATCGCCGTCAACGGGGACCTGCTCCTCCCGCGCGGGCTACGCTACCAAGCAGCCGACCTGATCACCCAAGCAGGAAGTGACCTGGTCAGCGAGGACAACCGCAACGAAGGCAACGAACTCGACGTGTCCTTCCTCGGCGAACTCGACGAGCGGCAGGCAGCAGCCGTCGACAGGTTGCTGGCTCACGAGGACGGCGTCCTTTATGCGCCGACCGGCTCGGGCAAGACGGTGATGGCCTGCGCCATCATCGCCGAACGCTCAGTCACCACGCTCGTGCTCATCAACAAGACAGCACTTGCCTCACAGTGGCGCGAACAGGTCCGCAACCTCCTCGGCATCAAGACCGGCCAGCTGGGCGGCGGACGAGCCAAGACCCGCGGACAGGTCGACATCATGCTCCTGCAATCCCTGGCCCGACACAGCCCCCAGGACATCCGGGAGCTCACCCAGGGCTACGGCCAGGTGATCGTCGACGAATGCCACCACCTCGCCGCCGGATCCTACGAGAACGTCGTAGCCCAGATCGGCGCCACCTGGTGGCTGGGCCTCACGGCGACACCCGAACGCAAGGACGGACTGGAGCAGGTCACCAACTGGCAGCTCGGCCCCATCCGGCACACCATCCGCGACACGCTCCCCCACGAAGCCAACCTCGTCACCCCGTACGACGGACCGCGTCGCGTGCTGCACATCCACTCCACCGCCTATCGCAGCCCGCACGACTTCGACCTGAGCACACCTGGAGCGATCACCCAACTGGGCGGCCTGCTCGCCAAAGACCCGGAACGCAACCGCCAGATCGCAGCCGACATAGCTGCGGCACTCGCCCAAGGCCGCAAGTGCCTCGTCCTGTCCCGCCGCCGCGACAACCTCACCGCGCTCGCCGGCCTGCTGCCCGACACGGAAGCGCTGATCATGCGCGGCGGCACCGGCGCCAAAGCACTGGCCGCCATCCGAGCCAAGATCGCCGACGCTTACCCGGGCGACCCGCTTCTTGTCATGACCACCGTCCCCTACGGCGGTGAAGGATTCGATGCACCCGCCATCGACACCGTCTTCCTCGCCGGGCCCATCTCCTACCCCGGACTGCTCATCCAAGCCGTCGGCCGCGCGCTGCGCCGGCACGAAGGCAAGACCGAAGTCGCCGTACACGACTACCTCGATGCAAGCGTCCCCGTCCTCAATGCGCAGTACTCAAGGCGCCGGTCGGCGTACCGGCAAATGGGCTTCACCGACTGACATGTATCGCCCCCGTTTCAGCTCGGAGCCGCAAACGTTCACCGGCACGATTGGGCGCACTGCACGCGGCAATTGAGGATGTCCCGACCCAGCGCTCCAGCCAGTGTGTATGACGTGTCAGACAGGTCGAGGGTGGCCGTAATGCCGTGATTCACTAACCGCCGTTCCAGGTCGAAACCCTCAATCTGCTGGCGACCTCTAGGATGTGCCTCGTGCTCATCGAGATCGAGTCAGTCGGCTATCCCAATCTGTACGCGGATGAAGTGGTGAGTGTGGAGTATGAGGGCTGGCCCGACTTGCCTGAGGTAGCCGCCCTTCGTGACAAGATCATCGAGCTCTACCCGAACAGCGACGGGTACGTGGTCGAGATCCGGTTGTCCGAGTTCGAGTGGGGCGCATCGGCCGGTGACGTTGCGGTGATCGTGTCACTTGCCACGGGTCTACGAAAGCTATGGCCCGATGTGCGGAAGCTCCTCGATTGGGCGACTCGGCGTAATAATGAGCTCAGCTATCTCGACGACCAAGAAGCCGAACGCCTGGCTCGGTTGAGGTTGGCGACTAAGTTCGAATTGCGAGCCGGAGAACTGCGGAAGATCAAGGTCCGCGAGAGCAAGGACCACCTTGGCTGGGAGTTCCAGTTCCTCGATGACCGTGGAGTCTCGTTCGGAGTTACAGTCCAGGCCACCACCTCGGGCGTGCCCACGACCTTTATCTCTGCGGACTGGACCGCCATTGGCGGTGCACCTGAACGCCCGAACCACCGGGCCAAGTAGGCTCAGTTCCGCACAAGCGGCAGGGGTGGTTCGCACTGCGGCAAAGTCGGTCGTGCGCTCGGAACCGGAGCCGACAGGCTACCCTCACGCACTCTGCGGCAGAACCGCGCGTTCCCCAGTCACCAACTGGCTGCTGTCACGATGTCGGGCTTGGCGCCCGCGAGGCCTACGCTGCAAGCGTGACTAGTGCTGCACCGCTTGACCTCCTCGACGTTCTTCAACGCCTCCTCACCCACAACTGGAGTCTGGGGGGACAGGAGCACTAGTAGTGTGTCGCTGCTAAGTGTTTGGGTATAGGTGGTGAAGTTTGATGCGGGCGTCGGTCGTGGTGAACTGCCAGCGGACTTGGCGCTCGTCGTCGTTGGTTGCGGCCTGCCAGGCGGCGAGTTCGGTGTTGAGGATGTCGAGGTCGTCGATCCGGCGGGTCAGGCACTGGCGGGTCAGGGCGGACAGCTCGATCTCGGCGATGTTGAGCCAGGAGCCGTGCTTGGGTGTGTAGTGGATCTCGAGCCGCTCGGCCAGCGCGCGTGCTTTGGCTGGCTCGAACGCTTCGTAGAGCGAACCGAGGGTGTGCGTGTTGAGGTTGTCCATGACCAGGACGACCCGTTGCGCGTCGGGGTAGTCGACGTTGAGAAGCTGATCGATTTCCGTGGCCCAGTCGATCCGGGTCCGCTGCGCCCGGGCGTCGACCCGGCGGCGGCCGGCGAGGGGCTCGACCCACACGAAGATCGAGCAGGTGCCGTGCCGGACGTACTCGGAGTCTTCTTTGAGGTCGTGGCCCGGGCAGGCAGGGATCGGATCGCGGGCGTGGCCGAGGAGCTGGTATGGCTTTTCGTCCATACAGACCACCGGAACGGCCGGGTCGTAGGGGCGGTGGTAGACCTCCAGCACGTCCTCCATCCGCGCGACGAACTCGCCGTTGGCTTTGGGCGGGATCGTCCAGCACGCTTTCAGGTGAGGACGAAGCCCCCTTTTTTCAGGGTCCGACCGATCGTGGAGTGATCCAGCGGCCCGATCCCGTCGGTGAGGGCCACGTGTTTCTCCAGCAGCCGCAGCGACCACCGGTCATACCCTTCCGGTGGCCTTGTGCACGCCAACGCGATCACCCTGGCCTCGACGTCCCCGGTCACTTTCGCTGGCACCGGCGGCGTGACCCGCTTCTTGCGGTGGATCACCGCATGAACATCCCCGCCAGAGGCCGTGAACTGCTTCGCGATCAGATACACCGTCTGTATCGACACGCCCACTCGCTCCGCGACGACCCGCCTGTGCGGCACCGCCCTGGCGTTCTCGTCGAGCTCGAGCAGAACCCGCGCCCTCATGACCGTCCTGACCGGGTGCGCGCCACGCGAGACCACCCGCGTCAACGACGCACGATCAGCATCCGTCAACTCAACGACATGATCCTTCGGTCTGGGCATCACGCGGCTCCTCCTGATCGATTATCGGTCAGGAAACAGTCAAGCCTCAACATACACAAATCATTAGCAGCGACACACTACTAGAGCCTGTTCCGAAATTGGTTTGTGTTAGGGATGCGCTTGTCAGCGTGTCGTTGCTGAGCGTGGGAGGACTCCCGGGGTAGACGGATTGGTGTCGAATCACTCCTACTTCCCCGGGAGTCCTCGTGTCCACGATAGATGCCAGCCGTCGCCATGACCTCACCGACGCACAGTGGCGGTTCCTGCAGAGCGTCCTCCCGACCCGGTGTCGGCGGGGACGGCCCCGCAAGTGGCCGTTGCGCGCCCTGATCGACGGGATCCGGTTCCGGGTCCGGGTGGGCTGCCCGTGGCGGGACGTGCCCTCCCGGTACGGCCCGTGGGGACGGGTGTACGCCCTATTCGCCGTCTGGCAGGTCCTCGGCGTGTGGGACCAGATCGAGGCAGCCCTGCGAGCACTCGCCCAGGCCCGCGGCAAGGTGAAATGGCAGGTGTCGGTCGACTCCACGACCAGCCGCGGCCACATCCACGCCGCCGGCGCCCGCCACGACTCGATCACCCTGGTGGCCGGGGAACCCGCCGACCACGGGTTCGGACGGTCCCGGGGCGGCTGGTCCACCAAGACCCATCTCGCCATCGACCAGGACCGCGGCGTCCTCGCTTTCCACCACACCGCCGGACAGGCCGGCGACAGCCCCGAGTTCACCCTCGTGCTGGAGGCGATCTGTGTCGCCAACCCGGTCGGAGCACCCCGCCGCTGTCCCGACCGGGTCCTGGCGGACCGGGCCTACTCCTCCCGCGCGAACCGGGCCTGGCTGCGCGCCCACCACATCAAGGCCACCATCCCCACCCCGAAGGACCAGACCCGCAACCGGAAACGCCGCGGCGGCCAGGGCGGCCGACCACCCGCCTTCGACCCGGCCGTCTACAAGGACCGCCACGCCGTCGAATGCGGCATCAACAAGCTCAAACACCACCGAGGCTTCGCCACCCGCTACGACAAACTCGCCGTCCGATTCGCCGCCACCACCCACATCACCGTCATCAACGGATGGCTCAAACGACTTTCGTAACAGGCTCTAGTAGGCTGACGGCATGGAACAGTCGCCCGCGGGTGCCGACCACACCTCCCCCCAAAATTCCGGCTTCCTGGACGTCAGCAGGGTTGAGTATCTCCTGACCAAGCGGTGCACAGGCTGGTGCGAGCACTGCTCCGTCATGACGGACGACCGCAACCCGGATCGATCCTACGAAGGCCTCGATGCGGTGGTATCGGCGTCGACGGTCCTCTACTCAGCGGGCAACGTGACGTCAATGATGGTCTACGGCGGTGAGCCACTGCTCTACCCAGCAACAGTCCAGCGACTCTTCCAACTCGCCCGTACCCACAACGTCGCTTCCCGAGAACTCATCACGAACGGCTTCTTCAGCAGAAACCCATCGGTGATCGCGGACACTGTCGCGGGCCTCGTCGACTCCGGCGTCACCCTGGTCCACCTGTCCGTCGACGCATTCCACCAGCCCAGGATTCCGCTGCCGTTCGTCGAACAGTTCATCACCCAACTCCAAGCGAACGGGTTCAGCGAGCTCTTCCTCCACCCATCCTGGGTCGTCCAGCGAGAGCACCAGAACGAATACAACCAGACCACCGAGCAGCTCCTCGCAGGCCTCGTCGACAAATATGGCGTCCGCGTCTCCCAGGGGAACACCATCATCCCCGCAGGCTTCAACCGTCACACCCTGAGCGACTACTATCCCCGGCTCCCAGAGCTACCCGTGCAACGATGCAGCGACATCCCTTGGGCCAACTCGCCAGACAAGGTCCACTCACTGCGATTCCTGCCCAACGGTGACGTCCACATCTGTCGCGCCGCCATCCTCGGCAACATCTACCAGTCCACCATCACCGAGCTACTCGACTCCTACGACCCGTTCTCAGACCCCATCTTGTTGACCCTCCTCGACCAAGGAGTCGACGGACTTGTCGACCAAGTCGCCAGCAACGGTGGCCACATTGACCCCCAGGACTACTTCGGACAATGCGACCTGTGCGCCGACTGCATGCGATTCCTCAAAAAGTCGCCCCAGGCAGCGCAGCATGCCTGACACCGAGACACTCGTACGGCACCTTCGTGACCTGCTGATCGAGGACCTTTCCCCCATCCTGGCCGGACGGCCCGTCATCCTCGTGAACCAGCACGCGGCCCGCAACGTGATCGATTCCTACCTCACCGACGCCGGCGCACCCGAGGTCACCCATCTCAGGGCGTTAGAGGACCGCGCAACACTCACGGAGTATTTCCGCGACTTCGACCACACCCTCGCAAACCCCCACGAGGACCTCTTACAGTCACTCCACGCCATCGACCCCCACAAGCGGGCCGTCGTGTACGCCGGATCACCCGTCAGCCACCCCACACTTGACGGAAGACCAGTGATTGGCGCCCGTTTACCGGCCTGGAAACAAGCCGAATCCAAACAGAGTCAAGTCGCCATCTTGGGCCAACAGGCCCGCTACGACGTCACCTACATTCCCTTCAACGACACCCGCGACCCGGACGAGTTCGCGGAGCTACTGCGTTCCCGCACACCCTGCGTGGCGGCCGGCGATCCCCACGACATGATCTCCATGTCCTCGGATCATGTGTACTTCATCCATCAACGCCTCAGCGACGAAGCCATCACCGACATCTCACGCCGGCTGCTGCACGCCTGTCGCGGCGTTCGAGTGTCGCGATTCATGACGGGGTGCCCGACGACCATCTACGGCGTCTTGATCGGGGATCGCCTGAGCTTCCTTGGCCCTGTCGAGGCACTCGTCGGATACACCGAGTCCGATGGGCGCGTCACCGCCCCCGGGGTGTTCGCCCCGGTCGCCGACGCCACCTCCTTCTCACACAGTGACACGGCCCGTCTCGCCGACTTGGTGTTGCGCCTCGCTCAGGAAACGGGCTTCCAGGGCGCATTCGGGGTGGATGGAGTTGTCAGTGACGGGCGCTTCACGGCTCACGAGATCAACACCCGTGTGTGCGGGGGGTTCAGTCTCGTCTCGCACATGCTGAACGGAACACTGTCATTCGGTGTGGTCGACATCGTGGCCCGTCACGGCAGCACTCACCAGGACGACATCCTCGACCTGCTCGACCAGGTCAACGAGGCACTGTTCCCCCATCACCCCGATGCCCGCATCTGGAGCGATGCCGCCTGCGAGAAGCACCTTCGCTCCGTGGCGCCGCGCAGCAGTGACAAGTGGTCGCTCGAGCGCTGGACACAGGAAGTCCGCCGCAGCGCCCTGAGATCCCTCTCACCCTTCTTCGCCGTCGAGCAGGACGCAGTCGCTCGCAGCTAACGTCGACAGCCACCGCCTCGACGGTCGCGAACGCAGAACCCCCCTGCCTGAGCGGTGAGAGACTTGAAGCAGGGTCACCATGATCCTCGAGCCGGGGAGGCGCTTCCACGTCAACCGGCCTAGCACCTACAAGTATCGCATTTTGCACGGGACTGGTGTCCCACCGGTCCCACACATCCACGTTGTTGGAGGTTCCTGGCATGAAGACTGATGCGCGTGACTACACGGCCCTGTCCAGGGAGCAGGTGCGGGAGCTGGTCGGTCGAGACTCGATCATCTGCTTGCCGCTCGGCTCGACCGAGCAGCACGGACCCCACCTGCCGATTGAGACCGACTCCGTTCTGGCGGGAGGTTTCACAGACCGGCTCGTGGCGGCATACGGCGAGCAGCTTGACCTGTGGAGGCTACCCACTGTCCCGTTCGGTTTGTCACGTGAACATGCAGGGAGTCCGGGCACGATCAGCCTCACCGTCGCCACCTATTGCGCCACCCTGCACGGGATCGTTGCGGGGCTTGTTGAGAGCAGCGCGTCGCGGAACCTGGCGTTGGTGAACGGCCATGGGGGCAACCGCGGCGTGCTTGAGGCGTTGGTCTACGAGCTGCAGTCGACCTATGGCGTCTCGGTCGCGGTCCTGCACCCGACGGCTTTGTCGTCCGTCAAGTCTGGCTCTGCCTGGCCCGAGGTCCATGGGGGGAAGAGTGAGACGTCGGTGATGATGGAGTTGGCGCCGCATCTGGTGGACGTGAGTTTGTTGCCCGGCGCGTTGCCCGAGGGTGCGCAGCCGGATGTCCGGGCGAAGATCTTGGATCGTGGGGTGACCTGGCCGTGGAAGTCCGGCGATAGTCGTCTCAGCACGGACGGAATCATCGGTGACGCTGCTGCAGCAACTCCGGAACTGGGGCGCGAGATTGTGTCCGACGCGGTCCAGAGGGCCGAGTCGGTGTTGACCCAGATCGTCGCTGAGCAGCATCGGGGTTCGTAGGCTGGCCGCCGGCGGCCGGAAGCGGTTGGACCGGCAGGCTGGACGCGGATCTGATGCTGGGTGATCGCGGCTCCTACGAGGTGGTGGCGGGGTCCGGGCTGCGCAGCGAATGCTGCGCTCCCTTGTGCTGGTACATCCGTTCGTCGGCGAGGCGGAGCAGGTCCTCGCCACGCGGGCTGGTACTGATTCCCCCGGCGATGCCGTAGCTGATGCTGAACTGTGGCCCGGTCGACGGTGACGCTTCCGCAAGTCTCGTCTGGACGCCAGCCATGAGGTCACGGCAGTCATCCTCAGCAGCGTTCAGGAACAGGACGAGGAACTCGTCGCCGCCGACCCGGCAAACGGCGTTCGCTTCGGTCAGGGCGTTCAGATTCTCCGCCACGCAGCGCAGGTACCTGTCGCCCTCGTGGTGGCCGAGATGGTCGTTCACCAGCTTCAGTCCGTCGAGATCGACGAAGCAGACGGTGAACTGCTGGCCCGCGAGCTGCCACTCCGTGAGGAGCTCTCGTCCTCGCAGTCGGTTCTGGACGCCGGTGAGAGGGTCGAGTCGTGCTTCGGAGACCAGGCGTTGTCTCAGTTCCTCCAGTTCGGACCTCTGAGCTCGCACCTCGTGGATGAGTGCTGCGACGCAGCCGGCGACGCTGCCTACATGCGGGGAGAGGGAATCGATGGTTGCCCGCATCTGCTCCTCGGCGCGCGCAAGGTCGTCGTCGCGCAGCGTGGCCGGGGAGTGGAGAGTCTCGGCCAGGCCGGCGAGCCGCCGCCACGCGTCGTCTTCGCTTCCATCTGTCACGTCGCCACCTGACTACGTGAGGGAGTCTGGGAGGTCGTCGAGCGTCGAGATCACGGGAACCGCAGGTGGCAGGCCGGGATGCTCGCTGGAGCGGCCGCGGTCGAGGAGCACGGCCTTCCAGCCGACGCTGATCGCACCGTGGATGTCGGCGCCGAGGCTGTCGCCGACGTGGGTCACCTCCGCGGTGGGGATCCCCACCTGCTCGATCGCGCGCTGAAATATTGGCTGTTCCGGCTTGATGGCGCCGGCGTCGAAGGAGTAGATCACGTCTTCCAGGAACGCGGCGAGCCCTGTCTCAACCAGCCCCCCTGCTTCCCATGGGGTGCAGTTACTGAGCCCGAACATCCTGAAGCCTCGAGTTTTCAGCCACTCGAGACAGGGCAGAGCATCTGGGAACACCCGCGCAGGCTGCGGGCGATAGCTGTCGATGATGGCGTCGGCGTCGGCGTGGCCGATCGCGCCGCACGCCGCCCTGGTTGCTGCGGCGAGGTCGGTGCGCGTCGTCAGAAAGTACTGACGAAAGATGGGCCGCAAGCAGTCGAATGGGCGATCGACGCAGCGCGCGAAGTGGGAACAGTATCCGCCGCCTGGCCCGCCCTGGAGGAGGGTGTTGCCGATGTCGAAGCTGACAGCCTTCATTCGGGTTGGCACTCGTGGATCCCGCTTTGCACCACGAAGTGGGCATTCTCGACGAATTGGTCCAGGCCATCGTTGGCCGTCAACAGTTCGGACGTCATGGTGGCTTCGAACTCGTCGAGTCGATCCCCGTACAGGTCGCGGGCGGAGAAGGAGGTGGAGTAGAGGTAGCCGAGGATGGTCTGTGTGGTCCAGGTCCGGGTGACGGGAATGTCTTCGTACTCGACGCGGGCGTAGCCGGCGTTGGTGAGCATCGTGGTGTAGGGCTCGGTCGGGGCGGAGTACTTCTTCTTGCCTGCTCGTCTGTCCTCGCCGAGGAAGCGTTGGATGATCGACCGGATGAGGGCTTGCCATGGATCGTCACCTGTCCAGAAGCTGCCGTCGCCGATCAGCGCGACACCGCCGCCGCAGGTCAGGGTCGAATGGAGCGTGTCGAGCAGGGGGTATTGGTCCATCCAGTTGAAGGAGCGGCAGGCGGTTGCAACCCGGTAGGGGCCTTCGCCCGCAACAACATCACGGTCGGATCGTTGCTGCCACTCGATCCTCGAGGTGCCCGGGTCGGCCTGGCGCGCGGCCGCCAACATTTCA
Organism: Brooklawnia propionicigenes; assembly: GCF_030297015.1. Taxonomy (NCBI): domain Bacteria; kingdom Bacillati; phylum Actinomycetota; class Actinomycetes; order Propionibacteriales; family Propionibacteriaceae; genus Brooklawnia; species Brooklawnia propionicigenes. The sequence goes on along the minus strand of NZ_AP028056.1, from coordinate 2,649,606 downwards.
GCGTTGGTGTCGAACGCTACGGTGTGGTCGAACAGCGGGGCCAGGGCTAGGGTCGACAGTCCGGTTCCGCAGCCCATGTCGAGCAGGGTTCCCGTGCCGTCGAGGACGAATCGACGCTGCACGTAGTCCACGACCTCGTCCGGGATGCCCGGACGGTACTTGGCGTAGTAGTACGACGTCCCCTTGAAGGCGTCCGGTGTCTCGGCTTGGTTGGTCATGTCGCATTCCTGTCGTGAAGAGCACGCTCGATGGCGCGTGAATGGATAAACCCAGCTCTGGTGATCGTGGGTGTCGACGTGGCGTCTTGGGCGTCGACGATGGTTGTGGGCTGGAAGTTCGGGCACACTCCCCCATCCAGAGCGAGGGCGACCTGGAGCCCGGAAGACGCCACGAACGACGTGACCTCCTCGAAGCTGATCGACGGGCCGGCCCCCTGGGGTGCTACGGGCCCGGACACATTCGCTGACGTGCAGGCGATCGGCGCGCCGAAGAGGGCACAGATGTCGCCCAACAGGCTCGGGGCACAGCTCACCAGTGTTTCGCCCGCGGAAGCGCTGATGTACCTATCTTGTTCCTCCGGGTCGCGCCAGGTCAGCAGGAGCGTCATTTCGCCTGGGAGGAGCCGATCGATCAGGCGATCGGTCTCGTGGCTGGTGCGAAACAGGGACCGCAGGGTGGCGACGTCTGGCATGAGCAGCAGTAAGGGTCGATCCATTGGGCGTTGTTTGGCCGTATGGATGGCCTCCACGAGATCTGGCCGGCGGGCGTCGCAACAGACCATGTACCAGCGCTGCGTGGGCACAATCACGATGGTGCCTTGGCGCAGGCACTCCACCGCGGCCGACACGGATGCGGCCGACGCGTCCATCGTGGTCAAGGTCACTGTGGTGTCCCTTCCGCGAGAGAAACAGCCAGCGCCACCACCGTCTCGGGGTCGAGTCCGTTCACCCTGAGGCGTGGCAGGCCGGACGGGGCCTGGTCGTTGTCCTGGAAGCCCAGCACTGTCGCCCCGGTGAGGAGTCCCAGATCCGCGAGGTGTGGCTTGATCGCCGTTGGACGTCCCCCGTAGAGCCACAGTACGTGGTGGCTGTGCTCCAGACGGGGCAGCAGCGATTCCCAGCCGGGGTGGTGGGCGTGGCCCAGCATGCTGAGGTCCTCGATGGCGACCGCGTTGGTGTGCCTGCCGGTCTTGGTGGCCACGTGGGGGACAACGTAGGTGGCGACTTCGGCCATGAGGTCACCCACGGCGACGAAGCACACCGATGGGCCGGCGGTGGCGCTTGCCTCGGCGAGGGTGGTCCATCCGGTGAGAGTCTCGGGCTCCTGGTGCAATCCAGGTGAGGGCTGCTTCGCCAACAGGCCTAATCCGTGCTTGCTGGCCACGAGGACGCTGAGCCGGTCGGTGGAGCACAGCGCCTCGCGCATGTAGGCCGCGGCCGAGCTCGGTTGCACGGGCATGTAGACGGCGAGTTCGGGGCTGGCGACACGGCTGACGAGGGAATCGACGAAGCTCGGATTGTGGTGGGTCGGGGTGTTGTACCAGCCCAGGCTCGTCAGAACCAGGGTGACGCCGGGTGCGGCTGTTCGGTGCGGGACCTGGGACCCGGCCCGGATTTGCTTCAGGAACTGGTCTGCTTGGCTCGCGAAGATCGGGCTGAACGCTTCATAGGAGACGAAGATCGGTCGTCGGTTGCTGGCTGCTAGCCCCCAGGACCAGTCGAAACACACGCTCTCGTTGAGTATTTCCATCACGCGAGAGTCGGGGGCGAAGCCGGGGTCGGTGGTGAATCCGTGGCGAAGGGGTGTGGAATGGCCCGCCCCCAGGAAGGTATTCGATTCGAGTTCGTCCGGGCCGATCAGGTAGACACTCGCATCATCCTGCACGGCGCTCATGGCGACGTCTCGAAGAGCCGCAAACGCGGTGTCGTGATCGCTGGGCCTCGTCGCGGTATCCCCGGGAACGCTGGGGATGCTGACCCGCAGTGGCCGGATTCCGCTGTCACCGGACGGCAGACAGGCGAGGACACCGGGAGCGGGCTCCCCCGCCGCGGTGAACAGCGTCTCGGGCGCGTACGACGCCAACCAGGACCGCAGTTCCTCTAATTGGTGGGGATCGGTTCTGGGGCTCTTCAGCAGGGGTTTGTGGGCATGGCGGGTGCCCAGGAACGCCTCGCCGTTGAGGTGGCCGGGGCCTGTCCAGCCCTTCGGGGTCTCCAGGACGATCGCTGGCCAACTCCCGTGTCCTGTGTGGGCGCGGTCGAGGGCCTGGTCGAATGCGTCGGCCAGCTCCTGGTGGTCGGCGCCGACGAAGATGGGGACGATGCCGTAACCCGCCAGGAGCGAGCGCTGCCGATCGCGTGATCGCAGGCTCCACAACGACCGCGACCCCATGCGAAAACCATTGGCGTTGATGACCGGGATCACGATGCCGTCATGGGCGGGATGGAGATAGTCGAAGCCCTGCCACGAGGAGTGCCCTGCGGCGGTCTCTAGCTCGCCGTCGCCGACCATGGCGACGACGATTCGTTCGGGCGATCCGAGCACGGCCCCTTGTGCGAAGGCCAGGGCGTTGCCCAACTCCCCGCCGACATAGTCCACGTTGGGGTACTCCATGGAGATCTCCGTGGAGAAGCCGTCCTCGGTTGAGTAGGACGCCAGGAGAGCGGCGAGGCCATCCAGGTCTCGGGAGAACTGGGGATACGCCCGGTGGAGGCTGTCATCGAGGAAGGTGCAGGCCGCCAGGGCCGGGCCCGCGTGTCCTGGCCCGACCACGAGGTTGACCTGTCGCTCTGTTCTGCGGCACAGGTCGTTCAGGTGGGCGTAGACGGCGTTGATGCTGGGGCACACCCCCCAATGGCCGAAGATCCGCGGCTTGACGGACTCCGGGTCGAGCGTGCTGGGGGCCAGGACCGGACGGTTGAGATACAGCAGCGACAGCGACAGAAAGTTGGCGGCCCGCCAGAAGTCCGTGATGCTCGACAATCTGGGTGCTGGTTGGCCGTTAGGCACCGACGCTCAACCCCTGCAGCTCACTGATCGATTCCCTGTCAGGGAACCGCGGGCCCTCGACAGCCTCCCCGCCGAATCTCAGGAACCACAGGCTCCGGTAATCTTCCCAGGCCTTAGGACGCAGCTCGGTGTCGCGGTAGATGTTCTCGATGGCCCGTCGTGCGCTCAGATAGTAGTCGAGCGTCCCAGCTGACGGGTCCCGTAGCCCGGCATCATGCTGCTGGTGCAGTTGGAGGAGATTGACGGTGGGGAACTTGTTGGTGCACGCCGTGAACTCTTCCATGCGGGGGATGAACTCCTCGATGGGCTCCAGGCCGACGATGTACGTGTAGTTCACTTCCATGCCGGCGTCCATGCTGGTGGACATCGTCTCCTTGATCGCCTCGAGTGACAAGGCGGCCTTCGTACGGTGCAGGATGGTGCGCCGATCGAAACACTCGAGCGAAATGCAATAGCCGAACGGTCCCGACTCCCCCAGCCTCTTGATGGCGACAGGGTCCGAGAGCGCGGACCCGAGGTAGAAGATCCGACCATCGAACCCGAGCTTCGATGCTTCATCCCTCAAGGACAGCAGGAAATTCACCAGGTGCGCTTCACTGCCGTAGCAGCCGGTGACGATGGAGATCTGTTGCAGGTGACTCAAGTCGGGAACGCGCTGTTCACTCACCCAGTTCGTGAAGAAGCCGCGGATCTCATCCGGTGTTGTCATTTTCTGGCGATCGAGTGGCACTTGGTAGGCGGTGTAGCAGAAGTCGCACCCGCGACACGAGGTCCGGGTGTTGGGATTGATGTTGAGACAGGTTCCCATGCGTCGTTGATAGTGGGAGTCGCAATAGTCCTCGGTGGCCCCGAACGTCCGGCCCACCAGATCGGAGCCCAACAACAGGTCGCCATTCTCCAGCCGGAACGGGCTGTCCGGCCGCACCGGCAGCGCCAGATAGTAATTCCATTCATCGAGTGCCCGCGCCTCAGAGAAACGGCTGTCCTCAGACAGTCGCAGCGCAGTCCTCATCCGATTGAATTCAACATCCCAGTTGAGGCCAAAGAAGTTGAGGGCAATGAACACCACATCCTCAACAGGAATGGAGTGTCGATCCGCGTAGAACCGTAGCTCTTCGAGGGACAACGAGTCATGTGCCGTGTTCATTCGGGGGTCCAGTTCCTGAAAGTGGGGGTTCTCCTTTGAAGCGCTCAGGGTCGAGCCCCAGTCACTCTAGCAATCATCAGGCCAGCCGGGTGAGTCGGCTCGCCCTGACCACAATCCGACACAGACGATCGTGATGACACGGCTGGGCCGCAGACGCGTGACCGGCGGGCGCGGACCACAGCTCCACGTCCCCACCACCAGCTGCTTTCCCACTCCGCGCGACCTGAACCACCGGCCGCCCGGCTACGTTGGCGCCGACCCAGGCACCCGTCCGCGTCGCCGTTCCAGCACAGGCGTGCAGCGTTCAGTTGACCGGTTCAAGCCGGCACGGTGACAGCGCCATCAGGTGACCCATCCGGCGTTTAGAACTGGCCCGTCCCGGAGCCTCGTGGGTCGCGCTCGTCCCATTCCGGGCATCCGCCAACGTCCGCTACTGGGCATGAGAGCGAGGTCACGACCATCGGGATGACCGTCAGTCAGTAACAAACAATCGTGAGCCTCAGAGACGACCCCTCAGGCCGGCCCTTCCGACCGGCGCGTAGCCATCCTTGGACACCGCAATGCACACTCCTAGACCGGCGTCAAGGGCTCCGCATCAATATCTCGCAGGCTCTTGGGGCTTATATGGGGCACCAAGCTGTCCACTCTTGACCACCCTAAGCCCCAGCGTTCGTGCCCGAGTTCGAGACATCACCCCTAGCCACCACGCAGATTCCGCCCCAAGGGCGACAGGATGAACGATCAGAGTACATGGACGCATAATGCCTAGTCAAAGGCACATTGGCGTCGGGGCGACAGGACTCGAACCTGCGGTCTCCTGCTCCCAAAGCAGGCGCGCTAGCCACTACGCTACGCCCCGGTGCCGCCGTTGAAGTGGCGAACTCGACCAAGTGTACTGGACCTGCTCGTTTCGCTCCACTTGCGGAGCGTCAGGCAAGCGAGCCGGTCTGCTCGTACTGCTCCAGCTCCGCGATCCTGCGGGCGTGACGCTCGTCGCCAGAAAATGGCGTAGTCAAGAAGGCCCGCGCGATCTCCAGTCCCAGCTCCGGGGTGACGAAGCGTCCGCCCATCGCCACGCACCGGGCATCGTTGTGCTGGCGACCCAGCTCAGCGAACTCGACACGATCGGCGAACACGGCGCGGATGCCCTTCACCTTGTTGGCCGCGATCTGCTCGCCATTGCCCGAGCCGCCCAGCACGATCCCCAGCGAACCCTCGTCGGCCAACACAGCCTCGGCGGTCGGGATGATGAAGTCCGGATAGTCGTCGCTCGGATCGAACTCATGGGCGCCGTGATCGATCACATCGAAACCTTCTGCCCTCAGATGCTCGACGAGGTATTCCTTCAACTCGAAAGCGGCATGGTCAGTCCCGATGTGTACGCGCATGAAAGCAATAATTCCAGATCCCGGCCCCGAGCGCGACTGGCTCGCCTGCGGCTACTTGTCGGCTTTGCGCCCAGTTCTCTCGGCCGGCTCGCCCTCGGCCTGCGGCCCCGAATCCAGCAACCGGACGAAACCGTCCTCGTCCAAGATCGGCAACCCCAGTTCCTCCGCCTTGGCGGCCTTCGACCCTGCGTTCTCCCCCACCACCACATAGTCGGTCTTGCGTGACACCGAGGTCGCGGCCTTCCCGCCGTGGGCAAGGATTGCGTCCCTCGCAGAGTCCCGGGTGAAGCCTTTCAATGTGCCCGTGACAACAACCGTCAGCCCGTTCAGGGTCTGCGGCTCAGTCTGTTGAGGTGCGGCCGGCTCGTCGGCCATCCGCACCCCGGCGGCCGCCCAGCGATCCACCACCTCGAGATGCCAGGGCTCGGTGAACCACTCCACAACCGCCTCAGCGATGATCGGGCCCACGCCCTCGGTGGTCGCCAACTCGTCCACCGACGCAGACCTGATCGCGTCCATCGAGCCGAAGTGATCGGCCAGCGCCCGTGCCGCGGTCGGCCCGACGTGGCGGATCGACAGGCCCACCAGCACTCGCCACAGCGGCTGCTGCTTGGCGGACTGCAGATTCGACAGCAACTTGTGGCCGGTCGCCGACAGCACGCGTCCATCGACGATCTGATCGGGCGGGTCCGACTTCTTGGCCGCCCTGGTGTACAAGGGCACCCGCATCAGCTGTGCGGCGGTCAGGTCGAAAAGGCCCGCCTCGTTCGTCAGCACCCCGCTGGCCAGCAACCCGCGGGCCCCCTCCCAGCCCAGGGCCTCGATGTCGAGGCTGTGCCGCGATGCCAGCGCGAACAGCCGTTCGGTCAGCTGAGCGGGGCAGGACTTCGCGTTCGGGCAGCGGATGTCCTTGTCGGATTCCTTTTCCGGACGAAGCTCCGCCCCGCAGACCGGGCAGTGGGTGGGCATCACGAAGGGTCGCTCGGTGCCATCGCGCAGTTCCACGACCGGCCCGAGGATCTCCGGGATCACGTCACCGGCCTTGCGCAGCACGACGGTGTCACCGATCAGCACGCCCTTGCGGGTCACTTCCCAGGCATTGTGCAAGGTGGCCCGCGAGACCGTGGAACCGGCGACCTTGACCGGCTCCATCACCGCAAAGGGGGTCACGCGGCCGGTGCGTCCGACATTGACCTGGATATCGAGCAGCTTGGTGTTCACCTGTTCGGGCGGGTACTTGTAGGCGATCGCCCAGCGCGGCGCCCGTGACGTCGAGCCGAGTTGTGCTTGCTGGGCGAGGTCATCGACCTTGACCACCACACCATCGATCTCATGTTTGAGATCGTGCCGGTGTTCTCCGTAGTAGCTCACGTAGTGCAGCACGTCGGACACCGACGAGACCACCCGGTATGCCGGTGAGGTCGGGAATCCCCAGCCGGCGAGCAACTCGTAGGCCTGCGACTGGCGCTCTATGTTCATGCCCTCGTGGGCCCCGATGCCGTGCACCAGCAGCTGAAGTGGGCGGGTGGCCGTCACCGCAGGGTTCTTCTGCCGCAGCGAACCGGCCGCCGCATTGCGTGGGTTTGCGAAAGGGGCCTTTCCTGCCTCAACCAACGATGCATTCAGATCTGCGAATGCCTCGATGGGAAAGAAGATCTCACCGCGGACCTCGAGCACCTCGGGGATGTCGGGTCCAGCGAACTGATGCGGGATTCCTGCGATCGTCAACACGTTGGGGGTGACGTTCTCGCCTACCCTGCCGTCGCCGCGGGTCGCACCGGATACCAGCCGGCCACCGCGATAGACCAGGTCAACGGCCAGTCCGTCGATCTTCAGTTCGCACAACCATGACGCTTTCTGCTCGCCGAGTGACCGCTGGGTACGGGCGATCCAATCGGTGAGTTCCTGGGTGCTGAAGATGTCGTCGAGGCTGAGCAGCCGCTCCAGATGGGTGACCGGCGCGAAATCGGTGACGCGTTGTGCTGCGCCGACCCGCTGCGTGGGGCTGTCGGGAGTGCGCAGTTGCGGAAAACGCTTCTCCAGATCCTGCAGTTCGCGCATCAGCGAGTCGTATTCGGCGTCCGACATCGTGGGCGCGTCCAAGCCGTAATAGGCCTCTTGGGCGTCGTTGATGCGTCCCGCCAACTCGCTCCAGCGGTGCTGCTCGCCCAGCCCCGGCTCAGCGACCTCGGGGGTTGCGTTCAAGTGCAGGTCGGCACCGGTGATCTGGTCGTCGTCGTCATCCGAAGGCATGGATCAATCCTGGCAGCCGCCCCAAGCTCAGGACGCGAACCTTGGCGTCCACAAGGTGGTTTCGCGGGCGGCCTCGAAGGCTGCCAGCACCTGCCGCTTGTTGAACTGCTCGGGACGGTTGACCAGCCAGTTCGCGATGTCGGACTGATCGATGACCGCAACATCGTCGGGGAACCGCTCGATCACCAGACGCCGGTCGTTCACCGGAACGATCACACCGGTGATGCCGATCTCCCAGCGCATCGACGTCGAGAAGCCACCGGCGCGCCGACGGGCCTCGCCACGGATCTGCGAAACATAGGGCTCATCGTGGCCGTCCACCAAGAACCGGTCTCCGCTGACCCGCAGCTTCGAACCGGGCAGATGCTTGGCATTCAGCAGGTACACACCGCCGGGGCCGACCGCCCAGTGATCCAGCTCGGTGCCTTCGTCGGCTGCGCGGGTGGCCTGCAGAAAGCCCCAACGCGGATCCAGGCCCGACAGCCGCACCAATTCGGCCGCCAGCAGTTCGTTCGGGTCGAGCAGCGCGCGGCGGGCACTGCCCTCGCGCAGCAGCCAACGATCGAGCAGAGCCCGCATGGGCGCGCGGCGGCGCGGATTCTCCCGCACGATGGGGAACTTCTCAAAGCCGAATCCGGGCATCACCATGTCGGTGATCTGCGCCCGGCGAGGCGCCACTTGCAGGTGCGGTGCATCTTCGTCGGCAAAGTACCCGCGTCGCGCGGTTGTTGCCGGCGCAGCAATCTCAAGCTGCTCAGCGACTGACATGTCGTCTCACCCCGTCCAGAACGGCATTTCGCCTCGATGGTCGGGCCCATCGTATGAAGCAGTTGCCGTTATGGCCGGTTGCCACGCGGGAAACGCGGAGATTAGTTGAAAATTGGCTCGCGATCCCGGCTGCGCTTCAACTCGAAGAAACCATCGGCGGCCGTAACCTTGGAAACGCCGTCGAACAGATCTCCGGCGGCCTCACCGGTGGGCGCAGGCGAAATGACCGGCCCGAAAAGGGCCTTCCCGTTGATGTGCAGGACCGGAGTGCCGACATCGCTGCCGACCGGATCCATGCCCTGGTGATGGGACAGCCTCAGCGCCTCATCGTATTCGTCGGTTTGGGCCCGGTCGGCGATGGTTTCGTCGAATCCGCACTCGCGCAATGCCGCCTTGACGACCTCGGGATCGCCCACGGTCTCGCCCATTGGGTGATAGCGGGTACCCAGAGCCGTGTAGAAATCGCGCAGGGCCTCGGTGCCGTACTGCTGCTCCACGCCGATCGCAGCACGAACACCGATCCAACCGCGCTTCATGTGATCGAGGTAGCCAGGGTCCAGGTCGCGGCCCTCATTGAGCACCGACAGGCTCATCACATGGAAGACCGTGTGCACCGGACGGACCTTCTCCACCTCGAGCATCCAGCGTGATGCCATCCACGCCCACGGGCACAACGGATCGAACCAGAAATCAACCTGCTGACGTTCTTCACTCATGCACCACAGCCTAGATGCGGGCCTGCAATTCAAGACAGGACAATTCTCGGTGCGCGAACAACCGTGGGTCGAGCGCGAAATGCCCGCGCCAGCCGGTAACCTCCAAAATGTTACGTGCACATCAGTGTGGGCGATGGCTCCCTAACCCGGGGACCAACCCAGGTGCGCGAATGCGGCGAACGGACAAAGATTGGAAGGCCCCATGACCAGTTCGGTGAACATCACGAGGGATGAAGCACAGCAGCGGTCCCAGCTCATCGCCAACCATGCCTACCGCGTCACCGTCGACCTCACCGGACGCGGACTGGACGACGAGCCGCTCGCAGATCCGGCCGCCACCTTCATCTCCACCTCGACCGTGCAGTTCGCCAGCGAGGCGGGCCACAGCTGGCTCGATCTGATCGCCGACGAGGTCATCGATGCCTGGTTGGACGGCGTCCAGCAGCCCCCGGACGCCCACGATGGCTTCCGGCTCGCCCTCGATCTGGCCAGCGGCGAGCATCAGCTGACCGTCACCGCGCTGTGCCGCTACTCCCGCACCGGTGAGGGCCTGCACCGCTTCGTCGATCCCGCCGACGGCAAGGTCTACCTCTACACCCAGTTCGAAACCGCCGATGCGCGCCGCATGTACGGCTGCTTCGACCAGCCTGATCTCAAAGCCACCTTCGAGCTGACCGTCAAGGCACCCGAGGACTGGAAGGTCTACTCCAACTCGCGACCCGCCGAGCACGAGCCGGGCGGCGATGGCTTCACCACCTGGCATTTCGCGCCCACCCCGCCGATCTCCAGCTACATCACCGCACTGGTGGCAGGCGAGTTCCATGTGCACACCGGTGAGATCACCTCGATCAAGGGTGTCGTGCCCGCCGACTTCGTGTGCCGCGAGTCGATGGCACGCTACCTGGAGGCCGAGCAGATGGGCACCACCACTCAGCGGGGCTTCGAGGTCTACGAACAGGCATTCGGACGCGAATACCCCTTCGACTCCTACGATCAGCTCTTCTTGCCCGAGTACAACGCCGGCGCCATGGAGAACGCGGGCTGCGTCACCTTCCGAGACGAATACCTCTTCCGTTCCAAGGTCACCCAGGACGACTACGCGCGGCGGGACAACACGATCCTGCACGAGCTCGCCCACATGTGGTTCGGCGATCTGGTCACCATGAAGTGGTGGGACGATCTGTGGCTGAACGAGAGCTTCGCCGAGTGGTCGGCCTACTACTGCCAGAGCGAGATCGCGCACCGCTACGGCGGCAATGACCCCTGGACGACCTTCGCCAATATGCGCAAGCTGTGGGCCTACCGCGTCGACCAGGCACCCGGCACCCACCCGATCGCGGCCGACATGATCGATCTGGAGACCGTCGACCAGAACTTCGACGGCATCACCTACGCCAAGGGCGCCAGCGTCCTCAAGCAGCTGGTCGCCTATGTCAGTGAATCCCAGTTCCTCGCCGGGGTGCGCGACTACCTCGCCGAACACGCCTGGGGCAATACGACATTCGCCGATCTGCTCGATGCACTGCAGAAGTCGAGCGGGCGCGACCTGTCCGGGTTCGCGTCCGAATGGCTGGAAACCACCGGCGTGAACCTGGTGCGGGCCGATTTCGATATCGCCGACGACGGCAGCTATTCACGGTTCGAGGTGCTGCAGAGCGCCGACCCGGCGCATCCGACGCTGCGCACCCAACGGTTGGCCATCGGGCTCTACGATCTGCGCGTCGGCGGCCTGCTGCGCCGCGAGTCGCTGGAGATCGATGTCAAGGGGGCACGGACGATCGCCGAGGCGCTGGTGGGCAAACCCCGCGCCGATCTCGTACTGCTCAATGACCGTGACCTCAGCTACACCAAGGTCCGTCTCGACCCCGACTCGCAGCGGGTGGTGACCGAGAACATGGCGCAACTGGTCGATCCGCTCGCCCGTGCGGTGGTCTGGACCAGCGCCTGGGACACCTGGCGCGACGCGGAGATGACCTCGTCCGACTACCTGACTCTGATACTCAGCGGGTTACAGACCGAATCCGATGTGACAGCGATCATCAACCAACTCCGCCAGGCCCATCTGGCGGTCACCCGCTACGCCGCGCCCGGCCAACGTCATCAGTTGCGCGCGCGACTGGTGGCCGGCCTGGCCGAACTCCTGAAGACCGCGCAACCCGGTTCGGACCGGCAACTTGCGGTGGCCGACGGGATGATCTCGGCCGTCGACTCCCCCGCCGGCGCGGGATTGCTGGAGGGCTGGCTGACCGGCGAGGAGGTGCCCGAAGGCCTGCCGATCGATACCGACCGCCGCTGGGCAATCCTCACCACGCTCGCCCGACTGGGACGCATCGGCACTGACCAGATCGATGCCGAGCACGACTCGGACCGCACGATCTCGGGCGCCGAATCCGCCGCCGGTGCGCGCGCCGCGTTGGCCGATCCGCAGACCAAGGCGGAAGCCTGGCGGCTGGCCACCGACGAGGTCGACATCCCGAACGGCACCCACGTCGCCATCGCCGCGAACTTCTGGAAGTTCGGCCAAGAAGAACTGCTCAACGGCTACCAGGACGCCTACCTGGAGCTGTGTGATCAGATCGCCACCTCATCGGGTAGCTGGGCCAAACGTGGACATGTCGCACGCCAGACCGCATTGACCTACCTGTGGCCGGCAGTCCTCGCGGATCGCGAGTGGATCGTCAAGCTCGACGAGTGGGTCGAGGCCCGCGATCTGCCCGAGCAGGTGCGCCGGGTGCTGGCCGACTCGCGCGCCGAGGCGCTGCGCGGCATCAAGGTGCAGGAGTTCGGCCAAACCGTCAACGGTGAGCAAGCCTCCGGCGGCGACCAGGCCTCCGGTGACCAGGGCTCCGGTGACCAGCAGGACGACCAGGATCAGTAGTGAGCAGCTACACGATCAAGGGAGCGCGCTCGTCCCAGGGCGAGCCGCTGGAGCTGCACATCGCCGATGGTCATCTGGTTGCCGAGATGGCCCCGGGCGCTGAGGTGATCGAGGCGGATGGGCTGCTGGCGCTGCCCGGTTTCGTCGACATGCACACCCACCTGCGTGAGCCGGGTTTCGAGGCGTCCGAGACCGTGGCGAGCGGAACCGCTTGCGCGGCGCGGGGCGGTTTCACCGCGGTCTTCGCGATGGCCAATACCGATCCGGTGACCGATTCGGTGGCCCGCGCTGCCCACATCGCGGCATTGGGCCGGGCAGCCGGGAATGCCGAGGTGTTCCCGGTCGGTTCGATCACGATAGGACTGGCCGGCGAACGGCTGTCCCCCATCGCCGAGATGGCGGCCGCCGGGGTACGGATGTTCAGCGACGACGGTCGCTGCGTCATGAACTCCGCCCTGATGCGCGAGGCACTGCAGCTGTCGGCCGTACACGGGGTGATCATCGCCCAGCACAGCCAAGATCATGTGCTGGCGGGCCCGGAGGCCGCCGCCGACGAGCGATCGGTCGCAGCCGACCTCGGCCTGACCGGCTGGCCATGGGCCGCCGAGTCCACGATCATCGCGCGTGACGTGCAACTGGCTGAGCTGACCGGCGGACACCTGCACGCCTGCCACATCACCACCGCGGAGAGCGTGGAGGTGGTGCGCTGGGCTAAGGCCCGCGGCGTCCAGGTGACCGCCGAAGTGACGCCCCACCATCTGCTGCTGGATTCACAACATCTGCGTGCGCTGGACACCACCTTCAAGGTCAATCCACCGTTGCGCGGCTCCGAGGACATCGAGGCGCTGCGCGCGGCGTTGGCCGACGGCACCATCGATGTGATCGGCACCGATCACGCGCCCCACGATCCGGCAGCCAAGCAGGGCGACTTCGCGCACGCCAAGCCGGGCATGCTCGGTCTCGAACAGGCACTCGCCTCGGTCCTGGAAACCATGGTGAACACCGGACGCATGGGTTGGACCGACGTCGTCCGGGTCATGAGTGCCATGCCGGCGCGTATCACCGGCGCCTCCGGCCAGGGCGGTGCGCTGCGTCCGGGCGAGGTGGCCAATCTGGTGCTGGTGGATCCGGTCCGGCGGGCCCGGGTCGACCGGGAGCGATCGAGTTCGGCGTCCCGCAATAACCCGTATCACGGCCTGGAGCTGCCCGACCCGATCGAGATGACCTTCTACTCAGGCCATCTCAGTTACTCCCGCCGGTCCTGACCGCCCAGGGGCCCTGACCGCCCAGGTACGAGGCGCCCGGGCGGTCAGCCCGGGTCAGGCGCGCATGGCCTCCATCTCCTGGGCCTGGCTGAGCACGGTGGCGGCGATCTGCTCGTCGTCGATCTGCAGGAAGCGCAGCACGGCATGCACCGCGCTGTCCAGGTCGCCGGAGCGCACCTCGTTGACCAGTGCGGACGCGGCCGCATCATTGACCGGGGCGCCGACACCCCGCAGATGCAGCACCCAGCCCGCGACCGGACGAGTTGCTCCGGTGGCGACCTTGCCCGCAGCGGCGAACGCCTTGAGATGCGGCACGATCCGGATCGGCAGCTTCTGGGTGCCGTCGGCAGCGATGCGGGCCAGCTGATCCTTCATCCGCGGATTGGTGAACCGCTCCAGCAACGCCGCGCGATACGCCTGCTTCTCGGCGTCAGGCAACGGAACCTGCTGCACCGCATCGTCCCAGAAGGCGTTGACCCAGCCGAGCACCCGCGGATCGTTGATCGCCTGGTAGACGGTCTCCAACCCGAGCACCGGAGCGCAGTAGGCCATCAGCGAATGCGAGCCATTGAGCAAGTAGAGCTTGCGCATCTCATGGGGAACCACGTCGTCCACGAACTTGGCGCCGACGCTCTCCCAGTCTGGATGGCCCGCCTTGAATTCGCCTGCCAGCACCCACTCGGCGAAGGGTTCGCAGACCACCAGCCCGGGGTCGACGATTCCGGTCAGTTCGGCGACCCGGGCGGCGTCTTCCTCGCTGGTATGCGGGGTGATGCGGTCGACCATCGTGGTCACGAATCCGACATTCTCGTCGATCCACTCCAGCAGGCTCGCATCGACGTAGTCGGCGGCCTGCCGGATAACGGTCTCGGCCATCGTGCCGTTCTCCGGCACGTTGTCGCACGGCACGAAGGTGATCGCACCGGCGCCGGCGGCCCGGCGGGCCAACAGGCCCCGGACGAACTTCGCCGGTCCGGTGAACACCGGCTCGTCGAGCTGGCCCGACTTCAACTTGTCCAGATCGGCGATCAGCTCCGGATTGCCCAGATCAAGATCGCCCTGCGGGTTGCGGCAGTAGCCGGCCTCGGTGATCGTCGAGGTGACGATGACCACCTGCGGGTCGGCGAACAGTGTCATCCAGGACTCGATGTCGTGCGAACGGAAGGACGCGCTGATCGAGCTGATCACCTCGACCCGATCGCCCTCGGGAGCCTGAATGTCCAGCTGGTAGAGCCCCTCTTGGGCGTCCAGGGCATCGTCGCGCGGCGAGACTCGGGGCCGCAAGGTGGTGCGTCCGGGGAAGCCCGCGATGCCCCACTGGTCGGCGTCGCTGGCGTGCTCGGTGTACCACGCCTGGTGGGCGCGAGTGAAGTTGCCGATGCCCAGGTGGACGATCCGGATCGGCGCGGCGGGCCGGCCGTCCTGGGCGCGGTTCAGGATGCGGCTCACAGCTTGAACACCTTCTTGGGGTTGTCCACGACCAGTTTGCGGGCCTGCTCGATGGCCTCGTCCTCATCGAGGCGGTGCGCCGCCACGAGGTTCGCCAGGTGCGCGGCATCGAGCCGGCGCATCATGTCGTGGCGAGCCGGGATCGAGCAGAAGGCGCGGGTGTCGTCGATCATGCCCGAGATGCGGCTGAACCCGGCCATCTCGGTGACCGACTGCTTGAAACGCATGATCGACTCGGGGGCATCGATGAACCACCAGGGCACGCCGATGTACAGCGAACGGTAGAAGCCTGCCAGCGGCGCGATCTCGCGGCTGTAGACATCCTCGTCCAAGGTGAACAGCACCAGATTGAGGTTCGGATGATTGCCGAACCTGTTGAGCATCTCGCGCGTGGCGCGGGTGACCTCGATGGCGTAGGGAATGTCGCAGCCGACGTCGGCACCGTAAGCCTCGAAGGTGGCGCGATCGTGATCGCGGAAAGCTCCCGGGTGGAGGGTCAGAGTCAGGCCGTCCTCAGTGGCCATCCGCACCTGGTCCATGATCAGGTGGTGATGCAGAGCCGTGGCCTCTGCCGCGGTGATCTCACCCGCGCGGGCCTTGCCGTAGAGCCGCTCGGCGTCCTGCGCATCGAGATAGGCCGCATCAAGGTCCTGAATGCCATGGTCGGTGCTGACGCCGCCATGAGCCTTGAAGTATGCGCGACGGTTCTCCAGGGCCGACGTGAGACCGGCCAAGGTGCTGACGTCGACGCCGGCCACCTCACCGAGCGTATCGACGCGCTGGTTCCAGTCCGGGTTGGCCGGGGTCAGGTACTTGTCGGGACGGAAGGTCGGCGCCACGCGATGCTTCGCGGAGAACTCGGCATCGGCGGCCAGCTTCTCGTGGTCATGCAGGTCGTCGCAGGGGTCGTCGGTGGTGGCGATGAACTCGATCTTGAACTGATCCATCAGGGCACGCGGACGATGATTGTCGTCGTCGATCCAGGCCTGGATGGTGTCGTAGATTTCATCGGCGGTCTCGATGCTCGGACGCTGGGTCACGCCGAAGACACCCACCAGCTGATCGGTCAGCCAGTACCGCATCGCGGTGCCGTTGAAATCGCTCCAGTGTGCACAGAAGGTGCGCCACGCCGCCCGGTTGTCGGCCTCGGTCATATCGGTGCGGGTCACCGGAACGCCCAGCTCGGACAGTTCGACGCCGTTGGCGTGCAGGATGCGGTTGATGTAGTGGTCAGGAGTCAGCAGCAGCCGCGTGGGGTTGCCGAACGAGAGGTTCTCGCTCATCCAGGCGGGCGGTACGTGGCCGTGCGGCGAGATGATGGGCAGGTCCTTGGTTTCGGCATAGATGCGCCGCGAGATCTGACGGACGGCCCCGTCCGCAGAGAACAAGCGGTCTTCATGCAAAGTCAGTTCAGGTGCCATGGCCACATTCTGATGCATGCCGATCACCTGCCCGAAACGTTGCCACGTGTTGCCAGCCACCGCGCCGGCCGGCGGATTCAGCAGGACAAATCGGGCGCGCCGCGCTGTATCGTGAATCGGGACGTCGCAGTCGATCACAACCAGGAGCGTGTCATGTCCATACCTACCGTCGGTGGCCCTGGCTACCACATCGGTGTCGAAGAGTTCGAGGGGTTCGTCGCCGCGGCGATCGGCGATGTCGACCTCGCCGGCAAATCCGTGTGCCTGATCATTCCGGACGACACCCGCGGCTGTCCGATGCCTCGCATCCTGCGAGCGGTCTACAAGGCCGTGGCCGGTAAGGCCGCCAGCCTCACCTGCATCATCGCGCTGGGTACCCACGAGTACATGGAGCCGGACGAGATCGCCTTGTGGGCGGCCGGTGATCCGAAGGCGGACCTCGGCGCGGTCTACCCGGGCATGCCGATCATCAACCACCTGTGGAAGGACCCCGAGCAGCTGGTCGATGTCGGTCACATCAGCGGCGAGCGCATCAGTGAGCTGTCCGGGGGTCGTCTCGATATCGGCACCGATGTGCTGATCAACAAGACGGTCGTCGAGGCCGATGTGAAGATCATCGTCGGCCCGATCCTGCCGCACGAGGTGGTCGGCATCTCCGGCGGCAACAAGTACTTCATCCCCGGTTGTGCGGCTCACGAGTTGATCGACATGACCCACTGGGTCGGTGCGCTGATCACGTCGGCGAAGATGATCGGCAGCCCGGGCACCACCCCGGTGCGCGCGATGATCAACGAGGGCGCCCACCTGATCCCGGGCGAGAAGTACTGCCTGGCATTCGTGGTCAAGGCATACTCCGACGAGCTGGAGTCGGCGTCATTCGGCAGCCCCGAGGATGCCTGGGCCGAGCAGGCGAAGGTGACCGCCCAGACCCACATCGAGTACGTCGACGCGCCGTTCAAGAACGTCATCGCGGAGATCCCGCAGCGCTATCACGACATCTGGACCGCAGCCAAGGGCTTCTACAAGACCGAGCCGGCCGTGGCGGACGGCGGCGAGACGATCCTCTACGCCCCGCACATCACGACCGTGTCCGAAGCCCACCCCGAGATCTACGAGATCGGCTACCACTGCCGCGACTACTACGTGAAGCAGTGGGACAAGTTCAAGGACGTGCCGTGGGGCGTACTGGCGCATTCCACCCACGCCCGCGGCGCCGGCAGCTACGATCCCGAAACCGGTGTGGAGAGCTGCCGGCTGAAGCTGACCTTTGCCACCCAGATACCGCCGGAGGTCTGCGAGTCCATCAACGTCGGATACCGCGATCCGGCCACGATCCCTGCGCTCATGGAGGATCCGGAATTCCATGTCGTCACCGATGCCGGTGAGGTGCTCTTCCGGCTGGCTTCGGAGCGGCCCAAGAGCTGACCGCGACCGGGCAGCGACCCCGCGCGATGTATCCGGCAGCTGTCAGCGTCGGGGCGCTGGACCGGTCGATTCGCGGACGATCAGCCGCATCGGCAAGACCGACGGACGATCGGCGCTGGTCTCCGGCTCCTGGCCGTTGGCCAGCGCGATCACCGTCCGCGCGGCGCGCTCCCCCAGCAGGGTGAGCGGCGACGCGATCGTGGTCAGCCCCGGACTCACCAGGTCGGCGACGAAGACATTGTCAATACCCACGACCGACAACTCGTGGGGCACCTGCACTCCGGCCATCTTCGCAGCGCGCATCACGCCGACGGCCACCACATCGTTGAAGCAGATCACTGCCGTGACATGCTGCTCGCGGATCTGCGGCAGGATGCCCATCCCACCGCGCACGGTCGGCGCTGTCGGACCTACCCGATGATCCATCAGATCGAGCTCATAACAGCCCTCACGGAACGCTCGTTCCCGGGCGCCGTCAGCCCACGAGTTGGTCGGCCCGCTGACATAGGCCACCCGCCGGTGACCCAACTCCGCCAGATGTTCCAATGCCCGCCGCATCCCCCGGGCATTGTCCGTGATCACGCTGGGCAGGCCTGGCACCAGCCGGTTCAGGGAAACAACCGGGGCGGTTTTCGCGGCATTGCGCAAGAAGGAGTCGGGCAGCCGCGACGTGGCGACGATCATGCCGTCGACCAGCGGCATCGTCCGATCGGACAGCCGGCGCTCCAGCTCGTCATTCTCCTGCGAGTCGGCCAGGATGATCGAGTAATCCTCGGCCAGAGCAACATGTTCGGCGCCGCGAATGATGCCGAAGAAGAAGGGGTTCGTGATGTCGGTGGCGCTGATGCCCAGCATCTTCGATTGCCGGGCTGCCTCGGTCTTGACGACCTGCGGCACTCGGTAGCCCAGCTCGGCGGCCACCTCGTGAATGTGAGCTGCCGTCCGGGCACTGACCCGTCCAGGACGAGAGAAGGCCCGCGAGACGGTCGACGGGCTTACCCCAGCGGCCTTTGCGACATCGTAGATGGTCACGGCCTTGTCTGCTGAGCCCGGCTTATCCACGGGAAACACTCTAACCGACCCGTGCTCAGCCATGACGATGCCCACCGGTGGCAACATTGCCCGGATTTGTATTGAATTACGCGAGATCGGCTCATGACGCCGTAGCGTTGCGTCTAGACACGGACAGCGATGCCTGATGCGATTGATATCGGTCACCAGGAGCGGCGGCTGAGCCAATCGGCGGCAAACAGCGGCAACGATTGCTCGCGCGCCGCACGACCAGGCAGGATTGCGGTCCAGGGTTGTTTGGCTCGACACAGCAAGGAGAAGCAGCATATGTCAGAGAAGGCCAATATCGGCGTCGTCGGTATGGCGGTGATGGGCTCAAACTTGGCCCGTAACCTCGCCCACAAGGGGTTCACCGTTGCGATCTTCAATCGCACCTACGCCAAGACTCAGCAGGTCCTGGCCGATCACGGCAACGAGGGCAAGTTCATCGGTTCGGAGTCGATCGCCGATTTCGTGGCCTCGATCGAGCATCCGCGCTCCATCATCATCATGGTCAAGGCCGGTGCCGCCACTGACGCGACCATCGAGGAGCTGCTTCCCTATCTCGAGCCCGGCGACATCATTCTGGACGCCGGCAATGCCTACTTCCGCGACACCATCCGCCGCGAGAAGGAGATCTCGGCCAAGGGCTTCCACTTCGTCGGCACCGGCGTGTCCGGCGGCGAGTACGGCGCCCTGACCGGCCCGTCCATCATGCCCGGCGGCACCCCGGAGAGCTACAAGATCGTCGGCCCGATGCTGGAGGCCATCTCCGCCCATGTGGGCGACGAGCCCTGTTGCGCCTGGATCGGCCCGAACGGCGCCGGCCACTTCGTCAAGATGATCCACAACGGCATCGAGTACTCCGACATGCAGGTCATCGGTGAGGCCTGGGAGCTGCTGAAGGCCGCCGGTATCGGCAATGCCGAGGCCGCGGAGATCTTCAAGAGCTGGAACGAAGGTGAGCTGTCGAGCTACCTGATCGAGATCACCGCCGATGTGCTGAGCCAGACCGATCCGCAGACCGGCGGCTCCCTGGTCGACGTGATCAAGGATCGGGCTGGGATGAAGGGCACCGGCACCTGGACGGTGCAGACCGCCCTCGAGCTGGGCGTTCCGGTCAATGGCATCGCCGAATCGGTCTTCGCACGGGCCGAGTCGAGCCACGACGATCTGCGCGCCGTCGCACAGCAGACGCTGCAGGGCCCCGACCGTACGCTTCAGGTGCCCGACAAGGATGCGTTCGTCGAAGACGTCCGGCAGGCGCTGTGGGCATCCAAGGTGGTCGCCTACTCCCAAGGCTTCGACGAGATCCGCACCGGCGGCATGGAATTCGGCTGGAACATCAACGTCGCCGACTGCGCCAAGATCTGGCGTGACGGCTGCATCATCCGCGCCAAGCTGCTGGAGAACATCCGCAAGGAGTACTCGGCCGACCCCGATCTGGTGTCGCTGATGTGCGCCCCGTCCATTGCCCCGCAGCTGGCTCAGTACAACGACGCCTGGCGCCGGGTGGTGTCGGCCGCCGTGCAGTCCGGTGTGTCGGCTCCGGTCTTCTCGAGCTCGCTGGCGTACTACGACATGGCGCGGGCACCTCGCAACAATGCCGCTCTGACCCAGGGCCTGCGTGACTACTTCGGTTCGCACACCTACGAGCGTGTCGATCAGCCGGGCCACTTCCATCTGGATTGGTCGGGCGACCGCTCCGAGGTGAAGACCTCGGACGACTGAGTCCGCGTCCGATCGGTCGAGTTGCCGACAACCACTACCGGCCGGTTCCCTTCGGGGAGCCGGCCGGTTGCGTCGTATCAGTCTGGCGAACTCACTGGGTGGTCAGTAGCTTTTCCAGCGCCGCGCGGGCGGCATCGGGCAAGGGACGTTTGTGGCCGGCCTCATCGGCACAGACGAGCACGGTGCGGGCCTTGGCATGGACGATGCCGTCGTCCGGATCGACGATCTCGGTGGCCAGCACGATCGAACTCGTGCCCAGGTGAACCGGCGCAGTCAGCACATGGAACGGCTCCAGCCGGAACATCATCTGCACCAGATAGTCGATGTCCTGCCGAGCGATCAACCAGCGCGCCGCATCGGCGTTGCCCATCGCGACCCGGGCCATCGACGGATCGGCGTGGGAGGTCATGTCCACTCGCCCGGCCAGCACATAGTCGAGATAGCGCACATTGTTGACGTGCTGATAGCGGTCGGGGTCCGACCAGCGCACCTGCACCGGGGTGATCTTGCCCCGGCCCGCGAGTTCGGGAGCAACCAGCTCGGGCAGCGGCGCGGTGTTCTCGTCCAGCCAGGCGGTGAAGAACCCGCGCTCCCGGCGGGTGAGCCGCCGCGGCACCATCCGCTCGAAGTCGTAGGGGCACAAGACCGTGCGCGCCTCGACGCACAGGCTGTCGTCCTGGATCAGCCGGTAGGCGATCACCAGGCGTGCGGCGCCCACCTCGGCCACCCACAGCTCGGCGCGCAACGGATCGTCGCTGTAGTGGATCGGGTTGCGGTAGGAGATCTGATGGGCGACCACCACAAGGCCGTCCTCGATCATCTCGCCGGCATCACCCGACAGCATGAACTCGGCGCGCGCCTGCTGCAGATAGTCGGCCACCATGACGTTGTTGACATGGCCCTGGGCGTCCAGATCGGTCCAGCGCAGCTGAACGTCAGCGACGAAAACCCCGGTCATCGCGGTACGAGATCGGACATCGGCGCGTCGTCGGCGTACATCGCGTTGATCGCGTCGGCGTAAGCCGAGTTCACCTCATCGCGGCGCACCTTCAGGCTGGGGGTCAGGGTGCCGTCGGCCATGCTGAGCTCTGCCGGCAGGATTGTGTAGCGCTTGATCTGTTCCCAGCGCTCCAGCCGGGTGTTGACCTTGCGCATGAACCGGTCGATCGAGGCGTGGATGGCCGGGTCCTGGGTCAGCTCGGCGTACGACATGTTCTCCTTGCCGCGGCGCTCGGCCCATTTGCGCAGTTGCGGCTCGTCCAGCGTGATCAGCGCGCTCACGAACTTGCGGTCCTGCCCGATCGCAACCACCTGACTGACGTAAGGGATGTTCGCCATGACCGCGTTCTCGATCTTCTGCGGGGCGACGAACTTGCCGTTCGAGGTCTTGAAGAGGTCCTTCTTGCGATCGGTGATCGTCAGATAGCCGTCGGAATCCAGCACGCCGATATCACCGGTGCGATACCAGCCGTCATCGAAGGCCTCCCGGGTCTCCTCGGGCAGATGGTGATAGCCGCGGGCGATGGTCGGTCCGGAGACCAGCACCTCGCCGTCGTCGTCGAGCTTGGTCTGCAGGCCTGGGATCACCGGTCCGACCGTGCCGAAACGCGGACGATCCGGCAGGTTGAGGAAGGTGATGGCCGCGGTCTCGGTGGCGCCGAAGCCTTCGACGATGGTGATGTCGGCGCTGTAGAACCACTCCTGCACCTGCCGGGAGAGTTTGGCCGATCCGGAGATCATGAACCGCATCCGCCCGCCCAGCCTGGCCTTGAGCTTGCTGAAGACCAGCTTGTCGGCGACGGCGTACTGCAGCCGCAGCACCCGCGGCAGCGGACGACCGGCCAGCCGGTAGGGGCGCGACTCACGACCCACCTTGAACGCCCACCGGGAGATGCGTCCCTTGACACCGTTTTGGGGATACATGGTCATCACGGCGGCACGCACCTTCTCGAAGATGCGCGGGACGCCGACCAGGATCGTCGGGTGGGTCAGAGCGAGTCCGTCGACGATGTGGTCGACCCGTCCGTCGACGACCGAACGGAAACCGATCGACAGCTGCACCGAGATCAGGTCGCGGCCGAAGACGTGGCTGAGCGGCAGCCACAGGTAGAGCACATCGTCCTCGTGGACGAAGTCGAGGTAGGCCATGGCCGCCCCCTCGTAGGCCCAGCTGCGATGCAGCAGTTCGACGCCCTTGGGATTGCCGGTGGTGCCGGAAGTGTAGATCAGGGTGGACAGCGAGTCCGGGCCCAAGGTGCCGATGGACTCGTCCACGCAGGCGGGATGTTCGGCCAGATAGGCCGCGCCCCGGTCGAGCAGGTCGTGCCAGACGATCACCCGGTCGTCGGCATGGGCATCGGCCGGCCGGTCGTCATCGATGAGGATGATGTGGTGCAACTGGGCGTCCAGTTCGGGGGCTTGGTGCACCTTGGTGAGTTGCGCGTTGTTCTCGAGCACCATCATCACCGAGCCCGAATCGCGGACGATGTGGCTCATGTCCTCGACATTGGTATTCGGGTAGACCGTCGTGGTCGCGGCAGCGGCGCAGGCGACGGCCAGGTCGGCCTCGATCCACTCCAGCCGGGTGGCACACGCTATGGCGACCCGCTGCTCGTACTGCAGACCCAAGGAGAGGAACCCGGCAGCGGCACGGTCGACGACCCCGCGCACCTCACCCCATGTGACGTCACGCCAGCCGTCGCCATCGGGCACGGTGAAAGCGACCTTGGCCGGGTCTGCGGCGACCCTGTCGCGGAACATCGTTGGGTAGTCAGAAGCACACTGCGCGAGAATCGTGTCGGCGACTTGCTGTGCGTTGGCGTTCATTACGCTCCTCGTTGGCTGCCGGCCCGGGCAGCGGAAGGTCATCTGCTGGCATCTGATCCTAACGCTCAGCAAGGTATGAGCCCGCCGCGCATCGCCACCCCCATGATTCACTCTTCAACTGCGCCGTTAGGATAGTCGCCATGTCCGAGCAGGAAGTCCGCTGGCTGACGCCGTCCCAGCAAGTTATATGGCGCAACTGGCTGAATGCCTGCGCGCGGATAAATGAGCAACTCAATGCCGACTTGCGCCCGCACAATCTCGATCTCAATGAATACGAGGTGCTCGTCGTGCTCTCGGAATCACCGGGTCACTCCATCCGCATGTCGCAGCTGGCCGAGGGATCCAACCAATCCCGCTCGCGACTCACACATACCGTCAACCGCATGGAGGCCGAGGGGCTGATCGTGCGGGAGACCGCCGCCCATGATCGCCGCGGGGTCATCGCCCGACTCACCGACAAGGGCTTCGAGCTGCTCAAGACCGCGGCTCCCGATCACGTCGCTTCGGTTCGGCGGGTGTTGATCGACCCAATCGCCGAGGACGACTGGGAAGGGCTCGGCAGGGCCATGCAGGCTGTGCTGGATGCTGCTGGGGCCAAGAAGTGAGCGCGCCGGCCGCCACACTCGACAAGGTCGCCGAACTGCGCGCTCAGCTCAGTGATCCGTCCTGCCTCGACCAGTCAACGCTCGCGAGGGCACTGTATTCGACGGATGCCTCGCTCTACCGCGTCGTGCCCGAGGTCGTCGCGACGCCGCGAACCACCGACGAGCTGATCGAGCTGGTGCGCGCCGGCCTGGCCGTCGGGTTGCCGATCACCGGACGCGGGGCCGGCACCTCCTGCGCGGGCAATGCGGTCGGTCCCGGACTGGTGATCGACACCTCCCGGTACCTGAACAAGGTGCTCTCGGTCGACATCGAGGCCGGCACCGCGGTCATCGAACCCGGCGTCGTGCAGGCCATGCTGCAAAAAGAGGTCAATCCGCACGGCTGGCGGTACGGCCCCGACCCGTCCACCTCGAACCGCTGCACGGTCGGCGGCATGATCGGAAACAACGCCTGCGGACCCCGCGCGCTGGGATACGGGCGCAGTGCCGACAACATCGTCGAGCTCGAGATCATCACCGGCACCGGTGAGCTGCTGACCCTTCGTCCGGACGCCCACGGCAGTCTTCTCGACAAGCTGCGCGCGCTGGTGCTGGACAATCTGGCCACCATCCGCACCGAGTTCGGGACCTTCTCGCGTCAGGTGTCGGGGTACAGCATGGAGCATCTGCTGCCCGAGCGGAATTTCGATGTGGCGAGCTTCTTCGCCGGCACCGAAGGCACCCTGGGCATCATCACCAGGGCCACCGTTCGCCTGGTGCGCGATGCCCCGCTGAAGACGACGGTGGCTCTTGGCTACCCGACCATGGCCGACGGTGCGGACGCCATGGAGCGTATCCTGCCGTACCGCCCGACCGCCTGCGAGGGTATGGACCGGCGGCTGTCGAATGTGGTCGCCGAGCGCATCGGGCCGCACGCCGTGCCGCCGCTGCCGGCCGGGGAGGCGTGGCTGTTCATCGAGTTAGTCGGCGATGACGCCGCGGAGATCGCCCAGCGCGCCCAGGCCATGGTGGACGCGTCCGGTGCCATCGAGGGCTGGGTAGTGCCCGATGCCGCCGAGGCCGCCCGGCTGTGGACGATCCGCACCGATGCGGCCGGCTTGGCCGCGGTCGCCCTGGACGCCCCGGCGCATGCGGGCTGGGAGGACTCGGCAGTGCCCGCCCCGCGGCTGGGTGCCTACCTGCGCGACTTCGATGAGTTGCTGATCCGCTTCGGGCTGCACGGGCTGCCGTACGGGCATTTCGGTGAGGGCTGCGTCCATTGCCGAATCGACTTCCCGCTGAACACCGAGAACGGCACCCAACTGTTGCACGACTTCATGTTCGCCGCCGGCGAGCTGGCGGCGCGTTACGGCGGCTCGATGTCGGGCGAGCACGGTGACGGCCGGGCGCGCAGCGAACTGCTGCCGTTGATGTACTCCCCCGCTGCGCTGTCACTGTTCGGGCAGGTGAAGCAGATCTTCGACCCCCAGAATCTGCTCAACCCGGGCATGCTGGTCGATCCCGAGCCGCTCAACGCCAATCTCCGGATTCCGCAGTTGCGCCGCTCGCCGCTGGCCATGAAGAACCCGGAGTTCACCCTCGAGGTGCATCAGTGCACCGGCGTCGGCAAGTGCCGCGCCAACACCACCAAGGCCGGCGGGGTGATGTGCCCGAGCTTCCAGGCGACCGGGGATGAGAAGGACGCCACCCGCGGGCGGTCACGCGTCCTGCAGGAGATGCTGAACGGTCAACTGATCACCGGGGGCTGGGCCTCTCCCGAGGTGGCCGAAGCCTTGGAGCTGTGCCTGGCCTGCAAGGGCTGCCGTCGCGACTGCCCCACCGGCATCGACATGGCTGCCTACAAGTCGCGGGTGCTCTACGAGAAGCACCGGCGCAAGCTGCGTCCGGTTTCGCACTATGCGCTGGGCTGGCTGCCGCGCTGGGGACGACTGGTCACCAAGCTGCGGCTGGGCGTGCTGGGCAATTTCGCGCTGCAGACCCCTGGCCTGAGCAATCTGGTTCGGGCGGCTGCCGGTGTCGATCAGCGGCGTCCGATGCCGCGTTTCCGGGTCGGTCGTGCCGCCAGCCAGCAGGACTACGAACTGGGCGAGGTTGCGGGTAAGCGTGGGCCGGTCGCGGTCTGGGTCGATTCGTTCACCGACGCCTTCGCCGGAGGCCAGCTGGTAGCGCTGCTGAATCTGCTGGTCAGCGTGGGATTCACGCCGCGGGTCATCACGCAGGATGCCTGCTGCGGGCTGACCTGGATCACCACCGGCCAGTTGGACGGCGCTCGCCGCCAGCTGACCCATGCGCTGGATGTGCTGGCTCCGATAGCCGAGCAGGGCATTCCGATTGTCGGCATGGAGCCCAGCTGCATGGCCGTGTGGCGTTCGGATGCCCCCGAGCTGCTGCCGGACGATGTGCGCGTGCCGGTGGTGGCGGATTCGATTCACACCCTCGCCGAACTTCTGGGGTCGTTGGACGACTGGCAGCCACCGAGCCTGGCCGGGCACACGATCGTTGCTCAGCCGCACTGCCACCACGCGTCCGTACTGGGCTGGGAAGCCGACGCGGCGCTGCTCCGGCGAACCGGCGCCCGGGTTGTCACACTCGGTGGGTGCTGCGGCCTGGCAGGCAACTTCGGTGTCGAACGCGGCCACTACGAGGTTTCGGTCAAGGTGGCCGAACACGATCTGCTCCCCGCGATCCGGGCTGCCGGGCCGGAGGCCGTGGTGCTGGCCGATGGCTTCTCCTGCCGCAAGCAGGTCGCCGATCTGGAGGGTTCGACCGCAGTCACGATGGCCGAGTTGCTCGTCGCCCATC
The DNA here is from genome assembly GCF_030297015.1 of Brooklawnia propionicigenes. NCBI lineage: Bacteria > Bacillati > Actinomycetota > Actinomycetes > Propionibacteriales > Propionibacteriaceae > Brooklawnia > Brooklawnia propionicigenes. Next base: position 2,622,873 of record NZ_AP028056.1, on the reverse strand, counting down.
TCTGACCGCCGCTCGGACGCTCGCCGTCCGCCGTCCATCCCAAACGCTCGCCGTCCATCCCAGACGCTCGCCATAAGTCAGTTCGCTCGCGTTCCAACAGAAGCGAACTGCTCAACGGCGAGCGTTCTGTGGGGGACGCTGCCCAGATGGGGGCGCGGCCACCGAGCGGCATCGCCCGCACCCATCGGCCGGCTCCATACTGCACGATCAACGACATGCTGCACGATCTACGAAAGTGGCACCCCCTATGGTTGCTGCGCCAGCTGCGCAAGAATGGACCTCGTCGACAGACGTAGACCCGCACGACGGTCGTCCGGCATCCACGTCGTCGCAGGAGGCGCAGGCATGAAAGCATTGGTGCTCACCGAGTACAACAAGTTCGACTATCTCGATGTGCCCACCCCCACACCGGGCACCGGCGAGGTGCTCATCAAGGTGAAGGCCTGCGCGGTATGCGGCAGCGACGTGCACGGCATGGACGGCTCATCGGGACGACGGCAGCCGCCCGACATCATGGGACACGAGGCGTCCGGCCAGATCGAAGCGGTCGGCCCTGGCGTCGAGGGCTGGTCGGTCGGTGACCGGGTCACCTTCGACTCCACGGTCTATTGCAACCAGTGCGATGCCTGTCTGGCGGGCAACGTGAATCTGTGCACCAACCGTCAGGTGCTCGGCGTCTCCTGCGACGACTACCGCAGAGACGGAGCCTTCGCCGACTATCTCGTGGTACCGGCCTACATCTGCTACCGGCTGCCCGACGAGGTCAGCTATGTGCAGGCCGCGATGGTCGAGCCGCTGGCCATCGCCTACCACGCGGCCACCCGCACCCCGGTGAAGCCGGGTATGAGCGCGGTGATCGTGGGAGTCGGGACGATCGGCCTGCTCACGCTGCAGGTCGTCAAGGCCATGGGCGCAGGACCGATCATCGCTGTCGACATCGACGACGCCAAGCTGGCGACGGCCTTGGACAATGGTGCGGACGCCGTCATCAACTCGGCTGCGCCCGATGCGTTGGCACGCCTGTTGGCGGCAACCCCCGGCGGCAAGGGCGTCGACATCGCCTTCGATGCCACAGGTATCGAAGCGACCGTCGACCTGTCCGTCCGTTCGGTGAAGCTGGACGGCTCGGTGGTGCTGATCGGCAATCTCGCACAGCACATCGGCTTCCCGCTGCAGTGGGTGGTAACCCGCCAGATCAGCCTCTTCGGTACCTGCGCATCGGCCGGTGAGTACAACGAATGCCTGCAGCTGATTGCCGACGGCAAGGTGGATGTCGAGGCGCTGATCTCGAAATCGGTGCCGTTGTCGGCCGGGCATGAATGGATCACCCGAGTCTACAACCGTGAGCCGGGCCTCAACAAGATCGTGCTGCTGCCCGAGGTCGAGGAGGTCGTCGCATGAGCGACACAATCAAGACCGCGGTGCTGGGTTGCGGCAAAGTCGGGCATTTCCACGCCAAGTGCTACCAGTCGCTGGACGGCAGCGAGTTCGTCGGAGCGGTGGGCACCAGGCCGGGACGCGGCGCGGCCTTCGGCGCCGAGTACGGTGTGCCCGGCTTCGACTCGCTGGCCGAACTGGTCGACCGGACCGGTGCGCAGGCGGTAAGCATCTGCACGCCGCACCCCAACCACGAGAGCTACGCGGTCGAGGCGGCACGGCTCGGCTTGCATATCGCCATCGAGAAGCCGCTGGCATCGACGCTGGCCGACTGCGATGCGATCATCGCCGCCGCCCAGCAGTCCCGCGTGATCGGCACGACGATCTGCCAGCGGCGCTTCTATCATCCGGCCATGCGCATCAAGCAGGCCATCGATGCCGGCAAGCTGGGTCATCCGATCCTCGGCACGGTCAACATGCTGGGCTGGCGCGACATGGGCTACTACCGCTCCGATCCCTGGCGCGGCACCTGGGCCGGTGAGGGCGGCGGTGTACTGGTCAATCAGGCGCCGCACCAACTCGACCTGCTGCTGTGGTACATGGGTGAGGTCGACGAGGTGGTGGGCTGCTGGGACACGCTCAACCATCCCGATCTCGAGGTGGACGACACCGCCATGGCACTGATCCGGTTCCGCAGTGGGGCGCTCGGCAACATCGTGGTGAGCAACTCGCAGAATCCGGCACTGTTCGGCAATGTCCGGGTGCACGGATCGAATGGCGCCAGTGTCGGGGTTCAAACCGATGGCGGTGCGATGTTCATCGCGGGCATGTCGGGCATCACCGAGCCGCCGGTCAATGATCTGTGGACGATCGCCCGTGAAGAGGATCGGCTTGCCGAACTCCAGGCCGAGGACTCGGAGTTCTTCAATTCGGTGGATTCGATGTACTACTTCCACCGTGAGCAGCTGGCCGATTTCCTGTCGGCGATCCGCGAGGACCGCGAGCCGCTGATCACGCTGGACGACGGCCGCCGCACGGTCGAACTGTTCACCGCCATCTACCGCTCGCAGGCCGAGCACGGCTGGGTGAAGCTCCCGCTGCAGTCCTGAGTCGTTGTAGTCCTGACTGCACCCGGCCCCCGAGGCCGGCCGATCACCGGTAGCGAGTACCCGTGATCGGCCGAACCTCGGGGGCCGGAACGTCTCGGCCTCAGCCCTTGACCGCACCCGCGGTCAGGCCGGTGACCACATACTTCTGGAAGAACAACGCGATGACCATGATCGGCAGGGTCACCACGCTGGCGGCCGCCATCAGCCCGCCCCAGTCGATGCTGGCGTAGCCGATGAAGTCGAAGATCGCCACCGGCAGGGTCTTGGTATCGGCTCCCGACAGCACCAGAGCGAACATGAAGTTGTTCCAGCTGAAGATGAACGACAGGATCGATGCGGTCGCGATCCCGGGCGTGCTCATCGGCAGCGTGATATGCCACATCGCACCGATCGGGGTGAGTCCGTCGACTTGAGCCGCCTCCTCCAATTCGGTCGGCATGCCGTCGAAGAAGCCCATCATGATGTACAGAATCAGCGGCAGCGCGACGAACATGTGCGACAGGATCAAGACGCCGTAGCCACCGACCATCCGCAGATTGCTGAACAGGTAGTACCACGGCACGAGCAGGGAAACACCGGGGATGACGCGGGCCATCAGCACGACCACCGCCTGCCGTTTCATCACGAAACGGCTCATGGAGTAGGCGGCCGGCACTCCGAGCACCAGCGAAATACCCGTCGACAATGCGGCGACCAGGAAGCTGTTCCACATGAACTTGCCGAAGTTCGCCTGCTGGAAGACCTTCTGGTAGTTCTCCATGGTCGGGGTGAATCTGAAGACCGTTGCGGTGTCGTAGATCTGCACATTGGTCTTGAACGAGCTGAGCACCATCCATGCCAGCGGCATCAGCATGATGAACAGCAGCAACGCGATCGCCACGATACGGAAGACGCGGTATCCACTTGAGACTCGCATCATCGCTCCTTGGTCCGCGAGGTGAGCGCCAGCATCGCCGCGATGATCAGCGCGAAGAACAAGATGAGCACAGTGGACGCGACACCATACTCGTTGTAGTCGAAGCTCAGGCCGTACGCATAGACGTTGAGCGTCTCGACCTCGTGGAAGGATCCCCCGCCACGTCCCTTGGTCGCATACAAGATGTCGAAGGTCTTGAGCGCGTCGATGCCGCGCAGCAGCAACGCCACCAGCACGCTCGGCCAAACCAGCGGAAGAGTCACGAACCAGAATCGCTGCCAGGTGCTGGCGCCGTCGATCGCGGCCGCTTCATCGACCTCGTCGGACAATGATGTCAAGCCTGCCAGCAGGATCAGCGCCACCATGGGAGTCCACTGCCAAACATCGATGAGCATCGTGGTCGGCAATGCTGTCCGCTCCCCTGCCAGCCAGGAGAACGGACCAAGCCCGACGAAACTGAGCAGGTAGTTAGCGGGACCGATGTTCGGGTCGAATATCAGTCTCCACATCATGCCGACCGCTACCGGCGTGGCGACCAGGGGCAACAGAATCGCCACCCGGACGATGCCCTGGCCACGGAACGATCTGCGGAGCAGCAGCGCGATGCACATGCCCAGAACCATCTGGGCAATCAGCACTCCCACGGTGAACACCAGGGTGCGCCCGACGGCCGGCCAGAAGCGCTCGGTGTCGGTGAGTACATCGATGTAGTTGTCGAAGCCGATGAAGGACTTGGGTGCTCGCACGGAGCCCTGAGCATTCGTGAGGCTCAGGTAGATCGTCCAGACGAGCGGAAAGATGAGCATTGCTGCCGTGAATACCATCGCGGGAGCTGCGAATAGCCACTTGCGGTGCCGATTGGCCCAGCGCGAGAAGGTGCTTTGGCGCGGTTGCGGCCGACTGGGCTGGTCCACAGCGACGGCTTGGCCGGACGCCGGGTTATCAATTGGAGCAGACATGTGTCGCCTTAGCGAATATGAGGGACTGAGATCGGAGATGCACGAGCAGTCTCGTGCATCTCCGATTGGGTATTGACCCGCTCGGGCCGGCCGGCAGTACCAAGGCTCCGGCGGCCCGATCGGCCCTGCTACTTCTCGTCGTCGAGGAACGCCTGGTAGGAGGTCTGAGCGCCGGCCAGGGACGCGTCGAGATCCTTGCCAGTGATCGAGTCCACGATCGGCTGACCGACGATCTCCCGAGCCTTCGCCACCTGGACGACCAACGGACGATCATGACCGACACCGTCGTCGGCGGCAGCTTGCGCGGCGGCCAACAGATCCGGCGGGTAGTCCTGGGTCGCTTGCGGATCCGCCCAGACCGAGGTGCGCGCACTCGGCACGCCCGCCTGCTGATTCAGCAGCGTCTGCTCCTTGCTGGTGGCCCACTCGATGAACTTCCAGGCATTGTCGATGTTCGTGGAACCGGCATTGACTCCAAGCGCCCATGACGGGATGTTGTACGGTCGTGATCCGGCCGGGCCCGCGGGGAACGCGGCGAAGCCGACCGTGTCGGCGACCTGGGACTTCGTCGGATCGGTGGCGTTCTTGTACAGCGAGTTCGCCTCGACATAGAAGCCTGCCTGGCCCTGGGTGAACACGGCCATGGCCTCGGGCCAGCTCATGTCGGTGCTGACATTGGCGGGTCCGTACTCACGGATCAAAGACCCGTACATGTCGTAGGCATCATGGGCGGCCTGGGTATCCAGGGTCGCCACGCCCGCACCGTCGTCGAAGTCGCCTCCGTAGCTGAACAGGAAGCTGGAGAACTGCGTGACTGCGGCCGTGCGTCCGGTGCGGGCGACGAAGCCCGCAACGCCCGGGTTGTCCTCATTGATCTTGGCAGACATCTCCTTCAGCTCATCCATCGTCGCCGGTGGCGCGGTGAATCCCGATGCCTCCAACAGGTCCTTGCGGTAGTACAGCACCTGCGTCTCGGTGATGATCGGCACCCCGACCACCTGACCCTCATAGGTGGTGGCGGTGACCGGACCGGCCTGGTAGTCGTCCCAATCCCATTCCGGGTTGCTGGTGACCTTGTCGGACAGGTCCGCCATCCATCCGTTGCGGGCGAACATCTTGCCCTCTTGCAGCGGCCGGTACATCATGACGTCGATATCGGACGAGCCCGCGTTGAGCTTGACGTTGTACTGATCAGACAACTGATCTTCGCCAAGCTGCGTGAGTTCCACTTTCAGGCCGGTCTGCGCGGTGAAATCGTCGAACTGAGCCTTGATGTTCTCGGTCCAGACGTGATTGGCAAGCGTCACTCGCACGGTGTCGCTCGGCGCTTGCGCAGCTTCCCCTCCCCCACATCCCGATACCACGAGGGGAACAGCCAGTGCGAACGTGACACCCATTGCATGTAAGCGTCTCACTGCATCTCCTTTGATTGTCTACTCAACGTTGAGTTACCCACGGATACGCTTGCACATCCGCGGCATGACCTAGAATAAATCAGACTTATCGAGCTGTGAAGCTCTTCACAGAAATGGTGGCCAAGCCGTAACCAATCAGATTGGAGACGCAGTGTCCGCAGCACAGCCGACGCCCAGCCCCTCGGGAGGCCTGTTGCAGCGCGAGGTGATCGAGCAACTCGGTAAGCAGATCGTCACCGGGCGCTGGCCCGGCGGGACGGTACTGCGGATGGACGAACTCGCCGATCAGCTGGACGTATCGCGCTCGGTCATCCGCGAGGCGATGAGCGCCTTGTCCGGCAACGGGCTCGTACAGTCCCGCAAGCACCGCGGCACCGTGGTGCAAGATCCCAGCCGGTGGAACGCGTTCGCGCCCGATGTGATCGCCTGGCGGCTGGACGATCCAGCCCAACGGGACGAACAGTTCCGTTCACTGGTCGAGCTGCGCACGGCAGTCGAGCCACAAGCCGCGAGGCTCGCTGCGGAGCGGATCGACTCCGATCGCGCGGCCGAGATGATCCGACTGGCGGCCCGCATGGTCGAATCCGGTTCGATGGGCAAGGTCGACGAGTTCGTCGAAGCCGACGTGGTCTTCCACAGATTGCTGCTGCAGTCGTCGGGCAACCCGCTGTTCGCGAGCCTCGAGCAGATCTTGAACGAGATCCTTGCCGGCAAGTACCGGCTGGGGTTGATGCCCATCATCCCCGACCCGCAGGCCAGCCACCGGCACCTCGAGCTCGCCACCGCGATTGCATCAGGAGATGCCCCAACCGCGGTGACGGCCTGCCTCGACATCGTCCTGCAATCGGCCGAAGAGCTGGGCAACAGCAGTCCCCAGCCCCGAGGTTGATCAGAGCCCCGAGGCTGATCAGTCGCGCATCAATCGACGGTGCTTGCTGGCGTGCGGACGCGCAGCCTCCTCGCCGAGCCGCTCCAGCTTGTTCTTCTCGTAGTCGGCGAAGTTGCCCTCGAACCAGAACCAGCGCGGCAGACCGTGGTCGTCCTCACCTTCCCAGGCAAGGATGTGGGTGGCCACCCGGTCGAGGAACCAGCGGTCGTGGGAGATCACCACGGCACAGCCGGGAAATTCCAGCAGCGCATCTTCGAGGCTCTGCAGCGTCTCGACATCCAAGTCGTTGGTCGGCTCGTCGAGGAGCAGCAGATTGCCGCCCTGCTTCAGGGTCAGAGCCAGGTTCAGCCGGTTACGCTCACCGCCCGACAGCACGCCGGACGGCTTCTGCTGATCGGGACCCTTGAAACCGAAGGACGCCACATAGGCGCGGCTGGGCACCTCGAAGCTGCCCACCTTGATGTAGTCGAGCCTGTCCGAGACGACCTCCCAGACGTTCTTCTCGGGATCCAGCCCTTCCCGGCCCTGGTCGACGTAGCTGATCTTGACGGTCTCACCGACCTTCAGGGTGCCCGAATCCGGCTGCTCCTCGCCGACGATCATCTTGAACAGCGTGGTCTTGCCGACGCCGTTCGGGCCGATCACACCGACGATGCCGGCGCGCGGCAGGTCGAACGTCAATCCGCTGATCAGCACCCGGTCGTCGAAGGCCTTGTGCAGATCGTTCACCTCGAGCACCAGGCTGCCCAGCCGCGGACCCGGCGGGATGTTGATCTCGGCGGGATCGAGCTTACGGTTGCGTTCGGCGTCGGCGGCCAGTTCCTCGTAGCGGGCCAGGCGGGCCTTGTTCTTGGCTTGCCGGGCTTTGGGCGACGAGCGCACCCACTCGAGTTCGCGCTCCAAGATCTTGGCTCGCTTGGCATCCTTCTGACCCTCGATGGTCAGACGCTTGCGCTTGGTCTCGAGGTAGGTCGAGTAGTTGCCCTCGTAGGGATACAGGCGTCCGCGGTCGATCTCACAGATCCATCCCACCACGTTGTCGAGGAAGTAACGGTCGTGAGTGATGCACAGCACCGCTCCCGGGTAGCTCTTCAGGTGACCTTCCAGCCAAGCTACCGATTCGGCGTCCAGGTGGTTGGTGGGCTCGTCGAGCAGCAACAGATCGGGCTGTTGCAGCAGCAACTTGCACAATGCCACGCGGCGCCGCTCACCGCCCGACAGCACATCGACGATGGTGTCCGGCGGCGGGCAACCCAGCGCATCCATGGCTTGCTCGAGACGGGAATCGACATCCCAGGCATCGCGGGCGTCGAGCTCGGTCTGCAGCTCGCCCATCTCGGCCAGCAGGGTGTCGAAGTCGGCGTCCGGATCGGCCATCGCCTCCGAGATCTCGTTGAATCGGCGAAGCATTGACTTGACCTCGGAGACGCCCTCCTCGATGTTCTCCAAGACGGTCTTGCCCTCGGTCAGTGGCGGCTCCTGCATGAGGATGCCGACTGTCGCACCCTTGGCCAGCTGAGCGTCACCGTTGTTGATGGGCTCCAAACCTGCCATCACCTTGAGCAGCGTGGACTTGCCGGCCCCGTTCGGGCCGACGACGCCGATCTTGGCGTCCGGAAGGAACGAGAGGGTGACATTGTCCAGGATCAACTTGTCCCCGATCGTCTTGCGGACGTTGTGCATGGTGTAAATGAACTCGGCCATTCGGCGCGTGCTTCCTTCGTTCGCAGCGTGACCGTCGGGCAGGCCGGACGATCTGGGCAGGTGGGGTGGTGCCCGTCCATTATGCCGCACCTGCCAAGCCAACCGAATCATCGCGGCAGTCCCGGATTCAGCCGGCCAGTTCGCTGCTCGGCTCCACGTCGCCATCGTCGCGTCCCGGATCAGCCTCCTCCGGCTGCCGGGCCCAGGCGATCCGGGTGAAGGCGGTGGTGCCGCGGCTCAGGTCGTGGCCGATCGAGCTGGCCTCGATGACCATCCGTTCGTGTTTGGTGCCCTCGGATTCCCAGACCTTGGTGCGCAGCCGGCCGAAGACGACCACCGGGTCACCCTTGGCCAGCGAGTCGCGCGCGTTGTCGGCCAGCCGGTTGGTGCATTCGATGTTCACCCAGGTGGTGTGGCCATCGATCCAGTCGTCACCGCGGCGTATCCGGGGTGTGCTGGCCAACCGGAAGCTCGCCCTGCTGTAGTTGTCGGTTGCCCGGTGCTCGACGTCGGTGCCGAGGTTTCCCGAAACGGTGATGTACGCATCCATCATGGGGGTCCTTTCTCGTTGGACCCCAATGATTGGTGACTAGCACCCCGAATCGGTCAAAGACGTCGCCAGCTGTGGATAACTCCGTGAGATGACCGCCTGGCAAGGCTCAGCCGATGGCCCGCGATGCCTCCTGGCGTCCCTGGTTGAACCGCGTCAGTTCGCCGTTGACTGGGGAAATCACCAGCCGGTCGGCGACGTCAACGATGGAACGGGTGAGTGCGCGTTCGGCGCGGCCACCCTTGGCTCTCGCGTCCAGTTCCACTCCGGCCCGCGAAATCAGGCTTACCAGCATGCCGAGCAGGGCACCGCCCAATAGCATCACCGTCGGCAGCGGTGCGCGCCCCACCCGGACGACGGGCAGCTGCGGCAACTGCAGATAGTTCAGCACCAGGTCGAGCAGCAGCCAGCCGGCGCCGACGACCGCGGCGACGAAGATGATCCACTGCAGCACCTGAACGACCGTCCACCAGCCCTGGCCCCGCTCCATCGCCAGATCGGTGGCACCGACAGCGCGATCGAGTTCGTCCGGCAGGTCATTGCGGTGGGCCAGCGTAGCCTCCCGGACCGCTGTCGCGAAGCCGTCGGGCAGGCCCTGGCTCGATGAGGCGGCCAGACCCCGCAACGCGATGTCGACCCGCGCGGTCTGCACACCACCCGCGGTCGGCAGGCTTGTGCGCTGCACCGATGCCGGTTCTAGTTCGTCGGGTCGTTTCTTGCCGCGTGGCACCGCGCGATCGAGATGCAGCATGCGTAGTGGGTCCGGCGTGAACCGGCGCAGCCACTTGGTGACCGGCCAACCGGTGGCCAGGCCTCCCCTGTGGCGCATCGATTTCAGCACGGCGTCCCGCACGATGCTCGCTCCGGCGGCCTCGGCGAGCGCCTTGTTCAACTCGCGCGCCCTGGCTTCGGGCACCTTCGTGGGCACTTTGGCGTCCCCGAACTCGGTCTTCATCGAATGCGCCACGCTTGAGATGTCGGACGACAACCGGTTCGCCGCGGTCTTCTTCTCACGCACGGTCGTGGCGATCGTCTTGCGCAGCGTCTCGATGCCCATGCCGGTCAAGGCGGAGGCGGCGACGCAGCTGGTCTTGCTCAAGCCCTCGGAGTCGAGCAATCCCCGCAGATCGCGCATGGTCTCGCGCAGCTGGTCACCGGTCAGCCGGTCGGCCTGGTTAAGCACCACGAGCATCACGCCGGCATGGTCGGCGAGCGGCTTCAGGTAGTCGTTGTGCAGCGTGGCGTCCGCGTACTTCTGGGGGTCGACCACCCACACCAGCATGTCGACGAGTTCGACGAGCCGGTCGGCCTCGGCGCGATGGGCCGCGACCGTCGAATCGTGGTCGGGTAGGTCGATGAGGACGAGACCATTCAGCACCGGGTCGTCGCCTTGCACCAAGTGACGGCGCGGCACGTCGAGCCAGTCCAAGAGCTCGTGCGGCAGCTGCGCACCCCAGTAAGCGGCCATCGATCTGTTGGTGGTCGGACGCTTGAGTCCCGGCTCGGCGAGCCGGGTGCCGGAGATCGCGTTGAACAGGCTGGACTTTCCCGACCCGGTCGCCCCGGCCAGCGCGATGACAGTGGTGTCGCCCGCGATCGCGAGCCGACGGTCGGCCTTGCGGGTCACTCGGCGAGCTTGGTCCACCACGTCGTCACTGAGCCGACCGGCTGCGAGGTCTGCGGCCCGGCTCAGGGCCTGAACACGGGTGGCGAGGGATTCGGCTGCACGTTCGGGTTTCGACATCAGTTGCTGCCATCCTGCCGGTTGTCGTGCACGAGTTCGGCATCGACGATCTCCGCATCCGCGGCGTTGACCTGAGCGATCTCAACCGCGGTGCTGCCGGTGGTCAGTTCCTGGTGGGGCGCACCATCGAGGGCCGGTCTCGCCGGCGAACCCGGCCGCAGAGCCTGACCACCCGCACCCCGGGCGCGTTCGACCTCGACGACCGCCTGCCGGACATTGGCGGCATCGTCGGGTCCGATACCCAGATCGTCGATCACGCGGGTGAAGCGCACCAGTTCACCGGCCATCAGGCCCTCGACCCGCGCGTCCAGTTCCTGTTTGGCTGTCGTCGCCAGCTTGCGCACCGCCTCATCACCGAAGACGGATTCGAGCAGCCGCTGGGCCAGTACCGTCGTGCCGACTGCAACCCCGCCCTCGGCTCCGGTGAGACCGCCGGTGTTGAAGAAAATGACCAGCATCAGGGCAGCGCCCACCCCGTTGACGCTGAGCGCAGCGATCCGCGCGGAGGTGCGTTTGCCCTTGCCCTCGTTCGCGACCAGTGCGAGCACATCGGACTGCCAGTCGCGGATGGCGCGCGCAGTCGAGCCCGCCAGTTCGTCGCCGGGACGAACCAGCTCCGGGTAGCGGGCCATCAGTTCCCGGCCGGCCGGATTGGCTTTCCAGGCGACGACGGCGCGTTCGGCGGCGGCGGCCGCCTCCCCGTTGATCAGGGCTTCCAGCCCGCTGCTGGCTGCGACCCCGACCCGCTCTGCGCGCTGCGAATTGCCCGTGAAGAAACCAGCGATTCGGTCCCGCAGCCGACTGACGCCCTGGTCGAGGCTGCGCATCAGGTCACCGGTACCCACGTAGTCGTGCCAGCGTGACAGCACCTCGCCGCGCAGCAGGGTGCCATCGGCCGACTGCACCGCGACCGCGCGGGCAGCCTCCGCGAACGCCTTCTGGGCGTCACTGGCCAGCTGCACGGCGACCTCTCGCTGGCTGTCGAGGGCATTCGCGACCTCAGGCGCGCGCTGTACGAGGGAGCCGATCGCTCCGTCGAGAGTCCGCCGGACGACGCGTTCCCGGGATTCCTTGTCGGCGGCCAGGGTGGCCAGGTAGGTCCGGACCGGAGCCACCGCCGAATCGGGCAGCAGGCCCAGATCGTCCACGACGGTCTCCGGCACCGCGAACAGCGGAGCGTCCGCCAGGCCCCGGTCGGACATCATCTGTCCGAGGTCGGCGGGCACGACAGCCATCGCCCCCGGAGGCACCCGGTCGAGCACCACCGAGATGGCGGCGCCCCGGCTGGCGGCGGTGCGCAGGAATTCCCACGGGACCGCATCGGCATAGCGGGCCGCGGAGGTGACGAACAGCCACAGATCGGCCGCATCGAGAAGCTGGGTGGCCAACAGCCGGTTCTCCTTGACGACCGAATCGATGTCCGGGGCGTCCAGGATCGCCAGCCCTGCGGGCAACGTCGGTTCGGACACCAGCTGCAGCGAACGCTGGTCCCGGCTGGAGACCCGGGAGCGGATCAGCCCGGGCAGCACACGGTCGTCGTCGAACCAGCGGCCGTCGTCCGGATTGTGAATCAGCACCGGCGAGCGGGTGGTGGGGCGGATGACGCCTGGCTGTGAGACCACGCGTCCGATGAGCGAGTTGACCAGTGTGGACTTGCCTGCGCCGGTGGAACCGCCGACCACAGCCAGCAGCGGCGCCTCCAGGTTGACCAGTCGAGGCAGGACGTAGTCGTCGAGCTGACTGACGATCTGATGGATCGTTGTCTGGGCAGCCGTGCGATCGGGCAACGCCAGCGGGAACCGTGCCTGGCTCAACGCCGAACGCAAGGAGGTCAGCGACCCTGCCAACTCCATCGCGTCCTCCTCAATACGAACCGTTCACGCCCATTGTGGCGTCTACCTGACACTTTGGCACGTCAACGCCACTGTGCGGGCCACCCTCCGCCACCGGTAGCCACCGGAACGCCGGTGGGTGGCGACCACGACTGGGGCGGCTGCTTGCGCGCCCGGCGCGCCCGGCGCTCGGCGCGCGCGTCCTTCACGCGTTGCACGAGCGAGCGTACCGCTTCGCCCCACTGCGGCGGGATGAACGGGACGCCACGAACGTGATCGATCGCCCAGACCCGGGCCTCACCGGCGGCCAGGATGAGGTCGCGTTCACGCTCGATCGCCATCGCATCGACGATTCCGCGCATCTCGGCATCACGCAGATAGGCGATCTCGGTAAGGCTGCGCTGCAGGCGCAGGGTGGCCCGGAAGACCCGAGGACCGCGCAGGAATGCGGCGAGGGCCATCCGCCAGCGCCCGAACAGCTTGCTCATCTCGGCCGGATCATCGATCTGTAGCCAGCCGAGCTCGACCAGCTCGGTGAGCCTGGCCCGGATGTTGCGGGTCTGGTGGACGTACCGGAAAATCGTGTAGACGCCCAGCGCGAGGACGCCGATCCAGCCGCCGATGATCAGCACCAACGTGCTGCTGGACAGCGATGCGAACCCGTTGAAGAGCATGTGCCCGAACGCCGCGGCGAGATAACCGGCCACCGGCGCCAGAACACGGACGATCTTGCTGCGGTTGGTCAGGGCGGCGATCATGCCGAGCGCAGTCAACGAGGTGAACAGCAGATGCCCGAACGACAGCACCACCCCGCGCAGCACGAAGAGCTGATGCAGCTCTGCTTCGGCGTCGGTGCCGTAGATCGTGACCGCGTACAGGTAGGTGCGAATGTAGTAGACGACGTTCTCGCTGAATGCGAAGCCGGCTGCTGACAAGGCAGCCAGCGTGAGCGCCTGATGGACGCCGACGATCCGCCTGCGCATGGCGATCGCGATGAAGAAAAGTATGGTCGCCTTCGCGGCTTCCTCGACGAAGGGCGCCGAGAAGATCGCAGCCCGGGCGCCCTGAGACGGATCCACCGGGCCTTCGGCTCGCATCAATTCGCCGGCCCAGGTGTTGACGTGCAGCGAGATGAAGACGGCCGCGCAGGCTCCCCAGCCGAGCGCGAGCCATTTCATCGACCAGGTAGTGGGACGCAAGCGGTCCAGAAAGACCAGCAGCAGCACGTAGCAGCCGAGCGTCGCGGCGGCGAACGGGATGACCTTCAGGTAGGCCTCATTGATCTGGCCCCAGACCAGCACCGTCGGGTTTCCGGTCGCCTCCTTGGTGACCGCGCCGACTTCTTCGATCAGCCCGTCGCCGACCGTGCGGTAGACGGTGAACAACAGGCCGGCGTAGACCAGCGTCATCGCGAGGACGATCCAGGTGTAGGGATTGCGAAGCAGGCGCTGATGCCACTTGAGCGACGGATCCACCTGCTGGGCCAAGCCGTTCTGCCGCCGCCGGTACTGGGCCGGCCGATCGTCGTGGCCGGCTTCCCCACGGCCGTCGGGAGCGTGACTGACGACAGCCGCAGCGCCGCGTCCGGTCGCCCGCACGGGAATGGTGGAGGCCGGAGGCCGCCACGTGTTGGCGTCAGCAGTCATGTGGGCAAGACTATCGCGCCCTGAACTCGTCCCCGCTCCGGCGAACGGTCAAGTCCGTGCCCACTGGCCCGCCCGGCGCCCCCGGCGGGGATCGAACCCGCGGCCAGCCGCTTAGAAGGCGGATGCTCTATCCACTGAGCTACGGAGGCACGGACAGTCTAGAGGATGCTCCCCCGGCCCATCCGCCCGCGGGTGCTGGATCAACCATCGGATTCTCCGGCTTCGCGGCAGTGGCATACCCTTAGGGACGTGATGGACATGCTGGTGTGGATCGACTGTGAAATGACCGGGCTCAACCTGGCTACCGATGCTTTGGTCGAAGTCGCGGTACTGGTGACCGATGGCGAGCTCAAGGTGCAGGGCGAAGGCCTCGACCTGTTGATCCCGCCGTCCCAGCAGGCACTGGAGCAGATGAACGAGACGGTGCTCAAGATGCACTCCGATTCGGGTCTTCTCGACGAGTTGGAGAAGGCAACCCTGAGCATGGCCGACGCCGAGGCGCAACTGCTCGACTACATCAAGACCTATGTGCCCGATGCCCGGAAGGCCCCGCTGGCCGGTAACACGGTCGGCACCGACCGCGCCTTCCTCGCCCGGGACATGCCCGAGCTCGAGGGCCATCTGCACTACCGCAACGTGGATGTCTCCAGCATCAAGGAGCTGGCCCGACGCTGGTATCCGCGGGCCTACTACAACGCTCCGGACAAGAACGGCAACCACCGGGCGCTCGCCGACATCCAGGAGTCGATCGAGGAGTTGCAGTACTACCGCGAGGCCGTCTTCGTCCCGCAGCCCGGCCCCACCAGCACCGCGGCTCGGGCCATTGCAGCCAAGTGTCAGGGCTCACTGACCGGTTTCGCCGCGCAGGCCTGAGCCCAGCGCTCGGATCGTCGGTATGCCGGCGGACGCGGCGCAGGTCCGCGCGTCTGGTCAGCGGCGGTCGAAGACCTTCCGGATGACCCACTTTCCGGCCTCGACGAGCAGGAAGACGACGATGGTCATCCCGAAGATCCGGCCCCACTCGGCAAACCCGATGGGGGCCGAATGGAACCAGATGTGCATGAACGGCGCGTAGATGAACAGGCACTGCAGTGCCAGCAGACCAGCGACTCCGTACCAGATCATCCGGTTGCCGACCAGCACCCGCCAGGTCAGCGATGAGGTATTGAGGAAGCGGCAGTTGAACAGATAGGCCAACTGCCCGAAGGCCAGCATCGTCACCGCTGTGGTCTGGGCCATGGCGTAGCTGCCGCCGGTATTGCGTTCGATGATGAACAACCACAAGGTCACCCCGCCGATCAGCAGTGAGGTCCACAGCACCTGCACCAAGGTGCGCGGCGACAGCACCTGTTCGCTGGGGGCGCGGGGCGGGCGCCGCATGATGCCGGGCTCGGCTGGTTCACCGGCCAAGGCCAGCGACAGCGTCAAAGCGGTCACCAGGTTGATCCACAAGATCTGGACGGGGGCCAGCGGCAGGGCGATACCGACCATCACCGCAACCAGAATGATCAAGGCTTGGGCGCCGTTGGTCGGCAGCAGGAACGCGACCGACTTACGGATGTTGTCGTAGATCCGGCGTCCCTCCTCCACTGCCCGTTCGATGGTGGCGAAGTTGTCGTCGGCCAGCACGATATCGGCGGCCTCCTTGGTCGCCTCGGTGCCCTTGATGCCCATCGCGACCCCGACATCTGCACGCGTGATGGACGGCGCGTCGTTGACACCATCGCCGGTCATCGCGACGACTTCGCCCTGCGACTGGAGTGCCCGCACGATGCGCAGCTTGTGCTCCGGCGAGGTGCGCGCGTAGACGTCGACATCACGGGCCACCAGCGTCAGCTCGTCTTGACGCATCGCGTCCAGGTCGGCCCCGGTCAGCGCCTCCACTCGGCCGTCCGTCCCCACGATGCCGAGTTCGCGGGCGATGGCCACCGCAGTGCCCTTGTGGTCGCCGGTGATCATCTTCACCCGGATGCCCGCGGTGTGGGCGTCGGCGATCGCGTCGGTGACCTCCGGGCGCGGTGGATCGACGATGCCGACCAGCCCCAGGAAGGTCAGGTCAGTGTCCAGATCGGCCAGCTCGATGGATTCCACACCGTCGGCGGGACGCTCGGCCACCGCGAGAACCCGCAGACCCTGTACCGACAACTCATCGATATGTCGTTCCCAGGCCTCGATATCCACCGGCACCCGCTCACCGGTGGCGGTCAGCTGGCTGGACGAGCGGTCGAGCAGCCGGTCCGGCGCTCCGAGCGCATGAATGATCCGCCGGGTTCCATCGCCGTCGGGAACGTCATCGAGTGTTGCTGAGAACTTGTGCGCGGATTCGAAGGGTACCTGGGCGAGGCGGACGACATCGTCGACGTCGGCTCCCGCCTTCGCCGCCAGCACATCCATGGCTCCCTCGGTGGGCTGTCCGACCACCCGCCAGCCTTCATCGGTCTGTTCGACCCGCGCATCGTTGGCCACCCCGGCGGCCAGCACCAGAGCTTCCAGGTCGGGATGGTTCGCGAGGTCGGCTGTCTCACCGGCCTCGGTCGTGATGCGGCCGGTGGGTTGATATCCGGTGCCCTCGACCTGGTAGATGCCGTCGGCGGTGACGACGCTGCGTGCGGTCATCTCGTTCTGGGTGAGGGTTCCGGTCTTGTCCGAGCAGATGGTGGTGACCGAGCCCAGGGTCTCGACCGAGGCCATCTTGCGGGTGATGGCATTGCGCTTGGCCATCTGCTGAACGCCGAGGGCGAGTGTCACCGTCACCAGGGCCGGCAGGCCTTCCGGGACTGCGGCGACCGCGAACCCGATCGCCGACGACATCAGCTCGTCCCCGGTGAAGTCGTGGAAGATGCGTCCGACCAGCAGCATCACGACGGCGAGCAGGCCGATGAGGATCGACAGTTGTTTGCCCAGGTGGGCCAGCTGACGGGTCAACGGGGTATCGAGCTGGTCCTGGTCGGAGACCAGCGACGAAATGCGTCCGATCTCGGTGTCGGCACCGGTGGCGACCACCACTCCCTCGCCGGTGCCTGCGGTGATGATCGTGCCCGAGAAGAGCATGGACGAACGGTCACCGAGACCGGCCTCTACACAGACCGGAACCACGTCCTTTTGGGCCGGCACCGATTCGCCGGTCATGGCGGCTTCGTCCGCCTGCAGCGACGACGCCTCCAGCAGCCTCAGGTCGGCGGGTACCCGGTCGCCGGACCGGACACGCACGACATCGCCGACCACCAGGGTGGCGGCGTCCACCACACCCCAGCTGTCGTCGCGCAGCGCCTGAGCGTCCAGCGATTGCATGTCCTGAAGACTGGCCAGCGCGGACGCGGCGCGACCCTCCTGAATGAATCCGATGACCGCGGTGGCCACGATGACAACGCTGATCACCGCGAAGTCGATCCAGTCGCCGCTGATCGCCTTGAGCACGGCAGCGGCGATCAGAATGTAGATCAGCACATCGTCGAAGTGCGCCAGCAGGCGACGCCAGGCGGGCTTCTGGGTCGGTTCGGGAAGCGTGTTGCTGCCGTCTCGCTCGAGCCTTCGGGCTGCCTCAGTGCCGGACAGACCGCCGGACGAGGCGTCCAGCAGCTCGAGCACGTCCTGCGGGGACTCTGCCCACGGTTTGGCATCGGCTGTCGTCTGGGGAGCATTCGTCACTGTCGCCACGCTCCCCGAGTTTAGTGTGCGCAAGCGCCGACGAACTCGCGTCCAGACTGCTGACGCTTTGCCGGCCGATTCGGGCACCTCGGCGGACGAACAAGGGCTGCCGCAGTCCGAGGGAGCGACTGCGACAGCCCTTTGGCCCGTGAACTACCGGTCGGGAGACTCCCAGATCGTCCGTAGCCGGTGCACCTTCAGGCCATTCACCTTGGTGACGCCCGACTCGGCACACAGGACGACAGCGCGCGGACCTTTGTTCGGGAAGCTGTACGACGTGATCGACTCCGCCCCGTCGTTGACGAAGACCTCGACGGACCCCCGATCCACCAGCACCCGCAACCGGAGTTGACTACCGCCCTCATATGGTGCGGCGCGGTGCCCGCGGTCACCGTTGCCGGTCAGCCTGCGGTCGAGATCGACTCGTCCGGCCAGATCGTCGTAGGCGACATAGGTGTGACCACCATCGGGGGTGTTGTGCACCCTCAGCCCGATCCGCTCGGCCGAGGTCGAGGCCAGATCCACCTCGAGTTCGATCTCGACCGCCCCACCATCGTCATCGACCAGCACCTTGTCGCCATTGAGGCCCAGCTCGAAGGCACCGAAGTCGATGGTCTCGGTGCGCAGTTGCTCGATCTCGGCGATCGGGAAGCTGCGCAGGTGGTTGTTCTTGTCCAGGGTGAGTTCACGCGGCACGGTGAACTGACCGCACCAGCCGTCGACTTCTTGGGTGGCAATCGGCATCGTGAACGATCCGAGCCAGCCGTACTCGATGCGACGGCCGTCCGGCGCCTCGAACGACTGCGGCGCGTAGAACTGATGTCCCCAGTCGATCGTCCGGTAGTCGGTGATCTGCTCGAAGACTCCCCCAGGCTGCCAGTCGCCGACCACATAACCCGCGTTGTGGCCGTTGCGGGCCACATAGCGTTCCGGTTTGGTACCCATCGGGCAGTAGGTGATGACCCACTTGTCGTCCAGGGGGAACATGTCCGGGCATTCCAGCATGAACACGCGCGGGTTGGGATCGGTGAAGATCACCCGGTCGAATTCCCAGGACTTCATGTCGGTCGAGGTGTAGAGCCAGACCTGGCCACGGTTCTCGGCCGAACAGGCACCGAAGACCATGTACCAGGTGTCGCCCATCCGCCAGACCTTCGGGTCGCGGAAGTGCAACAGGCCCTCGGGACATTCGACGATGACACCCGTCTTCTCGAAGGTGATGCCATCGTCGGAGACCGCCATGCACTGCACCTGCAGATTGCCTTCGTCCTCGTTGACACCATTGCGCCAGCGGTGACCGGTGTAGTAAGCGACCAGTTGGTTGTCGTCCGAGACGACCGCCGAACCCGAGAAGACACCATCACGGTCGGCTTCGATCGACGGAGCCATCGCGATCGGCTCCCGCCGCCAGGTGACCATGTCCTCGGAGGACACATGTCCCCAGTGCATCGGTCCCCACTGAGTGCCGAAGGGATGATGCTGGAAGTACACCTGGTAACGCCCGTTGAAGTACGACAGACCGTTCGGATCGTTGATCCAGCCCGCCTTGGCAGCGATGTGGAACAGCGGGTACCAGCGATCGCTGCGGCCTTCGAGCAGCTTGGCCACGCCGGCTTCGGCGCGCTCGAGTTGTTCTTTCATGGTGCGTCAGGCCTTCCCGTCGCTGCCGGTCGGATCGGACTGCGGACCGGGGGCCGCGGTGGCCACGACCTCGGCCTGGCCATCGCGCAGGAATGGGTCGCCGAGCACTTGGTCGTCGTCCTTCTTCAGCGTGAAGAACGCGAAGATCCCGGACAGCAGCACAATTCCGGAAATCACCAGGAAGGTCGGCTGATAGCCGATGGCGTCACGCAACTGGCCGAGCGGCTGCGACAGGATCACATTGCCGATCTGGGCCGAGATCTGGAAACCGACCATGTACAAGGTGGCCGACAGGGCCGGATTGAAGTGCAAGGTGAAGTACCGGAAGATCGGCAGGATGAACAGCGGAACCTCGAGCGCGTGCAGCATCTTGACTGCGGAGACGGCGATCGGGTCGCTCAGAACTGCGCAACCGAAGATGCGCAGGGTCATGACGGACACACCCATCAGCAGCGTGTTGCGGACGCCGACCTTGCGCATGATGATCGGGACGACACCCATCATCGCGGCCTCGCAGAAGACCTGCGCGGAGTTGAGGATGCCGTAGATCTGCTCGCCGCGTTCCTTGGTTTCGAACAGCCCGGTGTAGAAATCGGGGAACATCTGCTGATCGAAGACCGTGTAGAAGGTCCAGGAGAAGATGACGAAGACGATGATGAGCCACAGCGACTTCATCCCGAGCAGGCCGGCCATTTCCCGGATGCCGGGCTGGGTGGGCTCCACCGTGCCGGGTTCGTGGTGGTCGGTCGGGCCGGGCTTCCAGAAGAGCTGGATCAGCAGCAAGGCGATGCCGAAAACCGAGCCCATGATGAAGTTCAGGTGCGGGTTGGCGGTGAACAGGAAGCCGGCCACCAACGCGACCATCGCGTAACCGAAAGAGCCCCACATGCGGGCTTGGCCGTATTCGAAGTTGAAACGGCGGCTCATGCGCTCGGCGAATGCTTCCAGCAGGCCAACACCAGCCATGAAGCCGGCCGACAGGACGATCGCGCCCAAGATCACGCCGAACATGAACTGGTTCTTCAGCAATGGCTCGTAGACGAAGATGACGAACGGCGCAACACAGGAGGCGATGATGCCGATGAGAATGGTCAGGTGACGCTTGAGACCCAGCCGATCCTGGATGGTGCCGTAGAAGAACATCAGGATGAGCGTCACGAGCGAGTTCACCGCATACACGGTGCCGACCTGGCTACCATTCAGCCCCAGGCCGGTGTCCTTGGTGAGCCACAGCTGGAAGAAGGACCACCAGATACCCCAGGACATGAAGAAGAGAAGCAGCGTCAGGGAGCTTTGCAGGTATGACGGGTTCTTGAGGGACTTCGTGAAGCTGGCCACTTTGCCTGTCCCCCTCCTTTCGTGGGGTGGTGCCGCGTAACATACGCAGTCAGAAGCGCTATAACGTTATAGCAGTTGAAGCGTAGCAGGCGGAGTTCCTCTTTGGGAATAGGGCCCTACGGCAAATTGGAGCGACCGGGTCGGCGTCGTCAGCCGAGGTCAGCGACCGAGCTGCGTTCGACCAGCGGCATCCGGACGAGCGTCTCCTCGGCGGAGTCTGTCGGACACCACTCGCCCGCGATCTGCTTGAACAGGAGCTCGGCGGCGATCTGTCCCATGTCGAGGTAGGGCAGGCGCATCGTGGTGACCTGGGGACGCACGTAGCTGGCCAATTGCTCATCGTCGAACGACAGCACCGACATGTCATCGGGGATACTCAGTCCGCGTGCCTGAGCCACTCCGTAGACACCGAAGGCGATGCGGTCGTTGGCGGTAATGATGGCTGTGATGTCGCCCCGATCGAAGATCTCGGCAGCGCCGCGGTAGCCGAGTTCCGGCTCCCAGTCCGAGCCCTCGACCTCGTGGACGAACGACAGGCCTGCGTTGGCCATCCCGGTATCGATGCCGGAGATGCGGCGGCCGATCGTCCAGGAGACGCGTGGGTCGAGATGCACCGCTGCCCGGCCGATGAAGGCGATCCTGCGGTGACCATGTGCTACGAGGTAGTTCACCGCGTCCAGGCCGGCCTGGTACTCGTCGGGAAGCACAGCGTGATAGCCGTCGACCTTGCCGTTGACAATGATGACGGGCAGCCCACCCAGGCCGGCCGGAAGATCCACCTGGCGGGCTCGCATCAGTCCGACGATGATGCCATCGATGTGACGGGTACGCATCAGGCGGATAGCGTTCTCTAGGCGGCGCGGATGGTTGTCGGTTTCGGCCATCAGGACGGCGTGGTTGCAGGCCTCTGCGGCGTCCAGGATGCCGCGGACCATCGCCGAGGCGTAGCGGGTGATCGTCACCTCGTCCGAGATGAACCCGAGCGCCTCGGAGCGGCCGGTACGCAGCCCGCGTGCCGTGCGGTCGGGCGCGTAGCCGAGTTCCTCGGCGATCGCACGGACGCGCTCAGCGGTTGCTTCGGGAATGCGAGAGCCCGGACGGTTGTTGAGCACCATGCTCACAGTGGACGCAGAGAAGCCCGTACGCGCCGCTATGTCGGCGAGTGTGATCCGCTTGTTCACGCCTTCTCCCTTACCCTGCGGACTATGTTAATGGGGTCCGACAACCACTTCATCCGGTACGGCCGACACGACAGCGGTCGAGCGAAGTGCCGCTGGGCCGGTTTTACGGAACCTGGATCTGGGCGCTACACTGATCAGGCTGCCTGATTCGGGAGGTCCTGATCTGGTGGGCATGGTGGCTGTAGCTCAGTTGGTAGAGCTCCTGGTTGTGGTCCAGGCGGCCGCGGGTTCAAGTCCCGTCAGCCACCCCAAATGGGTCAGGTGTGAACTTGCGACCAAGGGTCCGCCCTTGGTCGCGGTTCGCGCCTGGCCCTTTTTGCGTGTCCCGGTTGCCTCTGCCCCTGTGGCTGCGGCGCGGGCTTGGTCGGCCCAGGTGAGGGCGTCGGCCTGGAGGTCGGGGTTCGACAGGCCGTCGTAGGGCGTGCGGTAGCCGACGTGGATGTCGTTGTCCTCGTCAACGTAGATGGCTTTGAACAGGGCCTGGTTGCACAACCGCCGGTTGGCATCATCAGCGTTGGCATAGATGTCGGCGATGTTGGCCAACAGCAGTAGCGAGTCGTCGAGGTTGGCCCGGGCATCGGCATATTCACCGTTGTGAGCCCGGACCCGGAAGTCGATGGTCTCCAACGATGTGGTGATCCGGTCCTGTTCCCGTTTGAGCAGGTCCAGTGGGATCGCGCCCGCATAGTGGGCCTGGAGGAGCTTGGTCTGCTCGCCTTCCAGTTCGGTGCGGCGCGCGGCGAGTTCGGCCAGTTCTGCCGCGCCCTCGCTCATCATCTGCCCGCCAAATCCGCCAGGCTCCACTTGCGCGCCAGGTCCGCTTGGACAACTTCCCCGACGTCGACGATCTCCCGGCGCAAGGGAGGGAACCGGCCGCCCACACCGTTCCCCGCCAGGGAACGCACCGGCCCGTCCGGAATATCCGTGTAGGGCAGGAGCGGGAGCAGCAGGTCCAGCAGGGCGACGAATCGGGACTCGATCGCGTAGAAGCCGCCACCAGCCTTCTGAATCTGCTCAACCCGGTCCAGGAGCACCGCCATCTTGCTGGCCACCTCGGGTGCCAACGCAATGTCCCACATGTTGTGGCGGAACGCTCTCGCCGCGATCTGCTCCGCCTCGTGACGATCCAGCAGCATCCCATGCAGACGCCACGTCAGCTGGTCCAGCAGATAGTCCAGGCTCACGTACGCCGTCGAGACCGTCACCGACGTCTCCGGGATGCCGCCGCACAGCGTCCCGCCGCACACGATCACCAGCGTCCCAGGACGCGCGTGGACCCTGCCGTGGCGGGAATGGACCAGACACGCGCCCTGCCGGAACAGCATGAACTTCAAGCACGTGTACGCCACCGGCTCCACCACGTGGTCGAACACCGCGGCCTCCACGTCGATCGGCCCCGGCGCCCGCTCTCGGACAGTCCCCCCACTGTCAGGGAAGATTCGCTCCATACCCCATTTTCGCTCATCGGCATGCGAAACGCACCCGCCGTCGGTGGGACATCCCCGCACAAACAGGGTCTGATTAGGTAGAATCAGCACGGCTCCCCAACCGGTGGGGCCCGCACCGTTGAGGGAGGACCAACGTGACCGAGCCGTGGTTGTCCGCAGACGACATCGCCGCCCATCTCGGCGTCACCAAGGACACCATCTACACGTGGATCGCCGACAAAGACATGCCCGCCCACAAGATCGGCCGCCTCTGGAAGTTCCAGGCCAGCGAAGTCGACGACTGGGTCCGCAACGACGGCGCCGCTGACTCAGGCTCCAGTAAGGCGGGTGAGTGACTCAGTTGCGTATCATCAACAACACCACCGACCTCCTCGGTGACGACCTCAAGAGCGTCATCGCCCCCGGATCCAAGGTCCGCATCGCTGCCTCCACGTTCTCCATTTTCGCTTTCGAGGCCTTGAAGAAGGAACTGGAACAGGTCGGTGAGCTGGAGTTCATCTTCACCTCCCCCTCGTTCGTCGCCGAGGACGTGACGGACAAGGTCCGCAAGGAGCGCCGCCAGTTCTTCATCCCAGCCGGGCACGCCGAGTCAGCAATCGCCGGGTCCGAGTTTGAGATCCGGCTGCGCAACAAGCTCACGCAGAAGGCTATCGCTCGGGAGTGCGCGGACTGGGTGCGTCGCAAGGTGACCTTCCGCTCCAACGCGACGGGCAACCCGATGCAGCCGTTGGCAGCGGTGGATGACCGCGCCGCCTATTTCCCGATTCAGGGATTCACGACCACCGACTTGGGCTACGAGAAGGGCCCGGCTATCTCCAACTACGTTCCTAAATATGAGGGCGTTGCGGAAACTCAGCAGTTCCTGGCCCTGTTCGATCAGATTTGGAACAACCCCGACCAGCTTGACGATGTCACGCAAGCGGTCTGCGACCACATCGCTACCGTGTACGCGGAGAACTCCCCGGAGCGGATCTACTTCCTGATCTTGTACAACCTGTTCGCCGATTTCCTCGACGATGTCAATGAGGATGTCCTGCCGAACGACCGCACTGGCTACCAGGACACGAAGGTCTGGAAGAGCCTGTACAACTTCCAGCGTGACGCGGCCACGGGCATCATCAACAAGTTGGAGACCTACAACGGCTGTATCCTGGCCGACTCCGTCGGTCTGGGGAAGACGTTCACCGCGTTGGCGGTCATCAAGTACTACGAGCTGCGCAACAAGAGTGTGCTGGTCCTTTGTCCCAAAAAGCTGGCGGAGAACTGGACCAACTACAACTCGAACTACACCACCAACCTCTTCCGCGAGGATCGCTTCGCCTACGATGTCCTCGCCCACACCGACCTGTCCCGGACCAGGGGCGAATCCCTCGGCCTTGACCTGTCCCGGATCAACTGGGGCAACTACGACCTGGTCGTGATCGACGAGTCGCACAACTTCCGCAATGCCGACTATGCCGAGGAGAAGGAGTCGCGTTACCAGCGTCTCATGCGCCAGGTCATCAAGGAGGGCGTGAAGACCAAGGTGCTGATGCTCTCGGCAACCCCGGTGAACAACCGGTTCAACGACCTGAAGAACCAGCTCCAACTGGCTTATGAGGGTGAGTCGGAGAACCTCGCCAAGCATCTGAACATCTCCACCAGTGTGGAGAAAGTCTTCTCTGACGCCCAACGTGTCTTCAACGAATGGTCCAAGTTGGATCCAGAGGCGCGCACCACGGACCAGATCTTGAAAATGTTGGACTTCGACTTCTTCGAACTTCTGGACTCGGTGACGATTGCGCGTTCCCGCAAACATATCCAGGCCTTCTACGACACCAGCGAGATCGGAGCCTTCCCCGAACGCCTCACGCCCATCTCCGTGCGTGAACCGCTCACCGACCTGCCGGATGTGCCGGGCTTCAACGACATCTTTGAGCAGCTTCAGGCACTCACGTTGGCCGTCTACACCCCGTTGGCTTATGTCTTCCCCTCCCGTCGCAGCAAGTACGAGGACCTCTACGACGTCACCGCGGGCACTGCCCGGTCGAATCTGGGGCAGGCAGGCCGCGAGCAAGGCCTCAAACAGCTGATGACCGTCAACCTCCTAAAACGGTTGGAAAGCTCAGTGGAGGCGTTCCGCCTCACGCTGGGCAAGGTGCAGGACTCCGTCACCCACACTCTGTCCCGGATCAGCAACCACGCCGGAAACCTTGCCGACCTCGTCCCAGACATGGCAGGCCAGGACTTCGACATCGACGACGAGGACGACGCCAACATCGAGGCACTCTCCTTCGGCGAGAAGATCCGCATCGACCTGGACGACCTTGACATCGAGTCCTGGCAACGGGACCTGTGGAACGATCGTGAGACCCTGCGTGAACTCCTTGACGAGATGAGCAAGGTCACCCCCGAGCACGACCTCAAGCTCCGCAAGCTCAAGGACATCATCCGTTCCAAAGAGCAGCATCCGATCAACCCCGGCAACCGCAAGGTCCTGGTGTTCTCCGCCTTCGCCGACACCACCAACTACCTCTACGCAAACCTGGCCCCTGCTCTAGCCGCCGCGGGCATAGAGACGGCAGTCATCACGGGCGGCAACCGCGCCCACACGACACTGGGGAAGGGGTTTGACTTCCAGCAGATCATGTCCCTGTTCTCCCCGCGCTCCAAACAGCGAGACGTGACCATGCCCGGGGAGACCCGTGAGCTGGACGTACTCATCGGCACCGATGTCATCAGCGAGGGGCAGAACCTCCAGGACTGCGACTACCTCATCAACTACGACATCCACTGGAACCCGGTCCGCATCATCCAGCGCTTCGGACGTATCGACCGCATCGGCTCCACCAACCGGGTCATCCAGTTGGTGAACTTCTGGCCCGACATCTCCTTGGACGAGTACATCAACCTTAAGGAACGTGTCGAGAACCGTATGGTGATCGCTGACATCGCTGGTACCGCCGACGACAATGTCCTGACCCAAGAAGACCCTGACGCAGCCTTCCGCAAGGAGCAGCTCCGCAAGCTCCAGGACGAGGTCATCGAGCTGGAAGACGTCCGCACTGGTGTGTCGATCACGGACCTCGGACTCAACGACTTCCGCATGGACCTGCTCGGCTACATCAAGCAGTACGGTGACCTTGCTGCGGTGCCGAAGGGTCTGCATGCCGTGGTCCCCGCCGACCCGGGTAAGGGACTGCTACCCGGCGTGATCTTCGCGTTGCGCAACGTCAACGCGGACGAGCACATGAACCGTGGCAACCGCCTCCACCCGCACTACCTCGTCTACCTCGACCAGGATGGCGAAGTGGTCGCCGACCACACGGAGGCCAAGCATCTCCTCGACCTCCTGCGCACGGGGTGCCGCCCCTACGATCAACCGGTGGCTAGTGCGGTCCGCACATTCAACCAAGCGACCCGGGACGGTGCCGACATGGACGCATACTCACAGTTGCTGACCGACGCGATCCACTCGATGATCGACGTCACCGAGGAACGTGACATCGACAGCCTGTTCACCCCAGGGCCTACCACCGCCCTCACACAGACCATCGCTGGACTCGACGACTTCGAACTCACCGCCTTCATCGCCGTCGTCCCCTCCACCGAGGAGGCGAGCGACCGTGACTGACGTGTTGTACCGGTGGCCAAACGCCGCCCACTTCGGACGACGCGTGCCCAAGGAGAAGTTCTACGAACACGCCCGAGTCAATACTGCGCTGCGGGAGAAGTTCATCTCCGAGGTCGATCGCGTGACGTGGGCCTACGACTTAGCTGAAGCGACGATCAACCTGGCGGGTACCGACGAAGTCCCTGACATCGCTGTCTTCCAAATCGATGCGAAGGGCGCTGACGTTTCCGAACCGGTCCTCAGCGCCATCGACACGTCGATGCCCCGCCCACTCGTCTTCGAAATCAGCCGCGACATCGCTGGTGCGCGCGAGAATCGCATGGTCGCAGCCCACAAGCAACTCGGCACGGGCGCACCGAAAATCAGCCAGTACTTCAGCACCGCGTGGCTACCAGCCGACACCGAGCGCCAACCGCTACCGACCGCGATCACGTTGACGACCCTCTATGCGGCTCTGCTCGAACCCCTCACCAACGTCGAGGTCCGTCCAGAAGAAGGAATGTCAGAGGTCGCTGACAGACTCAAGACCATCGGCAAGCTCGAACGCGAGATCAAGACACTGGAGCGAAAGCTCCGCACCGAGAAGCAGTTCAACCGCAAGATCGAACTGCGCCGCACCCTCAAGACCAAACAAGCACAACTGACTGCGCTGAGTGAAAGATAGGCAGAGGCAAGAAAGTGGAGAAACTGCGCATGACATCGCCCGACCTGACAGAGGCGAACATCGACAAACTCGCCGACCTGTTCCCAACCGTTGTCAC
The DNA here is from genome assembly GCF_030297015.1 of Brooklawnia propionicigenes. Taxonomy (NCBI): domain Bacteria; kingdom Bacillati; phylum Actinomycetota; class Actinomycetes; order Propionibacteriales; family Propionibacteriaceae; genus Brooklawnia; species Brooklawnia propionicigenes. The sequence goes on along the minus strand of NZ_AP028056.1, from coordinate 2,595,102 downwards.
CGAGACGCTCGACGACAACGGCAACCCCCAGCGCGCCGTGGACTTCGACCTCCTCCGCCAGGAACTCTCCGACCACATCGTCGAAGGACCCCAAGAACGCTACCGGTTGGACTGGCCTGGCAAGCGCGCCGCAGCGTTCGCCGCCAACGCGCCCGTCGCCAAGACCTTACGACCGGTCCGCGAGGAGTCAGTCGACTTCGACACCACCAAGAACCTCTTCATCGAGGGGGACAATCTCGACGCCCTCAAGCTTCTCCAAGAGTCCTACCTGGGGAAGGTCGGTTTCGTGTACATCGACCCGCCATACAACACAGGAAATGACTTCATATACGACGACGACTTTGCCGAATCAACGGAGTCCTTTCTTAACCGCTCGGGGCAGGTCGACGATGAAGGTGTGCGCCTCGTGGCGAATACTGACGCCAACGGTCGCTACCACTCGGACTGGTTGAGTATGATTTACCCGCGGGTCAAGCTGGCTCGTAATCTTATGACGGACGACGGAGTCTTTTTTGTCTCTATCGATGATCACGAGTATGAGAACCTCAAGAAGATTCTGGATGAGGTCTTCGGCGCCCAAAATTTCCTCAACGCCTTCGTCTGGATAAGCAATCTAAAGGGAAGGCAGATCTCCAAGAGCGGTGCGGCTGGAACAAAGGAATACATATTATGTTACGCGCGGAATGCCGAATTCGTGTCTGAGTTTCTCGTCTCAGGGTCTGAGTCCAAGACGATTATGCCGTCGATCTACAAGGGTTTCAACTATGAAATCAAGTCTGACGCGTTTGGTCCATATGTAACAAAGAATGAGCTATACAATACAAATTCGGCATTCAATGAAGAAACGCGCCCCAATCTAGTATTCGACATCTATTTTAATCCGCACGACCGACAGGTTAGGACCGCTCCCGTTTCTGAGAGCCACAAGTTTCCCGAGTTTGTCAAGATCTCGCCGCATGCCAATGGTGATGGAGTGCACAAGTACCACGCATTCCGATGGAGCGCTTCGAAGGTGGAGTCTGAGTCGCAAGACTTGGAGTTTGTCGAGACAACTTCAGGATGGAGAGTCTACACAAAGGTTCGAAATGTCGACTCTACGTCGCTCAAGGACCTGATCATGGGAATTTCAACGACTCAGGGCACAAAGGATATCGAGCAAATTGGATTCACATCCAGCCAGTTCAGTTACCCTAAACCTGTTTCGCTGATTCAGCTCTTAATTGCAGCAGCAGCACCCGAAGATGCGATTGTCCTCGACTATTTCGCCGGTTCAGGAACGGCCGCACATGCTACGCTTGCGCAGAATGCCAAGGATGGGCAGAAGAGAAAATTCATACTAGTTCAGCTTCCTGAGCAAATTGACACGGCCGTAAAGGGAGTGCCAGCAGAGTTCGAGCATCTCGCCGACATGGCTAGCGAACGTGTGCGTAGAGCCGCAAATCAGCTTTCTGACGGCGGCGGTTTTGTGGCTTCCGAACTCGATGGTGGATTTCGATACCTACGCGTGGACTCTTCAAACAAGGTTGACGTTTTGCGCTCTCCCGAGGAAACTGCACAGCTCCAGATCGGCAACTTAGAAGGAAGCATTCGGTCGGGGAGATCGGGGGAAGACCTGCTGTTCCAGGTGCTTCTTGACTGGGGCCTTGAACTATCGCTTTCGATCACGCGCGACGATGTTGATGGCCACGAAGTATTCGTCGTTGACGATGGTGCGCTGATTGCGTGTTTCACGGAGTCCATGACTCCCGAAGTCGCGCGAGCGATCGCCGAGAGGGGCCCGTTGCGTGTCGTTTTCCGCGACGACGCGTTCGGATCGGATGCTGCCCGCATCAATACCGAACAGATTTTCCGGGAGCTGTCTCCATCCACTGAAGTGAGGGCGATCTGACCGATATGAAGCTCCAGTTCAAGGTTCAGCAGTACCAGACGGATGCGGTCGACGCAGTCGTCGAGGTGTTCGAGGGGCAGCCGAAGCACGAGGGAATCTCGTACCGGATTGACCCGGGCAAGGTTAGTCCGGTGGCAGCTCCTGCCCTGTTTGAGACTGACGAGCGACCGGATTCGGGTTTGCGCAACGCTGAGATCGTCCTGAACGACGCGCAGTTGCTATCGAACGTCCAGAAGGTCCAACGGACTCGGAATCTTCCGCTTTCGACGGAGTTGAGGGACAGCAAGGCGGCGCTGCATGCACCAAATCTGGATGTGGAGATGGAGACGGGCACGGGTAAGACCTACGTCTACATCAAGACGATCATGGAGCTTCACAAGCGGTACGGCTGGTCGAAGTACATCATCGTGGTGCCGTCGATAGCGATCCGAGAAGGCGTGAAGAAGTCCTTTGATGTCACTGCTGACCACTTTCAGCAGATGTATGGCACCAAGCCGCGGTCCTTCGTCTACAACTCATCGCAACTGCATGAGCTGGAGCGGTTCAGCTCGGATGCAGGTGTTCAAGTGATGATTATTAACATCCAGGCTTTCAACGCTACGGGCAAGGACAACCGCCGCATCTACGACGTCCTGGACGACTTCCAGTCACGCAAGCCCATCGATGTGATCGCCGCGAACCGGCCGATCGTCATCATCGACGAACCGCAGAAGATCAGCGCGGAGAAATCACTGAACGCCTTGTCGAACTTCAACGGGCTGATGATGTTGCGGTACTCCGCCACTCACAAGGTTGAGCACACCAAGGTCCATCGCTTGGACGCGCTGGATGCCTACAACCAGAAGCTGGTCAAGAAGATCGCCGTGCGGGGCATCACGGTGAAGGGCTTGGCCGGTTCGGCCGCCTACCTGTACGTGGAGGGCATCGAGATCGCAAAGGGCGTGCTACCGCGGGCCCGAGTGGAGATCGAGGTCCAGACCAAGACGGGCATCAAGCGGCAGGTCAAGCGGGTGGAGAAGGGCACGAACCTCCATGACCTGTCGAACGGGCTGGAGGCCTACCGGCCTGACGGTAAGTCCTTAGTCGTCGTCGATATCGATGCGAACCGCGACGTGATCGAGCTGAGCAATGGCGACACGGTCTTCGCCGGGCAGCTTGCCGACCGCGATGTCACGGAGGAGACGAAGCGGCGCATCCAGATCCGGGAGGTGGTCCGTGCCCACCTGGACAAGGAACGCGAATTGTTTGCCCAAGGTATCAAGGTGCTGTCGTTGTTCTTCATCGACGAAGTCGCGAAGTACCGCGACTACTCCCGGGAGGACACCCTCGGCGAGTACGCACGCGTGTTCGAGGAAGAATACGCGTTGATCCGCGACGAGGTCCTGGGCGAGCTGGCCCTCGATGACGCGACCGCCGCCTATCAGGCCTACCTGCGTCGTGACGAGGTGCGCGAGATCCACCAGGGCTACTTTTCGATCGATAAGAAGACCAAGCACCAGGTGGACGGCAAGGTCTCCGGGCGCGGCGATGACAAGGGTCAGTCCACCGACATCGACGCCTACGACCTGATCCTCAAAGACAAGGAACGGCTCCTCTCCTTCGACGAGCCGGTCCGGTTCATCTTCTCCCACTCGGCCCTCCGGGAGGGATGGGACAACCCGAACGTGTTCGTGATGGGGATGCTGAAGAAGAGCGACAACACGGTGTCGCGACGCCAAGAGATCGGGCGAGGACTCCGGCTGGCTGTCGACCAGCACGGTGAGCGTATGGACGAGGCTACTGTGGGCGCTCGGGTTCATGACATCAATGAGCTGACAGTTGTGACCGACGAGTCTTACACGGACTTCGTCGATGGGCTCCAGAAGGAGATTTCGGAGTCCTTGGCGGCGCGTCCGCGCAAGGCGAGTGTCGACTTCTTCACGGGCAAGACGATCCAGACCACCGCAGGCGAGTCGGTCGTGGAGGAGCAACTGGCCCGGTCCATCTACAACTATCTGGCGCGCAACGACTACATCGACGACGACGGTCACATCACACCCGCCTACAAGGAGGCCAAGGCTGAAGGGACGCTCGCTGTCCCCACCTCGGAGGTCTTGCGTCCGGTGGTGGACTTCGTCTGGCCGCTGGTCGACTCCCTGTACATCGACGTACCCAAGCCCGTCGATGACCGCAAGCCGAAGAAGATCCCCCTTAACGAGGCCAACTTCGCGCGCAAGGAGTTCCAGAGCCTGTGGGGTCGGATCAACCATAAGGCGGTCTACCAGGTGGAGTTCGACTCAGACGAATTGATCCGCAAGGCGGTCGACCACATGGACAAGCATCTCAACGTCGCGTCCATGCAGTACGTCATCCAATCGGGCAAGCAGCGTGACGAGCTGGAGGCCGACGACCTGTCGAAGGGCTCAGGATTCGCGGTTTCCACCACGGAGACCGTGACCGAGACGGTGACGGCTGGCTCTCAGGTGAAGTACGACCTTCTCGGGGAGATCGCCGAGAAGACGAAGCTGACCCGCCGTACAGTCGCCGCGATCCTCAAGGGCGTCCGACCGGATACGTTCGGGAAGTTCAGGCTGAACCCGGAACAGTTCATCACCGAGGCTGCCCGGCTGATCAACGAGCAGAAGGCCACCGTCATCGTGGAGCACCTCGCGTACGACGCTCTGGACGAGACGTTCGACTCGGCGATCTTCACGGAGAACCAGACTAAGCAAGATCTCACCCACGCGGGTACCAAGCTCACGAAGCACATCTACGACTACGTCGTGACCGACTCGAAGATCGAGCGTGCGTTCGTCAACGAGCTGGACACTAGCACCGAGGTCGCCGTCTACGCGAAGCTCCCGCGCGGGTTCTTCATCCCAACTCCGGTCGGGGACTACAACCCGGACTGGGCTATCGCGTTCAAGGAAGGCAGCGTCAAGCATGTCTACTTCGTCGCGGAGACCAAGGGTTCACTTTCAACTCTCCAGCTGAAGGGCGTCGAGGACGCAAAGATCGAGTGCGCCCGCAAGTTCTTTGCCTCCCTCAACAAGAAGAACGGGCGCGACGTCACCTACGACGTCGTCACCGACTACACAGAGCTGATGCAGTTGGTTACCGCCTGATTCATTGTCCCGCTCCGACTCTCGACAGAAAGTCTGTTGATCCATGGCTAGACCCCCAGCGTGGAAGCACACCCTTGAGGAAGCACGTCGACAAGCGCTGGTGGCGATCGACTTCTACAATCGCCCGGGTGACCGACGCAGCTTCGCTGACTTCATAGTCCACATTCACCTGGCATGGCAGAACCTGATGCACGCTGATCGGATGCGCCGAAAGGTTGAGATCTTCTATAGAGAGAATGACAAGCGGCGCACCTTTAAGCGCAACCCCGATGACTCAAAGAAGACATGGGATCTTAGCCAGTGCCTGAAACACGAGTTCAAGGATAACGATCCGATCCGGAAGAATATCGAATTCTTCATCGGCCTGCGTAACCATGTCGAGCATCGCTATCAAGACTCGGTCCTTGTTGCGACGGCAGCCGAAGCTCACGCCTGCATTATCAACTTTGAGTCAGAATTGGTACGGCGGTTTGGGCCGGGAGCGAGCCTCCTGACTTCCACAGGTTTAGTGCTCGGGAATCCCGAGGGTGTTGAGGATTTCTCGGGTGTTGTCGGAGATGGCGGGTTGGGCTTCGATCGGGTGACCGTTGATGGTGATGGTGACGTGGCGTAGCGGTTGGAGGGTTTGGATGATGCGTTTGATGCTCCAGCCGGTGCGGGCCTGTAGGTCGCGGGCGATCGCGAGCGCGGTGAACACGATGGTCAGGTGGGCTTCGATCGCGTCGCGGGTGTGGTGGAAGATCGGTCTGGCAGCGAGGTCGGTTTTGGACATCCGGAAGGATTGCTCGACGTGCCACAGTTCGTGGTAGGCCGAGATCACCTGGTCGGCGGGCATGGTGTCGACGGTGATGTTGGTGACGTAGCCTTTCAGGCCGGTGAGTCGGCGTGCCCGGTCCAGGCTGGTGTGATCAAGGGTGAGCGTGGCCCCGCTGGTCTTCAAGAATCTGGCCTTACGGGGCGGGTGGAGGCCGTCGATGATCGCTTGGGCCCGGTTCTGCTGCGCGGTCAGGGTGTGTTGATCCCGGACGGCCCGTTTGCGGGAGTATTGCCACACCGCCCGCCACGCTAGCGGATGGGCTTGGGGGTTCCACACCGGCTCGTCGCAGGTGTCGAGCCTGGCCGGGTCGGGTTTGGTGCGGCGCATCGTGATCGTGTCGATGATCTGGGCGTCGGTGAAGTGGTCACCGTGCCAGCAGAAATGCTTGGCCAGATCGTGGGGTGCTTTCGTGACCCGGGACCCGACGATGAACCGGAGCCCGGCATCGTCGAGGGCTTGCAGGTTGGTCGCGGACAACATGCCGGCGTCGGCGACCACGACCATGTCGGTGATCTGGTGACGGTCTTGGAACGCTTTGACGATCGGGATGATCGTGGCAGTCTCGGCCTTGTTACCCTCATAGCAGGCGATCTCTAACGGGAACCCGCTCCGGTCAACGAGCAGCCCGACCACGATCTGCGGATCGACACGACGCTCTTTACTGAAGCCGACTTTGCGAAGATCGTCTTCGTTCTCGGCCTCGAAATACAGCGTGGTGACGTCGTAGAGCAGCAAGGAGATGTCCCCGCCAGCGTCGGTCCACACGTGGGTGAAGCAGGCCTTCGCGATCTGTTCGCGGTAGTCACCAGCCATGCAACGACGCAGCGCGGCGTAGAAGGTGTTCTCGTGGAACGCGTGCATGCCGAGTTGGTTGATCACCCGGATGCTGTCGCGTTTCGAGGTCGGCTCGACGAGCCGGGCTGCGACCAGCTGGAAGAACGCCTCGTCATCGATCACGGTGAACCCGAGCCGGCCCCAGGAGGCCCGGATCGCATCCATCAGGAGTTTCGATCGTGTCCCGGCGACTACCGCGACCGCACCCACCGGCACGCCGTGGGGATCGATACCCAACTCCAAGGCGGGCTGGCCGGCGTGAAGCTTGTCGTGGCCGGCCCGCATCAACGCCGCGAGCTCGGCGTCGGTATGGGCCGACCCCAGATGCTCCACGATCACTCGCTGGCCATGCCTCTTTTCCACGATCTGCACCGCGGTCGCACCAGACCGGGTCTTCACTTTCCGCAGATACGGGCTCACAAGCCCGATTCTAACCGCCCGTTAGTGCCCCAAAACCACCCACCGCAAGCCCCTGACAAGCACAAACAATCACGAAACACGCCCACCTGTGGAAGTCAGGTCTGGGGCTGAGGCAGCGACCGATCCCGGGCTTCAGCAGCGGCGACGACACCGTCGGCCGATGAACAGACGCGTTAGAAAAGCCGGGCGGGAGCCGCCGTAGCGACTCCCGCCCATCGCCTAGTTGGCGGCGCGATAGCTGGCTTCGATCGCCTCACCGACTTGTTGATCGATGTTCTTCCAGTACTGGAAGACGCGTGACAGCACCGGCTCCATGACCCCGGCGAGCGCGCCGACGACGGTCTCCACCAAGCGCTCCCGCTGCTCTTCCGAGAACACCTCGCGCACCAGGGTGTGCGCCTGACCGAAGTCATCGTCCTCGGCGTGCAGCGTGTAGGCGGATCGAATCAGTTCACCGTCGGACTCCCAGCCGTTTTCGACCGGACCCTGCTCGTCCTGGTAGGCACGCCCATACGAGTTCGGCGCGTACACCGGCGCTGCGCCGCTGTGGTCGTACTGCATCTGCCCCTCCTTGTCATAGGAGTTCGTGGGCACCACCGGCGCGTTCACGGGCAACTGGTTGTAGTTCGTGCCCACCCGATTGCGTTGGGCGTCCGGGTAGGAGAAGACCCGCGCAAGCAGCATCTTGTCCGGCGACACTCCCGTTCCGGGCACCATGTTGGACGGGCTGAACGCTGCCTGCTCGATCTGCGCGAAGTGATTCGTCGGGTTCTCGTTCAACGTGATGCGTCCCACCTCGTGCAGCGGGTAGTCCTTCTTCGACCAGACCTTGGTCAGATCAAACGGATTGAAGCGGTAGGTCTTCGCCTCGGCGTACGGCATGATCTGAACGCTCACCGTCCAGCTCGGGTAATCGCCGCGTTCGATCGCGTCGAACAGATCCCTGCGATGGAAGTCTGCGTCGTCACCGGCGAGTTTGGCTGCCTCCGCGTTCGTAATGTTCTCCACACCCTGATCGGTGTGGACGTGATACTTCACCCAGAAGCGCTCCCCGGCCGCGTTGATCCACATGTAGGTGTGCGAGGAGTAGCCATTCATATTGCGCCACGTCTTCGGAAGCCCGCGATCCCCCATGAGGTAGCTCACCTGGTGCGCGGACTCCGGCGACAGTGTCCAGAAATCCCACTGCATGTTGTTCGAGCGCAGACCCGAGTCAGGCAGGCGCTTCTGCGAATGAATGAAATCGGCGAATTTCATCGGGTCACGCACGAAGAAGACGGGCGTGTTGTTCCCGACCAGATCGAAGTTTCCCTCCTGGGTGTAGAAACGCATCGCGAAGCCGCGGACGTCCCGCCAGGTATCCGGGGAGCCGAGTTCGCCGGCGACGGTCGAGAAACGCATCAGCGTCCTCGTCCGCCGGCCAGGCTGAAGGAAATCGGCCTTGGTGTATGCGGAAACATCCTGCGTGAGAACGAACTCACCGAAAGCGCCGGAGCCCTTTGCGTGCGGGCTACGTTCCGGAACCCGTTCGCGGTCGAAGCGGGCAAGTTTCTGAACGAGGGCTACATCGTGCAACATGAGCGGGCCGTCGGGCCCCACGCTCAACGAATGTGCATCGGATTCGCGAGGCGCACCAGATTCCGTTGTCGAGGGAATCGCCGGATCGTGGGTTGTCATTATCTCTCCTTCAAGTGAATACCTGCCGAATTAGCCATGTCGGCCCGAAATCAGGGGCGGCAGCACACGGTCAACGCTGACCAGTCACCCAGATCAGCCCCGGTCCCGATCACATGCGCTGGTTGACACTGACACCTTAGCGAATACCGCGCGCCGGCACCGGCAATCCCTCCAGACCCGCTGCCTCACATCGACAGGTACTCGCGGATGTAGAGCGCCAGGAGGAGGTTGAACTTCACCGTCGCCTGGTCGATGTTCAGCTGAAGCACCTCCTTGATCCGGCGGACGCGGTACACCACCGTGTTGCGGTGCGCCGGCAGGCGCAGCGCGGTCTCGACCAGGTTGCAGTCGCAGATCAGGAACACCTTCAAGGTATGGACGAGGTCGGTGTCGTGCAGCTGGTCGTAGTCCTCCAGCGGGCCGAGGTAGTGATCGCAGAGGTCCTCCAACAACGACAGGTCCGAGACCCCGAACAGCAACTGGAGCATGCCCATCTCCTCGAAGCCAACGAACGGGTGAGCGCTGCCACAATTCGGCCATCGACAACGAGAAGCGCGCCCTGCGGTAGCCGGTTCCGAGCTGATGCAAGCCGTCGACCGGCCCGCTCACCCCCATCGAGACCGCATCGCAGTAACACGCAAGGTCGACCAGTTCATCCGGCGACAGCGACTGTTGATCGATGCGGTGAATGAGCACGTGCAGGTTGTTGTGACGAAACAGGTGATAACGCATCCGGCGGCGATTCAGCGGCGAGGACACCTTGGCCGGAATCGCCAGATTGTGGATCACCGCAACCCGATAGGAAGCGTGCTCCTCGAACCCAAAATGCCGCAGGCCTTGGAGCACGACCTCCGGTACCGGCGTCTGATACAACGCCGCCTCAAAGGCAGCGTTCAGGCTGGTCATCCGCTGCTGCTCCTGCAGGAGCATCGCCGACAACTCCTGCATGATGTCGACGAGATGAATCTCCCACGGCATGACGAAAAGAGGAAGGCTGTTGGCATCACAGAAATCCCAGATATCCTGCGTCAGATCATGCTCGGTCAGATAGGGGCCAATATTCACCAGAACGCCGCTGCAATCGCGCAGAGCGAGCGCTTCCACAAAGTCACGCAGCGTGACATCTGCTTTCACGAACAACCCCGTGGTCAAGACGAACTCTCCTCCGCGAAGGAATGAAACGTTGCCGATATCCTCGGCCAAGTACACCCAGGATGCCGAGTTGGCTAGGCCATTCTCACCCCCGAGCAGCGACACGGAGTACTTCTCTCGAGACCTCTCATATAACGTACCAACGACGGTTTCCACGCAGCACCCCTTTCCCAGAACGCCAATCGAAACTCCTTGTATTCGGCGTACAAATGTCGTCCATCGGCTTGGTGTTCGCGATACCTAGGCAGATCGAGAGTGGTCTTCGATACTGGATTTAGGACGCAAACCCCACGGTCTACTGGCTCTCTACACCACAGGAGTTACCACCATGTTGCGAAACGCACTTCCCAAGATCGTCACCAAGGTGCTCCCCGGGCCTCAGGCAGCTCAGATCATCGCCCGGCGCGCTCAAGCCGTACCGAGCGCCATCCGATGCGACTATCCCGTCGTCATCGACCGGGCCGAAGGAGCCATGGTCGCCGACGTCGACGGCAACATCTTCGTCGACTGGGTCGGCGGCGTCGGCGTCCTCAATGTCGGGTACTCGCACCCCGATGTGCTCGCCGCGATCCACGCACAGACCGACCGTTACCTGCACGCGATGGCCAACATCATCACCCATCCCGGCTACGTCGAACTCGCCGAGGCGCTGGCCTCCCGGGCTCCCATCCGTGGCGAACGCCGCCGCGCGTATTTCACCAACAGCGGCGCCGAGGCCGACGAGAACGCCGTGAAGCTCGCCAAGGCATTCACTGGGCGCCCCAACATCATCGTCTTCTCCGGTGCGTTCCACGGACGCACGCTGCTGACCATGGCCATGACCTCGAAGAAGGCCTACGCCCGGGGAATGGGCCCATTCCCCGACGGTGTCTACCGGGCTGATTTCCCGAACCTCTATCGCGCCCCCGCAGGCCTGGAGGGCAGCGACGCCATCGCCTACTACCTCAGCTCGTTGGAGCAGGTGTTCGAGCAGGCCTCGCTGCCGGAATACGTGGCTGCCATCGTCGTGGAGCCGGTGCAGGGCGAGGGCGGATTCATCCCCGCTCCCTTGGAATGGGTGCAGGCGGTGCGCGAGATCTGCGATCGCCACGGCATCCTGCTCATCGTCGACGAGGTGCAAAGCGGCTTCTGCCGAACCGGCCGCCTGTTCGCCAGCGACTACTGGGCCGAGGCCGGCATCCGGCCCGACATCCTGGCCACGGCCAAGTCCATCGCCGCGGGCCTGCCACTGAGCGCGATCATCGCGCGGGAAGAGATCACCGAATCCGTCCCGGCGGGGGTCATCGGAGGCACCTTCGGCGGGAACGCCGTGGCTTGCGCCGCGGGGCTGGCGGTGCTGCGTGTGATGGAACGCGACCAGCTCGCCCGCCGCGCCATCGAGATCGGCGCAATCGTTACCGCGCGCTATCGCGCGTGGGCCGAGCGCTTCGATGTGATCGGTGATATCCGCGGCCTGGGTGCGATGATCGGGCTCGAGTTTGTGAAGGACCGGACGACCAAGGAGCCCTACCCCGAACTCGTCCGCGATCTCATCGCCGAAGCAGCCTCCCGAGGCTTACTCATCGAGAGCGCGGGTACCTGCGGCAACGTCATCCGCTTCCTCGCTCCCCTCGTCATCACCGATGCCCAGATCGCAGCCGGCCTCGACATCCTCGAGGCCTCGTTGGAGGCATCTGTCCCCCGCGTGCCGCAGACCGCCGGATCCACACCGGGCGCCGCATGACCACATCCCGAACACGAAAGGAGGACCACAGATGTCATCAAGGTTCGTCGTCACACTCGCTCGTCAGTTCGGCAGCCTGGGGCGTCCCATCGCACGCACCGTGAGTGAAAGCCTCGGCATCGACTACTACGACCGCGACATCGTAGAGCTCGCCGCCCAGGAAATGGGGCTTCCCGTCTCGACGGTCACCAAGGCCGAGGAGAGCGCGCGTCCGGCGTTCTTCAGCATGAGTGAACCCCTCGGCACCGGCACGATCGCCCTCCAGGACGCGGTCTTCGCCGCTCAGCGCCGGGTCATTCTCAACCTCGCCGAACGGGGGCCGTGCATCATCGTCGGACGATGCGCAGATCACATCCTCGAGGAGCGCCCGGAGGTGATGAAGATCTTCGTCTACGCACCCTATCCCCAGCGGCTGCGCAACTGCGTCGAACACCTCCATATGACGATCCCCGATGCCAAGAAGACCATCGCGGCCGTCGACAAGGCACGCGAGTCCTACCACCGGCACTACTGCGGCTATTCCGTGGCCGACAAAGACCACAAACACCTCATGCTGGATTCCAGCCTGCTGGGAATCGACGGCACCTGCGACGCCCTGTGTTATCTGATCCGCGCCAGGTTCGGCCTTTCCTAGTCCGGACTGCTGAAGATGGCGCCCGGGACGCCGCACCAACAAACCCGGAGAGCCCGCTTTCCGTCCCCAGGAAGAGGCACGCCCCAATGCGGCCAACCCGCACATTGTTAGCAATCCCACCATCGGCGACCTGCCGAGAAGGAGGCGACGGCATGAGCATGCTGGAGATCAAGAACCTATCCAAGTCTTTCGGCGACCTGGAAGTGCTGCGCGACATCAACATCAACATCGAGCGCGGCGAGGTTGTCGTCGTCATCGGCCCGTCCGGATCCGGCAAGAGCACCATGCTCCGCTGTGTCAACCTGCTGGAGCGGCCCACCAACGGCGCGATCCTGTTCGAGGGCCAGGACATCACCCGGCTGGGCCGCGACACTCCCTCCTACCGTCAGAAGGTGGGCATGGTGTTTCAGCGATTCAACCTCTTCCCCCTCAAAACGGTGCTGGAGAACGTGACCTATGCGCCACAAAGGCTGCTGCGGCTGCCGCGGGGGACCGCTCACTTCCAGGGCATGGAGTACCTGCGCAAGGTCGGCATGGAATCCAAGGCCGACGCCTACCCGAACACCTTGTCGGGTGGCCAGCAGCAGCGGGTTGCCATCGCACGGGCTTTGGCGATGCGACCCGAGGTGCTGCTGTTCGACGAGCCCACGTCAGCCCTCGACCCGGAGCTCGTGGGGGATGTCCTGGCCGTCATGAAGCAACTCGCCCGCGAGGGCATGACGATGCTCGTCGTCACCCACGAAATGGGGTTTGCGCGCGAGGTTGCTCACCGCGTGATCTTCATGGACCAGGGCTACATCGTCGAGGAGGGGACGCCGGAGGAGATCTTCGGCAACCCTCGCAACGACCGGACCCGGGCCTTCCTGGCCCGCATTCTCTAGGGGGACGACATGGAACTCCACTTCGGCCGAGCATTCGCTGCCCTGGCGCCGAGCCTGCTGGACGGTGTCGGCATCGTCCTCTACATCACAATCGTCGGGTTTCTCAGTTCGCTTGTCGTCGGCCTGGTGCTGGCGATCGGACGGCTGTCCCACAACCGGGTCCTCAACGTCATCCTCATCGGCTTCATCGAGATCATCCGGGGAACCCCGCTACTCGTCCAGTTCTTCTACATCTACTACGTCGTTCCGATGCTGATCGCCGGATTTGCCTCGATGTTGTTCGGAGTGAACATCAACGTGCAGATCGCAGCCAGCACCAGCGGCATCATCGGATTCGCCATCAACTACGGGTGTTACCTGTCGGAGGTGATCCGCGGCGCGATCGTCGCGGTCGATCCCGGGCAACGGGAGGCCGGTCTCGCGCTGGGTTTCAATGAGGCCCAGGTCTTGTTCCGGTTCATCATTCCGCCGGCCCTGCGCAACTCCATCCCGGTCTTCGGCAACTACCTCGTGATGATGATCAAGGACACGTCCTTGCTGGCCATGATCTCCGTCCAGGAACTGCTCCTGCGGACCCGGACCTTCGCGTCCCAGACCTTCCTCACGGTCGAGGCGTACACCATCCTCGCCCTGGTCTATCTCGTCTTGTCGATCCCACTGTCCCAGGCCGCCAAATACCTCGAGCACAGACTCCAACGGCCCCGATAAATCCCCGATGTTCCAGCGCCCTACGGGCCCCAACCGAAAGCAGTCATCATGAAACTCCTCCGCTCCTGCCGCATTGCGACGGCGGTCGCTCTCACAGCCCTGCTGACCGCCTTGTCTGCCTGCACCATCACCACGGAGACCCCGACCTCCGCCGACAGCGCTTCGGTAGCCGGCGAGTCGGCCCTGCTGACCCAGATCAAGAGCCGCGGCAAGATCATCATCGGCTCTTCCAACGATGCACCGTTCTCCTACATCGACGCCAACACCGGCGAGCTGTCGGGTCTCGACATCGCCATCCTCACCGAGATCAACAAGCGGCTGGGGATCCCCGAGACCGAGATGAAGGTCATCGACTTCTCCAACCTGCTCGTCGAACTCAACAACGGCAATATCGATATGGTGGTGGACGCCATGTATGTCCGGGACGAGCGCCTTCAGGTCGCCGCGTTCAGCGACAAGTGGTACCAGGAAGGCGAAGCACTCGTTGTCCCCAAGGATTCGCCGATCCAGTCGAAGGCTGACCTCGTGGGCAAGTCGGTCGGCGCCCAGCCCGGGACCGCATTCTTCGAGACCGCGCAGGCCTGGCACGACGCGGGCCAGATCGGCGACCTGGTGTCCTACGACAACCAGTCCAACCTCATGACCGCCGTGAACCTGCACAAGGTGGATGCCGTGGTGACCGACGGTATCGTCGCCGGCTACACCCTCGCGCAGGACAGTTCACTCAACCTCCGCCTGGTGACTCCCTACACCCCGGAGGCCGCTGGCCAGATCGGCTCGGCCGTCCGCTTCGGGGACGAGGACTTCCTCGCCGAGGTCAACGCGGCTCTCAACGACATGAAGGAGGACGGCACGCTGCTGAAGATCCTCACCGATTTCGGTCTGTCGGAGGACTACTTCGTCGGTGTCGAGGACGGCAAGACCCAGAACGTCAAGTAAACCCAGAATGTGAAGTGAACTGAGTTCAGGTTCTTCACCACGATCCACGTTCACGCCGTTCCACCGCAACTACCAAGAAATCGCGGCGGCTCCCACCGGTTCGGGAGCCGCCGCGATTCTTTGTGGCTGGGCGGCGAAACGAAGACCATGCCGCAGGGGCACTCGACGCCGAGAGAGTGGCTCGCTCGACGCACCGCGGCCTCGTGGGCCGATGTGATGGGAGGATCAGGCATGGCAGCCGACACTCCTCAATCCCAGCCCGACCTGGCATCCCGCCCGGCTCCGACTTCGCCGCCGGTCGGAGGCGAACCTGCTCGTCCGGCCGGCAGGCACCGCTCTTCTGGGCTGGGCTACCGCGGCTGGGGCGCCGACTGGCCGTTCGGACGCCCCGAGCGGGCCCACGGGGTCGCCATGGAGGGCTACTACTGGCGGATCACCGATCCTGCGACCCACCGGGTCGTCATCGCGCTCATCGGGATCCAGACCGATGACACCGGCTGCTGGGCGCTGGCCGGGCTCGGCACCTCCGACGGGTTCTGGCGTCAGGCGATCATCGCCGGCGCCGAGGCCCGACGCGGCGGGTTGGGGGCGCGAGCGGCCGATCCGCAGGCATCCTTCTTCGGATCGGATAGGCGAGTCGTGGTCGATCTCGGCGCCGACGCCCGCCTCGACATCGGCCTGGACGGGCTCGTCCGCTGGCCTTCCCATCGGCCGTTCGGCGGCTCGAGCTGGTTTCAGCTGATCCCGGGACTCAATCAGTACTGGCACCCGTGGCTGCTGGGCGGACGAGCGTCCGGGACGGTGCTCGCCGGCGACCACCGCTGGGACTTCTCCGACGCTCAGGTCTACGGCGAGAAGAACTGGGGCCGGGCCGGCTTTCCCGATTCCTGGTGGTGGGGTCAGGCACAAGGCTTCTCCGAGCCCGACGCGTGTGTGGCCTTCGCCGGCGGCCAGGTCGTCGCCGGCCCGCTGCAGACCGAGGTGACCGGGCTCGTCGTACGGCTGCCCGGAGGCCGGCTGCTGCGGCTGGGAAATCCGGTCACCTCACCGGTGCGGGCCGACGTCGGCGATGAGCACTGGGTTCTGGAGGGACGCTCGCTCGGCTGGGCCGTCAGCGTCCAGGCCCATGCCCCGCTCAGCGATGCCCACCTGCTGCCGGTGCCGCTGGTCGGGCAACGGCGCGCGGTCCCCGGCGCGATCGAGCACCTCACCGGACACCTCCGCGTCGAGGTGAGCCGGCACGAACGGCAGGTCTGGGCCGGGCAATCCGGGCTGGCCGGACTGGAGCACGGTGGACTCGACCGAGCGGCAGCATTCGCCGCCTCGAAGAAGTGACCGGCCCGCAAGTCAGGTCTGCGCAAGTCAGGACTGCGTAGCGGGTCGCCGTTGCGCCTCGTGGGCCGCGCTGTGGGGGCGGGTAGCGTGGGGATCATCTCAGCGTCGAAAGGAACTCGCATGGACGACACCCACCCTGCGGAAACGCAGGTCACCTCGGTCGAGCGCCTCGACCTCCAGCGATACCTCGGCCGCTGGTTCGAGATCGGCCGGCTGCCACTGCGGTTCGAGGACCTTCATGCCCGCAACATCACTGCCCAGTACTCACTGCGAGACGACGGCACGGTTCGGGTCGACAACCGCTGCCTCGATGACAACGGCAAGCCGAGCCAGGCTATCGGCCGTGCCGTTCCCGACGACGGGCATGAGGGCCGGCTACGAGTGAGCTTCCTGCCCCCGTCGTTGCGGTGGATTCCCTTCGCGCGAGCCAACTACTGGGTACTGAAAATCGACGACGACTACCGTTACGCTCTGGTCGGCACGCCCGACCACAAATACCTGTGGCTGTTGTCACGCACGGCGACCGTCCCACCCGAGATCGAGGCAAAGTATCTGGAGGCCGCACGCGAGCAGGGCTTCGATCTGAGCGAGTGGATCAGACCCGAGCAATCGGGAGAAACCGTGGACGACAGCGTCTTATGACCCGCACCCGGGCGTCCTGACCAGCAGGAGTGAATTCTTGCGGGCCACAAGGCAGATCACCAGGTGCACTGCTACCTTCATGTCGTGAATACTCGCCCAGTGGCCACCAGACGCTCACCGATGCCGATCCGGCGCGGAATCGCTCGGATCTTCTGGAGGCTCAGCCGGTGGACCTATGTTCCGGAATCGCCACGATATGAGGGCTCCCGGATCGTGATCGGGGCTCCGCACACGTCCAACTGGGACTTCGTCTTCATGCTCTGCATCGCGTGGAGCGAAGGGCTGAGGCTGCGATGGCTCGGCAAGAAGTCATTGTTCGCCGGCTGGCGCCGGCCCATCATGCGGGGTCTCGGCGGTATCCCGGTCGACCGGGCGAACCCGGCGGGTCTGGTGGACACCCTGGTCTCCGAGATGCGCGCCGATCCGGATCTCGTGCTCGTGGTCACCCCGGAAGGCACCCGCAGCTCCGGCACCACCTGGCGCAGCGGGTTCTATCGCATCGCTCTCGCGGCGCAGGTTCCCGTCACGCTCGGTTACGTCGACCGCCCGAGCCGGACCTGCGGGCTCGGTGAGACCCTCCGGCTCACTGCGGATGTCTCCGCCGACATGGATCGCATCCGCGCCTTCTACGCGGACAAGTCGGGTTTGCGTCCGGAGTTGCGCACCGAACCTCGCTTGAGCGATGAGGCCGGCGGATCAGCCACGACGACTGATCCGGACAAGCGCTAGGTCCTGTTGCGAGAGTCGTTTGGGCCTGTAGTCAGTCCCAAGACCGGTCGTCCCCTGCTTGGCAGCCGAAGCTAAAGTGAACGTGCATTCAGGTTTCATCAGAACCGGGATCACCACGATATGTCGGGGGTACGGACGACATGACAGTCATCGGCTCGAACGTGCCGATGACGTGCAGGCGACGAGGGGATCCGGTTCATGGGCAGGGTCCCGGAGGAATCCGGAACCGCGCGCTGAAGGCCGCCGCACCCGCTCAGACTGCTCCCGCAATCCTGGCGAGGTGATGTCGGCCCAGAAAGGCTAGGGCATGCTTCAACTGTCGAATGTTCGTAAGTCGTATACGACTGCGGACTTCACACAGGTGGCACTCGACGATGTGTCGATCGCGTTCCGCGACAACGAATTCGTCGCCGTTCTGGGGCCGTCCGGTTCAGGCAAGACGACGATGCTCAACATCGTCGGAGGTCTGGATCACTACGACTCCGGCGACCTGGTCATCGATGGCATCTCGACCAAGCAGTACAAGGACCGCGACTGGGACACCTACCGCAACAACCGGATCGGTTTCGTCTTCCAGAGCTACAACCTGATCCCCCACCAGACCGTCTTGGCCAATGTCGAGCTCGCGCTGACGCTGTCCGGTGTTTCTCCCGCCGAACGCAAGGAGCGGGCGATCACAGCCCTGCGCGAGGTCGGGCTGGGCGACCATATCAACAAGCGTCCGAATCAGCTTTCCGGCGGCCAGATGCAGCGGGTCGCCATCGCCCGCGCACTCATCAATGATCCCGAGATCCTGCTGGCCGACGAACCGACCGGCGCGCTCGACTCGACGACCAGCGTCCAGATCATGAAGCTGCTGACCCAGATCGCCGACGATCGCCTGGTGGTGATGGTCACCCACAACCCCGAACTCGCCGAACAGTACGCCAACCGCATCGTCAATCTGCGCGACGGCGTCGTGGTCGGCGACACCAATCCGTTCGACCCGTCCACCGGCGACATGCGGGTGAGTGAGAAGGACGTCAAGAAGACTTCGATGTCGTTCTTGACCGCGATCGCATTGTCCTTCAACAATCTCATGACGAAGAAGGGCCGCACGCTGATGACTTCCTTCGCGGGGAGCATCGGCATCATCGGTATCGCCGCGATCTTGGCGCTGGCCACCGGTGTCAATGACTACATCAAGAGCATTGAAGAAGACACTCTCTCGGTCTATCCGCTCACTATCCAGAGCCAGGGCATGGACATGACGTCCATGCTTGCTCT
Source organism: Brooklawnia propionicigenes (assembly GCF_030297015.1). Taxonomy (NCBI): domain Bacteria; kingdom Bacillati; phylum Actinomycetota; class Actinomycetes; order Propionibacteriales; family Propionibacteriaceae; genus Brooklawnia; species Brooklawnia propionicigenes. Next base: position 2,576,353 of record NZ_AP028056.1, on the reverse strand, counting down.
TTCGTCCGATATGGGTCCCGATTCGGGCAAGGACACCTCGGGCTCGGACGGGGATGTTCACGAGATCCAGATGCTGACGAATATGTTCGCCAGCATCGGATCGAACGATCTCGCCGCGCTCAAAGAATACCTGGACGGCAATGGCGGGAATATCAATGACTATGTGAACGCGATTCACTATTTGTACAACGTGACGCCGCAGATCTTCAGTCCGGACACCACCGACAAGGTGCGGCAGGTGAATCCCGACACGACGTTCTCCGCCCTCGGGTTCGGCTCCGGCGCGTCCGCGAACAGTCTGATGGCCGCGAACATGAGCACCAACGTCTTCAACGAGATGGTCGGGGACACCTCACTAGTCGAGCCGCAGTACGACGTTGTCGCCGGCCACTGGCCGACCAGCTACGACGAGATCGTCGTGGTGCTGACCGACAACGGCGGGGTGAGCGATTTCATGCTGTACGCCATGGGCCTTCGCGATCCCGCCGAACTGGACTCCATGGTGCAGCAATTGATCAATGACGAACCGATCGTCACCCCGACCGACGGGAACAAGACGTTCAGCTACGACGAGATCATGAATGTGGCGTTCAAGATGGTGAATGCCGCCGATTACTATGCGTTCGACCCGACCTACAATGTCTGGACCGATAAGAGTTCCGACACCGATTTCATGCGAAATCTCGTGAACAGCGGTGAGGAACTGCACATCTCCGGCATCGTCCAGCCGAGGAGCGGGACAACCGCGACGGCACTCACCCCGGGCCTGTACTACACACCCGATCTGACCACCCACCTGATCAACGAGGCAGCCCAGACCCAGATCGTCCAGAAGCAGCTGGCCGATCCGGACGTGAACATCTTTTCCGGACGCACCTTCGCCGACGAGGCGGAAAATCCGCAGAACAGCGATTTCGATATGAGTTCGCTGATGACCGTGGACGAGAACGCTCTCGCCGCGGCTTTCACATTCGACCAGTCGGCGCTCTCGATGGATCTGTCGGGGTTGAATCTCGATCTTTCCGGTCTGGGCCTCGACACGTCCGCGATGGATCTGTCCGCCATGCAGATCGATACCTCGTCGCTGCCCGAACTGGATATCGCAAGCATCATCGGCCAGCTCGATTTCAGTCTGGACGATGTCGACACCGACCTGGCGCGTGAAGTCGCCGGTGAACTCATCCGCGGCTATCTCGACTTCTGCATCAGCAATGATGCCGACCCCACTGATGCACAAACGAACTTCCCGCTGTTCATCGCCTCCGATGCCGGGCAGGAACTGGTCGAGCAAGCGGGTGGGATCATCGACCTGGACAGCCTTCAGACGCAGCTGCAGACCGTGCTCAGCGACTACATGCAGCAGGTCATGACGACGTTCATGAGCCAGATCTCCGCTCAGTTCGGCACGGCCCTGCAAGAGCAGCTCAGCACCGCGCTCAGCGCCCAGATCGGTAGCGCCATCCAGTCCGCGATGAGCCAGCTCACCACCAACATGTCGAACGCCATGAGCATTGATCCTCAAGCGTTTCAAAACGCCTTCCATTTCAACCTGGACGAACAAGAGCTCACCCAGCTCATGATGTCGATGGTGACCACCGGACAGAACACCTTCGACAACAACCTCCAGAAGCTCGGCTATGCCGATTTCGCGAAGCCGTTCAGCATCAACATCTATCCAATCGATTTCGAGAGCAAGACCCAGGTCATCAATGTGCTGGACAACTACAACCAGCGCATGAAAGACGCCGGCAATGATGACAAGGTCATCACCTTCACCGACGTCGTGGGCACCCTGATGTCATCGGTGACCGACATCGTGAACGTCGTCAGCTATGTGCTCGTTGCTTTCGTGGCGATCTCGCTGGTGGTCTCGTCGATCATGATCGGCGTCATCACCTACATCTCGGTCTTGGAACGCAAGAAGGAAATCGGCATTCTGCGCTCCATCGGAGCCAGCAAACGCGACATCCGCTGGGTCTTCAATGCGGAGACACTCATCGTCGGTTTCGTGGCGGGAGTAGTGGGCATCATGTTCACGATTCTGCTGACGATCCCGACGAACATCATCGTCGAATCGAAGTTCAACATCGCCAATGTGGCGAAGCTGCCCTGGCAGGCCGGTGTCATCCTGGTGCTCATCAGTATGGCTCTGACCTTCCTGGCCGGGCTGATCCCGTCGTCGGCGGCCTCACGCAAGGATCCGGTTGAGGCCCTGCGCAGCGAGTAGCAGACACCGGGACTGATGCCGGACCGGCAGCGCGCCGGATTTGGCATCCTGCCAGGGTTGGAGTTGTCTGATCCCAGAGATCGAAGAAAGAAGAACGATGCCCGCAGCCAATGCAGACACTCCCAGCCCAGCGCAGTATCCGCAGGCGCAATCCGTCGAGGACTTCCGAACCCGTCTCGCGGCGGTCCACGCCACGATGGCGGCAGCCGCCCAGCGCGCCGGACGCGACGAATCCGAGATTCGTCTGCTTCCGGTCAGCAAGACGGTCTCCGAGGAGCGCATTCGTCATGCGGTGCAGGCCGGCTGCCATCAGCTCGGCGAGAACAAGGTTCAAGAGGCAAAACGCAAGGCGGAGAACCTCGCTGACCTCGACATCGCCTGGTCGGTGATCGGCCATCTGCAGACCAACAAGGCCAAGGATGTCGCGGCGTTCGCCTCGGAATTCCAGGCCCTCGACAGTCACCGGGTGGCCGAAGCCCTGGACCGCAGGCTGCAATCGGCCGGGCGCAGCCTTGACGTCTTCGTCCAGGTGAACACGTCGGCCGAGGAACAGAAGTACGGGCTGGCTCCCGAAGATGTCGCCGGGTTCTTGCGCAAACTGCCGGCGTTCGAGTCACTGCGGGTGCGGGGGCTCATGACTCTGGCCGTGTTCAGCGCCGACACGCAGCGGGTGCGCGAGTGCTTCGTGCTGCTGCGCGAGCTGCGCGATCAGATCCGCGAGACCGATCCCGACCTGATCGGGCCCGGGGATCTGTCCATGGGCATGTCCGGGGACTACGAGATCGCCATCGAGGAAGGTTCGACCTGCGTGCGCGTCGGCCAGGCCATCTTCGGCGCGAGGTCGCGTCCGGACAGCTACTACTGGCCCACCGATCGGCCACCGGAACAGCGCTAGCACCACTGGCCAACGGCGGGGAGACCCCCACCGTGAACCAGTAGGATCGTGCCACCTCAGCGAAGGAACACACGATGATCGAATTCTTGGCGTCCAATCCCCTGGTCACCATCATGGGTGTCCTCGCTCTGGGCGCGCTGTTCGGGCAGATCAAGTTCGGGCCTTTGCGCTTCGGGGCTGCCGGCGCCTTGTTCGTCGGCCTGCTGGTCGGCATGCTCGATCCGCGCCTCAGCCAGGGCATGGACCTGGTCAAGGCCCTCGGCGTCGTGCTGTTCTGCTACGCCGTCGGACTGGCCGCCGGATCCACCTTTCTCTCGGACCTGAAACGCCAGTGGGCGCTGATGCTCGCCGGCATCGTCGGGCTGGTGGTGATGGCCGGCTTCGGGATCGGCGTCGGCCACCTGATCGGGCTCAGTTCCTCCCACATCTCCGGCCTGTTCGCCGGTGTCCTCACCTCCCCCGCCATCGATGCCGCCCTGAAAGCCACCGATGGCTCACCTGACACCCTGGTCGGCTATGCAGTCTCCTACCCCACCGGTGTGGTCGTCGCGCTGGTCATGGTCGCGATGGTCGCCACCAAACGCTGGCCGGGAAAACGCGACAACGTCTCAATGGCCGAGGCGGGCATCACCGCCACCAGCACCCATGTGACCCGTGAGACCGAGATTTCGGAGATTCCGGGCTGGCCCAACCACATCCGGATGAGCTACCTGCGCCGCCACGGCGAGATGCGGCTGATGACCCGCGCGGACCGCTTGCACGATGGCGACATCGTCCTGGTCGTCGGCATGCCCGACGACGTGAAGACCGCCGTTGACTACCTCGGTTACCCCAGTTCGGCTACCTTGACCGAGAATCGCCGCGATGTCGACTTCCGCCGCTTCGTGGTCTCCAATCCGCACCTCGCCGGACGCTCCATCGGCGAGATCAACGTCCGTCACCATCTTGACGGCATCGTCACCCGGGTGCGCCGTGGCGACCTCGACATGCTGGCCACCGACGACCTGATCATTCAGCCCGGCGACCGCGTCCTGTGCGTCGTGCCGCGCGGACGTCTCAGCGACGCCCAGGATTTCTTCGGCGATTCGGAGGCCCGCATCTCGCAGGTGGACGCGCTCACCCTGGGCCTGGGTATCGCGCTCGGGCTGCTCGCCGGAGCCATCGCGGTGCCCCTGCCCGGCGGCATCACCTTCCAGCTCGGCACCGCCGCGGGGCCGCTGATCGTCGGTATGGTGCTGGGCTCACTGCACCGCACCGGCCCGTTCCGCTGGGATCTGCCGCAGAACATCAACGCCTTGTTGCGCCAGATCGGCCTGATGATCTTCCTCGCCTGCGTCGGGCTGGCCACCGGGCCTGCCTTCGTCTCGCAGGCATTATCGATCACCGGCCTGAAGCTGGTCGGGCTGTCGGCGGTCAGCCTCGTCCTCGGTGGGGCGATCCTGCTGGCCGGGGCCCGGCTGATCGGATTGTCCGCGCAGCGCGCGGTCGGCGGGTTCGCCGGATTCGTGGGACAGCCGGCAGTTCTGAGCTATGCGAACTCGCTGGTCAACGATGAACGCATCGACTCCGCCTATGGCGCGCTGTTCGCGCTGGGGACTGTGGTGAAGATCCTGCTCGTCCAGGTGATCGCCCTGTCCTGACAGCGCGTCAAGCCGCGCCCACTGGGTGACCCGGACCGGCGGCTTCGGCGTGGTGTCGGTGCGGTCTGTCAGAATGGCCACGTGGCAAACCGCATGAGTCAGCTGGCAGCAGGCATCCGCTCCCGCGGAGTCGTGAACTCGATCCGCCTACCGATCGCGTACGCGGTGGGCAATGCGGCCGCCGTCGCCTCCCGGGTGAGCGGACGCGGCAGCGGTGCGTCCATCAAGGGCGCGCTGATGATGCGCATCTACCCCGGCTACTTCAAGGAATTGCTCGTCGGCAAGCGGATCGGCGTGATCTCGGGCACCAACGGCAAGACCACCACGACGCACCTGCTTACCGCAGCGCTGCGCGCTTCGGTGGCCGATCCGCGCGATGTGGTGACCAATGCGGACGGCGCGAACCTGCGCGAGGGGGTGGTCTCCGCGATGTCCACGCGTCCGAAGGCCCCGATTGCGATTCTCGAGGTCGACGAGCAGGTGGTACCCGATGTGATCGCCTACGGCCATCCCGAGGTGCTGATCATGCTGAACTTCAGCCGCGACCAGCTCGACCGTCACCACGAGATCAACGCGCTCGGCAAGAAGTGGCGCAAGGCGCTCATCGCGGCCGGTGAGCAGGGCCCGACGGTTGTCGCGAACGCCAAGGATCCGTTGGTCACCTGGTCGGCGGAGGCGGCCCGCAAGGTTATCTGGGTCGACATGTCCACCGGCTGGACCCAGGATGCTGCGCTGTGCCCGCAGTGCGGGACGATCCTCGAATACGACTGTGCCGGGCATTGGAACTGTCCCGGCTGCCCGCTGGGCGAACACCAGCCCGACTATCGGGTCGAAGGCGGCGAGGTGATCGAGGCCGACGGCGAGCGCTGGCCTCTCGATCTGCAGGTCCCCGGTCGCTTCAATCAGGGAAACGCGGCTTGCGCGCTGGCTGCCGCGGTCGAGATGGGTGTCTACGAACCGATCGCGCTGCGCGGGATGCGGACCGTCCAGGCGCCTGCTGGACGCTTCGCCATCGGCAGCTATGGCGACACCAGGGCCAGGCTGGTGCTGGCCAAGAACCCCGCGGGCTGGGCGGAGTCGCTGCTGGTGATGGCAACCGACCCGGTGATCCTGGCGGTCGATTCGGCGATCGCCGACGGCACCGATGTCAGCTGGATGTGGGACGTCGAGTACGAGAAGCTGCGCGGACGCCGGGTGATCGCCACAGGGCCGAGAGCCACCGACCTGGCACTGCGGTTGAGCTATGCCGAGGTCGAGCATGAGGTGATTCCCGACATGGCGGAGGCGCTGAAGGGCCCGTTCGAGGGCACCGTCGATGTGTTGAGCACCTATTCGGCGTTCCTACGGCTGTGTCACATGGGAGGGGTGGAGCTGAAATGACCCACAAGATCGTCGTCGTCTATCAGTCGCTGCTCGGCATCTACGGAGACCGCGGCAATGCGATGGTGCTCGTCAAACGCCTGGTGTGGCGCGGCATCGATGCCGAGCTGATCATGGTCGAGCCCGGCGACCCGGTGCCCGACGATGGCCTGATCTATCTGCTGGGCGGCGGCGAGGACTGGGCCCAGATCGCCGCGGTGAAGGCTCTCGAAGAAGACCGGGGACTGCATCGTGGTCTGGATGCTGGTGGCGTGCTGTTTGCGGTCTGTGCCGGGTATCAGCTGTGCGGGCACTCGTTCACGGTTGGCGACAACGATGAGGTGTTCGCCGGGTTGGGGCTGCTGGACGTGGAAACCCGCCGCGGCGATCAGCGTGCCGTGGGTGAGATCTTGACCCAGTGGACGAAGCCGGACGGCTCCATGTCATTGATCACCGGATTCGAGAACCATGGGGGTTTCACCGAGCTGGGATCGGATGCGACACCGCTGGCGAAGGTTGTGGTGGGTGTCGGCAACGGCTCCGACGGTTTCGACGGGGCGCTGCAGGACCAGGTGGTCGCCGCCTATCCCCATGGGCCGATCCTGCCGCGCAATCCCGAATTGGCCGACTACCTGCTGGAACGGGCACTGGGCGTCC